>JAEERM010000013.1 GCA_016285835.1 Fibrobacter sp.
TCCCCCACCTGATTCAGTCTTTAAGTCAAGAAAGCCCGATCTTGTTCACCGTAGAAATCGTCACCGTATTCTGGTTGTCCTTCTGCAGGGCGAGCAGGACGCTGTAGCCGTACTTGCGGGGCTCGAAGTCGAAGCGGCCGTCCTTTTGGACGGGATGCTTCTCCAGCTGCAAGGTATCCCAGCCGCTGCCACCGGAGCGCTTGTACACCGTACAAGCATCGCCCGCCGATGGGTCCTTCGTCACGTCGCATTCCCATGCAATTTCTTCTTGGTAGTTGAAGTTCAAGCGGATTTGGCGCAGGCGGTGCGGCATCAGGTCGTCCACCACGAAGGAATACTTCTCGATAAAGTTGTCTACGGTGATGTCGGGAACAGAATAACGTTCCACGTGGCGGATGGGGACGCCCTTCGGGTTATCACCACCACCTGGCTTGAGGCCGTCCACGCGTTCCCAGCGGTCAAGCTTCAAGCCCACCCTGGACCAGTCGGATTCCGACTTGAACTTGAGCAGCGGAGACTTGCGGAAATCCGCGTAGTCCATCTTGCCGTTCGTAGTCGCGACCACGTTGCCGAGGGAATCGTACAGGCCCACCTCGCAGAGTTGCTGCTTGCTTGCGCTATCGGCCTCATAGTAGCAGCCCGGCTCCACCGCCCGCAGCGCCGAGTCCGATACGAAAAGCGAGAGATTCACGAAAGGACGCTCGTAGAGGAAGTCCTCCATTAGCCTAACATTGCCCGACTCCTTGCCACGCAAAACTTTCGGATAGGAGAATTCCGCCGAATAAAGCGTATCGAGCATGCGACGGGCCTTGGCGTTCTCGTGAGAATTTTGGAGATCGTTCACTCCCGTTTCAACAATATCCTTCAAATCTGCAACATAGACAGCCGCCCCAGCCCCAACCGCGGCAGCCTTGGCAGCCATGGCCACAAATGGGTAAGGTATAAAGTTCGCCGCCATCACGCCACCAACAACCGCAGCTTCCGTCGCCATTCCACGAGCAATTTTCGGCTCAATCGCTACATCTTCCGCACTCGGAGACGCATTGAAGGTCCATCTTCTCACATCCGCAACGCCATCGGAGAAAGCCTTTGTAGACGTGGCGAGACTCGAATACTCTGGGACAAGCGTGGAACCGACATCCTGTATGGAAATTCCTCCCGCAAATCCAATAGCCATGCCAGTCATGGCGTTTACAAACCGGGCGTGGTCCGACCCGTCACTTTCGAAGGCGTGCTCATAGAAATTCAGCAACGGCATCGTCAGCGCATCAGGAATGAAAATATTCAAATATCGTCTAAAGCCCCGATTCGGATCAGAAAAGGTGATTCCACCATAACCGCCCAACAGCCTTACCATCGGCATATTGTCATGCGCAGCTCGGTCAATCAAGGCATTTATCCCAGCAGAGTCCTGCTGTATGTAGTGGGCAAGGGGATCCTCCTTCTTGAACGCGAATTTGTCTTTCAGATACTTGTCATCCACATATGCAGTCACCACGCTATTTATTGCACTTAGCCCAAACGAAGGAATCAATGCCGCCAAGGCAATGGTCGCCGTGTGCGGCTCCACAGATATAGACGCCAGTCCAAGCCCGAACGAGAGGAATTCCATGTACTGCCACGCGGCCTCGGAAAATCGCTTCTTGTTGTCCCGCATGTCTATCAGCAGGTTCAGGCTCCCCGTCCCCTCGTGCGGAGAATCCAGCGTTATCATCTTGTCAACGTCACCATTATAAACATTCGTATCGGTCACATATTCATGCGAAGCCACGCCGCCCATGCTGTGCGCGATGAGGATGTTGCGGGAAGGGATGGTGCGGTAGGAATATGTAACGGAATCCAACCTGCGGTCACGCAAGGAGTCCTGCCCGCCGGCCCTTACTTCCTGTGCCTCCTCGAAAAGCGATCGACGCACGGAACAGTTATTATTCCCCTTCCATGTCCTGTCTCCGATTTCGTGTGCGTTGTGGGCGGGGGATTCCGCTGGGTTCGCAAAGGAACGCTGGATGTAGATGTACTCAGAACCATATCGCACAGTATCTTCAAATACAACAGAATCAAGCCAGTAGGTAAGTTTCACACCTTCATCATTCTCATAATCCCCTAGCATCCCTACGGCATCGCCAAGGTTCCAAGAAACTTTTTCATTATTTGCCGTATCATTTTGATAAGCCGTATAGTCATTCGAAGTATTCCAAGCACTTTGAATGTTACTATTGCACTTATCTCCATACCCCTGGTTTTCTGGAGCAGCACCATGTACAAGAACCACGTTATAGCGGTTCAACGCCTCCATCGGCTTCGCAGCAGACAACAACCCACAATAGCAGGCCACAACAATGGCCAGCACGGCAACCTTTCCCATAAAATTTTCCTTTAGTTACTTTGTTACTATCAAATCCTCGGAGGAATAGCCAACAGAAAATCCTGTTGAGTCTACAAAATTATTGTATTCCATACGTACAGGTAAAACTGGCGTTCCCAATGGTTTCAAATAATGAATAAAAGTTCCGTTTAGGGGATTAGGTTTACCATCAATCATCTTGGTTGGATGCTTTATCGTAAACATATTTCCCCGTATTTCCAATACATTTTCAGTATATATAGACCAACTAGCGTCATTCCAAATTAATGAATCCATCAAACCATCTTTTCCATATTCATAAATTCCATATCTCTTTTCATCATACAACGCTTTCAAGCACACGGCCTCCCCGTCAATGTAAGTAATGTCGTCGCATCCATCAAGCCATGCGTATTCGCCAGTAAATTCCAGTTTTTTCACAATACCCGACACTGTGTCCAGCACAGCAAATGCGCACGGATACATATCTTTTAATAGAATCTTACCATTTATCCACGGTTTCGCCCGCGTGTAAGGATCGTTCCAAGCACATCCATCTTCTATCTTTATTTTCTTTCGTACATCAGGAAGTTTTCCCACTTTCCAAAATCCAAAATTGTTCTTTTTATCATAGAACAGTACTGTTGAATCGGCCGCCAGTCCCCAAATTATGGTTATAACACCATCAATCGTATCTCCCCACAAGGGCCTCTGCTTGTTACGATAATTCACAAGGAAAAGTCCCTGGTTGATTGTTCCGCCATCGCAATTTTCCCAATAGTCACAACTTTCCGTGTGATCCGTCCAACCACGTCCATTTGTTTCTAGTGCCAAAGAATCATCTAAAATTGCTATTACAAGTCCACTATGCCTTTTTTCATGCACTTCGTGAGTCACCTCCTCATCGAACAGTCCGCACCCCCATAGACAAATGCATGCAAGTGCAAACACAATGGCAGCGATCAGTCTGCGCTTTCCAATCACGGATGAGATTTCTTTATAACTTTCTTTCATATGGGCACTGATGTGATTTTCGTCACACGTAAATATATCCAAAACTTTGTACAAAGTCAAGCCAAATTGAAAGATAATTTTAAGAAAAGACTGGATTTTTATTTGCATTCAGTTCGTGTCAAATAATGGCTCCGCAATTCAGCCTACACCAATCCACGGCACCCACCACCCAGCAAGCAACCCCACCTCCCGCAAGTTTTTTAAACAACTCTATACGCTACTTATCGTTTTTTTCTCCTGTTGCAAAAATGTTGTTCACATAGCCGGCAATACCGTCCCCGCACGATAAGGATCATCCATCAGGTTTATTGCTACCAGCTTTGACACCCAACTTGTTGAAAGTCGTCAATTGACCCGTATCCTGTTTCACGTTTTGTTCAGGCCTATCGAGACCAAGGAACACCTTGCAGGCATCTTGCACTTCGTACTCTGTCAAAAATTTTGCCACCCGGGATTCTCCGATCGGAGATTGCCCAGATTCATAGCATCCATTTCACGGCACAAAAAAAAGGCGTGGAATCGAATGCACTTACTCCTTTCGAGGCTCTGGTAAACCTACAATCCATAAGCACAAACGACCCACGCCCCAACAGGGACGTGAGCGTTCGTCTTATTCTCGGATTGTTCAAAATGTACCAGATTTCGAAAAGAGAGAATAAGAGCAAATCTCTTAAAAACAATGTCAGCAGGAAATATACTTTATTTTGAACAAAAGGTGGATATCACATTGGAAATGAGGCGGTTTAATACAGGAAAACAAGCCCGAGCGTTGCGGGTGCGGCGTGCGAACTCCCGCAGTGAGGGTAGCGGAAGCCTCGGCGTGAATGTTGGGTGAGATTGCTTCGCTTCGCTCGCAATGACACTTTCTACGATCTACATCCTATTTTTTCGGATAACCTACCAGATAGTAGCCGAATTCGCGGACTTCGTACCCGGCGTTTTCTAGGGCATAGCGGGAGCCGGAATCGTTATTCAGGAGATAGACCGACGAGCCGTCTACGCGGTTCTTGTCAAAGTAAAAGTGGTAGCGCCCGAAACGGGAAGCATCGAGGAAGGCGGCGGGATAGTTCGTGTAGCCCACGGTCTGCAAGAAATCGCTGAGTTCCGGTTTCGCAAAGAAGAGGACGCGCGGCCAGCTCACGCCACGATCCACGTTCACGACGGAGGCGTCTTTCAGCTCGGTTTCCACGAATGTCATGGCGTCTTCGATTCCGCGGCAGAAATTCCAGGCAATGCTGTTCCGGTAATCGGTAAAGTAGTGGTTCTCGAACGAGACAAACATGCACGCATACACGGCGAAGGGTATCACAAGGGCCTTCGGGTTCAAATAATTAAATACAACGTAAAGCCCACGCGCAATCATCACGAGCATCGGGATAAAGAGCAGGTTCACGCGGTTGATGTTCACGTTGATGAGTATCCCGATGGCAAAACCGGCGGCGAACCATACGAGCATGAAAAAGTCAAGCGTCGCGACGCGGGCCCTGAGCCCCTTCCAAGCGCCCTCGATGCTCCACAAAAGCCCCACAAAGAAGAACGGGATGGATATGGGGTAGAAGATTCCGAATTTCTCCGTAAAGTTCCACGGCAGGCCATCGCTTTGCAGCGTGAGAATGCTGAAGAGGTTGCCGATATTCTCCGGGATTTTCTCGAACGAGATTTCGCTATCGCGGAAATACAGCAACTTGGGGATGCTCAGGAACGGGAGCGAAATGGCATCCATACGGCCCTGGTTCACCAGCATGAACAGCAGCAGCGGAACAGCAAGCACCAAAAGGACGGCAAGGGCAATCCAAGTGTAACGGCAGTTGCGCAACTTGCGAATCCAGAACAGGTAGGCCACCTGCAAAAGAATCATGAACGGGACAACGGCCCAAATCGTCGCGTAGGCGTAAAGCGAAAGCCCATAGAACAGCGCCGAGAGCACCAGGAATTTCGGGCGTTCGACACCCTTCGCAAAAAAGTAAATCCCGAACAGCACGAAGGCGGGAGCGAGATTCGATTCCAGGCCCCAGCGCGACAGCATAATGTGCCACGGAGCGATGGCGAGCACAAACAGCGCGGCAAGCGCCTGACGGGCACCCACGTACATTTTCACAAGTTTATATATAGCCACCAGCGAGAAGATGCCGGCCAGCAGCATGGGCAAGCGAATGACCCAAACCTTGAGGCCAAAAAGCGCCACAAAGGGCACCATCAGGTAAGACTCGAGCGCGTTCATGCCGGAGCCCCAGGCGGTGAGGTACACAGGCATGCGGAACCCGAAGGAATCCCGCGCTGTCGTCAAGAGCGTATAAGCGTTGTAACCGGCAAAAGCCTCGTCTTGGTTGATGTCGGCGGGAACACCCGTGAACATGAAGCAGCGCGCGAAAACGCCCACGGCAAGGAACAGCCAGAACAAATAGATTTCTGCGGGAACCTTCCTTACAAGGCGGGCGACATCGGCAATACGCAATTTCACGGGCACAGCCTACTTTTTCAACTTGACAATAGGTGACAGCCAGTCCGCATGGTCGTAAGAATCAGGGCCGTGCGGATCCGTCTCGAGCCGGAGAATCTTGACTCCCTCGAGCGACACCGCGGCCGACACGGGAGACTTAGCGTTACCCCTTACAGGGCTGCTCTGCCAAAGAATCCTTTCGTCGCCGTAAATACGGAAGACGATTTCGCCATTGTCAAAAACTTCGTCGTCAACACCGGCGGAAATATAGAGCGAATCGGCGTCATTCGGCAAAATGTAGACAATGCTCGAAGGCGCATGGGTGCCTATCCCGTACTTGTACTGCCTGCCACCAACTTTGAGCGGAGCATTTTCTACGGACTTGTTCATCATGGGCACCTTGTAATTCTGGCGGAAGCTATCGAACTTGAGTCCACTCAAAATAATCTCGCCGTCAACCTGCTTGATCTTGACGGGTGCAAGCGAATTGATATGATAAGCGCCATCCACCAACAGGCACACGCCGAGGAAACAATACGGCACAAAGCGCGGAATCTTGACCAAGGCGGCAAGCGAATAAACCTTCGCGAACACCTTCGGCAAGAAGAGGTAGAACATGCCCCCCACCATCGTCAGCACGGCAAACGCCGAGAGCCATGTCCAAGCATTGCCCCCATGGAACCCGTCGCACAGGATGCTCACGTTGCAAGAGGCGACCGCCGTCAAAAGCATCACCCATACGAGGGACTTGCGCCAATCCAGCACGAACCAGATGACAGCTACGGGGATGGCGTACAAGATGTAGCGCTCATGCATGCCCGGCAGCAAAACGAAGAACGCGGCGGCATTCCACGTGGCCAGTTCAAACACGCGACGCAGCGACTTGCAACGGATAGAAGCAATAAGCGTAAAGATGGAGAAAAGGACAAACAGCGCCTTGCCTACATAAGAGGGGCAAAGCCAGAAGAACAAGCCATCCTTGGACAGTCCAAAGAACGGGTTCGCGTCGGGCGAGACATTGCCCACCGTGAGCATCCAGAGGTTCGCCGCATTGTACGTGGCAAACGGGTACTGCGAAGTCGTATCGATATAAGCGCGACGCAGCATTCCCCCGAGATTATCGCCCAAGAAGAACGGCAAGAAGACGAGCACCACCGCCACGACGGCAAACGGGAGGCCCTTCCAGGAACGGCGCCAGTTCTTGATGAAAAGCCCACCGAACACCGGCAAGAAGAGAATCATCTGGAACTTCGCGAGCAACGACAACACGTACAGCGGGGCCGCAAGCATGGTCGTGCGGCGGAAATAGATGCAGTACAGCGAAGAAAGCGCGAGCGCAACAGGGACGAGGTCCACCTGGCCCCACATCGGGCCGCCGAGGAGAATGGCGGGGTTCAGCGCGACAAAGGCAATCACGAGGTTCTGCTGCCAGCGCGGGAGATTGTAGCGGTCTACAATGCGACAGGAAAAATCTACAAGGAACAAGTGCGCGAAATACACCGGCCACAAGCAAAGGAACTTGAGGAGGAAAGTCTTCGCGACAACGATTCCAAAAATAGCGTGAATCTGCGCGACAACCCAGAGCCAGAAAACATAAAGCGGAGGATAATTGCCACGGAAATTTCCGAGGCCACCGTCAATCAGCGATTGGACCCAACCCACCCAAAAACTTTGGTCACCATCGTAAGGAGCCGAAAGAGTGCAGAACAAATTCGCTATAACGCAAATAAATCCCCAAAGGATAAACGTTCTCAAATTCGTAGATTTTCTCATAAACTCAAATATAAAAAACTTAAACGAAGCGCATTTTTAAAATCAGCGGAAGAATTCAGCAACGAGCCGCACCATACTTTCGTGGTCCTTGACTGCCGTCATTTCGCGGATACTGTGCATGCTCAGCATCGGTTCGCCAATGTCCACCGTCGGAATTCCGAGACTTGCAGAAATCGCGGGGCCCACAGTAGAGCCGCAGGGCATGTCGTTGCGCATCACGAACGTCTGGCAGGGCACATTAGCTTGTTCGCACAGCAAGCGGAGGCGGGCCGACGACACAGCATCGCTCGCATAGCGCTTTTGCGCATTCGTCTTGAGAACAATGCCGCCGCCCAGCACCGGAGAATGGTTCGCTTCGTGCTTTTCGGGGTGGTTCGGGTGTACGGCATGAGCCGCGTCGACAGAAAGTGCGAAAGATTCCCCGAGAATCGCAGACAAACTAACATTACCCAAATTACCGCCAACGCCGTTCCAAACATTTTCCAAAACGCTGCGCAAAAAGTTCCCGCAAGCACCTTCGCGTGTTTCGCTGCCGATTTCTTCGTTGTTGCAGAAGCACGCCACGCAAAAATCATTGGCGGGGGCACTCGCTTTTGCCAAAGCTTGCGCTACAGCATGGCAACTCCCCAAGTTGTCGAGCCTGCCCGAATAAATCCATTCGTCGTTGAAGCCACCAAAAGATGCCGGCTGCGCGTCGAAGAGCTGAATATCAAAATCCAGGAGCCTGCCGGCAACGCCCAGTTCGCCTTGCAGAGCATCGGCGAACGCGGACGCCTTGCCGTCCGCTGTGGCAGCCTGCCACAGGGCGTTGAAGTCCGCCTGCGGGTCCACCTTCGTCCCGTCCTGGTTCACGCCCCGGTTCAAATGAACCGCTAGGCTTGGGATGCGGAACAGTTTGCTGCCGCGCACGAGCTTTGTCTGCACGTTCCCGTCTTTCTCGTAAGCAAGTACACCCGCATAGCCTAGGTCGCGGTCGAGCCAGGTCGAATAGATGGGAGAGCCGTACACCTCAGCATGGAGCGTAGAGGCTCCCGCCGCCGTGCGATCCGGATTCGGTGAAATCTTGAGTGCCGGGAAATCTGTATGGGCCAGGGCAATCCTGAATCTGGTGCTTTCGTTTACCTGTAGCGGCACCCTGAGGGCGACCACAGCCGCTCCCCGGACAAACATATAAGCCGCTCCGAGCTTCGCTGTTGTCCCATTTAACAGCTGCATTTCTTCAAAACCGGCAGAAACAAACACTTGTCGCAAGCTCTCCACAGTATGCCAGGGAGAAACCGATTCGTTCAAAAAGTCAAAATATTCCATAAAACCTCGATGTCCGGATTCTTTATCCGAAATGCAGGTCGCCGAATTTCTTTTCGAGCAAGCCATGTAAAAATTTATATATTCCTGAATATGCAGTTCAAGCCGTTGAAACAGATCAACTGGATGGAAATCTCCGGACTACTGGTCGGAGTGCTTTTCACCGTTGCTGTCATGATTTTCGGCATTGTCCTTTATGCAAAGATTTTTTCGACAGGCATGGTCGGCATCGAGGAATACAAGCTCCACAGTACCTTCGACAAGGCACTCGGCTTAAGACCCGGCACCCGCGTGCAGATTAGCGGTGTCGACATCGGCCAGATTTCGAACATGACCATCATCGCGAACGGCGTGAGCATGGAATTCACCATCCGCAAGGAATTCCAGAACTGGATTACCGACAGCGCCGAAGTGTTCGCCATCCGCGACCAGAACGTCATCTCCGCGCGTGTCATCAACATCGATGTGAGGCGTGGCAAGGGGCGCGTATTGCAAGACGGCGACTACCTCCCGCCCGGCAAGGCTCAGGACATCGAAACCGTTCTTGAAACCGCAAACGAACTTTTGGGCCGCGTGAACAGGCTTATCGATGCGGCCGACACGCTCCTCGGCATGGCTATGGATACAGGAACCACCGTGGGCGCCCTCTTTGGCAGCCGCCTGCTGTACGACAACCTGAACCGCCAGCTCAACCGAATCGACGAGATTACCTATACCGGCATGAACGCCCTCAACAAGGCTTCAAAGCTCATGGATACTTTGCAGAACGACGTGCCCACGCTACTCAACAAAGTGGATACGATTGCCACGAACGTCTCGGGAATGGTGGACAATGTATCTGGCATGGTCGACAACCTCAAGGATGTTCCGGGCCACGTGAACACGCTCCTGAGCAAGCTGGATACGACAGTCGGGCGTGTAGACGGCATGGTCGACAACATCGGCAACGTGAGCACCAGCCTCACGGACTTCATCTCCTCGTCCGAAGAAACTCTTGAAAACGCCGACGACCTCATGACCGGCATGTCGAAGATATGGCTCATCCGCAGGTCCATCCCGAGCAAAGACACCGTACCCTTCATGGTGGAGACGCTATGGTAAAGTGCAAGCATATCATAGCACTGGCGCTCGCCCTCGGCACAGCCGCAATGGCATCGGAATCCGGAGAGCTTTCGTACCGCGCGCAGAAATCCCTGGAGAACGGGAAATTCGCACGCAGCTACAGCCAGCTTGAACGTGCGCTCCTCGCCAGCCGCAAAGAAGCGGACCTTTTGTCCGAAGCGCGCATACTGCTCTCGATGGCGCACATCCGCACATTGAGCCTCGACCTTGCGCTAGCAGATTCTCTTGTATCTATCGTACGCAAGGGAGCCTTGGACAACCAGACTTCTGTCCTTTACAACCAAGTTAAAATTGCCTTGAGCAACGCTCACGAAAAATATGCGGATGCCGTAAAACTTTGCAGCGAGCAAAATGTAGACAGCCTGAAGAAGACTTCAGACGGAGTGCAGGCAACATTCTATTCCGAATGTGCCATTGCACAAGGTGCCGTCCACAAGATGGAAGAAGCACAAGAATCACTGAAAATGCTTGGGAAGCGCGTCAAGAAAAGCAGCGGTATCTACGCTTGGACCGAGGCCCGCATCGCCGACCTGAATGCGCAGGCCAATGCGGATTCGCTCTACCAAGTTGCTGAATCCCGTACCATCCAGGGGAACCGTCCGCACATGACAGCCACCATCCTGTACTACCGCGGGCTACTCGCCGAAAAGAAGAACGCTGAACTCGCGAAAGACTACTTCCTACGCAGCAAGAACGCATTTGAGTTGATGGGACTACCCAACAACGCCAAACGCAGCACAAAATAATTTCGCAAAAAATCCTGCTATAAAAAATTCAAGCCGTCCCGAAATTCTGGACGGCTAGTTTGTATGCACTGTTTTATGCAATCAGTTGGAAGCGCTCGCAGGAACAGCGGACGAATCGCGGGCCGTTGAATCAGCAGATGTCACGGCCTTGGCGCTATCGGCAACAGCCGCGACATTGGCGCTATCAGTTGCTGTTGAATCGGCAGCGGGAGGTTCTACGGGCGGTTTGTACTTCATCGACATGCACAAGCCAAACGCCTGTTGCGGATGCAAGTTGCCATCGGCCACCTTCTGGATGATGTCCTTGATGATTTCCTTCACCCGGTCCTTTTCTTCCATGGTCGGCAAAGCGCGTAGCCCCAACATGCGGAACATCTTGTTGCTCAGACTCTCGAGGAACGCCTTGTAGCGAGGTTGCATCGCATCTTCGATAATCGTCGCGACCGCCATTTCCGTCTGCATGGTATCCAATTCGAACGTCCTGTATATGGTGCGAATGTGCGGAGGAATTGTCGTGTCCGGGCTGTCGAAAAACGGGCGCATCACATCGGCAGCAGCCTTCTTGTCCGGGTGCGGGCCATTAGCAAGGCGCAAGGCAAAATAGAGAGCAAGCCTCCAGTCATCCGGGTACACGCGCACGCCTCGACGGAACACATTGAAATCCGAGGTATCGGGAGCATCCATGGCGCTGATACCGCCAACCACGTAGTACGGCGTATAGAACATGCTATCCAAATCTGTACAGAGGTCGGCAATATGGCCGAGGTACGCAAATTCGGTTCCCGTCAAGTAGCTCTCGCCCAAGTTGGTAAGCGCCTTGATCCAGAACAGCCCCGCCACCGAAGAATTATTCCCAGCGGCAACATAGCGAACGTAATTCGCCTTGGGGATGAACGATTCATCGAACTGGGTATTGGGTAGCGGACGCGCATAATGGAACGCCACCACGATAGCCAAGATCGAAAGAATCAGCGTGACCAAGTAGCGCATCGATTGCCCACCCTTTAGCGCAAGCTGTCAGCCAAGCGCTCCAAAGCGTCAACGCAATCGTTGGCGAAGTTTGCAGGTGTATTGTTGCGCTGCCAGGCAAAGTTCAGGCCACTGCTAGAATTCAGCACATGGAACTTGCGCTTGCCGCCACCATTGGCAATAGCGTTAAGCACGGTCTTTGCGTCACCGCCCTGCCCGCCGGGCACGCCAGGAATGGACACGCCAGGAATCAGGAACGGGATTTCGTGCTTTTTGGCAACACAGTACGCCGTAATCTGTTCAAGTTCTTCGGGGTGAGTCGCACCCACGACAGCGCCAAGGTAGCCCTTGCCATCGTCCCATTCCACAATCTTGTCTGCAACGGAATAGAAGGCACTGGCGACATCGCGCGGGTCATCCCCGCGCAGGACATTCATGTCCTGAAAGTCGTGCGCGCCCTTGTTGCTCGTACGCAACAAGACGTAGGCGCCGTTCTCACTATTTTCGCGAATGAACGGGGAAACCGAATCCGTTCCCATCCACGGAGAAACCGTCACGGCATCGGCGCCGTACACGTCGTACGCGGCATTCGCGTAGGCCGCGCTCGACTTTCCGATGTCGCCCCTCTTCGCGTCGAGAATCACCGGGATACCCGCACTCCTATAGTCAGCAATCAGCTGCTGGAGCACAAGCATAGCCTGCACACTCACGCATTCATAATAAGCGCTGTTCGGCTTCACCACAGCAGGGAACACATTGCGCTTGGCGCAACATTCCAGGATGTCGGAATAGAAACGCTTAATCTTGTCTTCGGGCGTGCCCTCAAGCGGAATCAGCTTGAGCACAGGGTCCATGCCCATGCACACCGGGTTGCCACATGCGGCGATACGTTGTTCAAGACGGTCGTAGAAGCAAGTCATTACTTGAGTTCCTCTTGAATCTTCGCGGCTTCGTAAGAGAGAATACCATGAGCGACAGCGACGTTCAAGGATTCGAGTTCGCTGCTCATCGGAATCTTCACCGTCTCGTCGGCAAGTTCAATCAGGTACTGGTTCGTGCCGGCACCTTCGTTACCCACCAGGAACGCCATCTTGCGCAGCTTGCGGGCGGGAATTTCCCCGAGGCTCTGCCTTGCATGCAAATCAGAAGCGATGATGGTGTAACCCTTACTGCGGAGGAAGTTGATATGTTCAACCAAGTCCACGTCGTATTCAAACGGAACGCGCAGGAACGTGCCCGACGAACCGCGCACCACCTTCGGGTTGAACGGGTTCACCGTGCCACGGCCAAGCACCATGCCGTTGGAGCCGAAACCGAGGCTCGTGCGGAAGAGCGTTCCCAGGTTACCCGGGTCTTGCACGGCATCCACAAGCGTGAGCACGCTGCGGCTCTGTTCGTAGTTGGGCTTGTTGCTTGCGCAACGGCAGTGGGCGATAATCCCCTGCGTCGTCACGGTAGAAGACAGACGCTTCATCTGTTCTTCGGTGAGCACATGCAGGTTGACTTCGGCCTCGTTAATCTTTTCAATCAGGTTCTCGTCGCTGAAACCTTCGACCACGTAGACCGCGATAACGATTTCGCGGTGATGGCTCACGAGTTCGTCCACGACATGCACGCCTTCACCAAGGAAGTGACCTTCGCGTTCGCGGCCCTTTTCGGTCGTGAGGGCAATGAGCTTCTTGAACCAAGGCGGATTGGAAACCGGATCCTCGATAGCCTCCACCTGTGCGGAACGGGCTTCGAGTGCCTGCTCGTCCAGATTCTCGTCAAAGACGGCTTCCTTCTGTTCGGGGCGCTGGCGATAAACCGGAGCGGCGCCACGGTCGGCACCACGGCCACCGCGACCACCACGGCCAAACGAGGAACGGTCACCGCCACGACGGTCGTCAAAACGGCGCGGGCGACGGTCGCGGTTCCACGGACGGTCTTCGCGACCTTCACGGCCTTCGCGGTCGCGGGACGGGCGGTCCTCGCGGTCACGGAACCGGCGGTCTTCGCGCTGTTCGGATTCCCCGCGGGCGCGGAAAGGCTTGCGACCACCACGGGCATCGTCGTCACGACGTCCACGGCGTTCACGGTCTTGCACTTCGCTCACACCGAACTTCCGGTTGAGAGCGGTCTTCAAAGTGCGCTTCGGCTGGTTGATTTCTTCGCTCATAGTTTTTCCATTATCCGTTTGGCGACAGACTCGCCATCGATTTCCAACATCTTATACAGTTCTTTGATTTCACCCTGTTCCACAAACTTGTCCGGAAGCCCAAAGCGGAGCAGCTTCTTGTCGGTAAGCCCGAAGTCGGCGAGGAGCTCCGCAATAGCAGAACCATAACCACCCACGAGGGTATTGTCTTCGAGCGTCACGATGACCTTGTGCGACTCCAGGAGCTTCCTGTAGCACTCCGTATCCAGCGGCTTGATGATGCGGGCATCCACCAGCGTGGGGTTGTAGCCCTTTTCACGCAGCACTTCGGCGGTGCGCTTCAGTTCGTTCGTCATAAAGCCGGCACCGAGCAACAAGATATCGGAACCCTGTTCCAGCACCTTGGGCAGTACGTAGTCGAACTCGCCCGTCGCAGGCTTGAGTTCTTTTTCGAAAGAGACCCCGCGCGGGTAGCGGATAGCCACCGGGCCCTTCATGCCAATGGAAGCGACAACCATGTCGCGCAGTTCGTTCTCGTTCGACGGCGCCATAATGGTCAGGCCAGGAACGGAACGCATGAAGGTGAGGTCGAAGGCGCCATGGTGCGTGGGGCCGTCGGCGCCTACAAGGCCCGCACGGTCAAGCACGAACACCACGTGCAAATTCTGTAAAGCCACATCGTGCATCATCTGGTCGTAAGCGCGCTGCATGAACGACGAGTAGATCGCTACGACAGGAATGATACCGTCACAGGCAAGGCCTGCGGCAAAAGTCACGGCATGTTCTTCGGCTATGCCCACGTCCACGACGCGGTCCGGGAGTTCGGAAGCGACAATGTCCATTCCGCAACCCGTCGGCATGGCAGCCGTGATGCCCATGATGCGTTCGTCCTTCTTCGCGAGTTCGAGCAAAGTCTTGCCAAACACGCTCGTGAGGGACGGGTTCATGTTGCCCGGATGGAGCGGAAGTCCGCTTTCTGGATCAAACGGACCGGTACCGTGCCACTTGGTCGGGTTCTTCACGGCAGCATCGAGCCCGCGCCCCTTCTCGGTCAAAATATGCACGAGGCACGGCCCCGGCTGCACCTTGACACGCTTGAGGAGCATGATCAATTCGTTGATATCGTGGCCGTCGATCGGGCCAAAATAACGGATGCCCAGGTCTTCGAAGAAGCGGCCAGGCTTCACGACCATCTTCGCCGCCTTCTCCGCCTGCAAGAACAAATCGCGGAAACGCAAGCCGAGCACGCCAGGGAGGCGCGTCATCAGGCGATCCAAGTCACTGCGCATCTTGTTATAGACCGGGTCCGAAATGATGCGGTTCAGGTACTTGCTGAATTCCCCGACATTCGGAGCGATGCTCATCTTGTTGTCGTTCAAGATGATGGTCATGTTGTGCTTGGAAATACCCACGTTGTTGATGGCCTCGTAGGCCATGCCACCCGTCATGGAACCATCGCCGATGATAGCGACCACATTGTTCTTGCGGCCAAGCTGGTTACGCGCAGCAGCGAAACCGAGCGCCGCAGAAATCGACGTAGAAGCGTGCCCTGCACCAAAGCAGTCGTACTCGCTCTCGTTGCGCTTCAGGAAGCCGGAAATGCCGCCCTTCTGGCGCAGCGTGCCGAACTTCTCGTAGCGGCCGGTAATCAGCTTGTGTACGTATGCCTGGTGGCCCACGTCCCAAACAAGCTTATCGTCGGGGGTGTCAAAAACGTAATGCAAGGCGAGCGTAAGCTCGACAACGCCCAAGCTAGACGCCAGGTGACCGCCGTGCTTAGCGACCTGCCCGATAATCGTCTCGCGAATCTGCTTGGCGAGCTGTTCCAGTTCTTCGACGGAACACTGCCTGATATCCGCAGGCGACTTTATGTCTTTCAAATCTTTCATTTTACGCGGGTAATGATGAATGCGGCAATAGCGCGGAACAAGGAAGTGTCGTATTCAAGAGCGTCCAGGGCACTAATCGATTCCTCGTAGAGTTCCCTCGCCCGTTCACGGGACTTTTCAAGGCCAATCAAAGCCGGGTAGGTAGCCTTGCCCCTTTCCACATCGGACCCGGCATCCTTGCCAAGTTCCTCTGTCGTAGAAACGATGTCCAGGATGTCGTCGACAATCTGGAAAGCAAGCCCAATAGAACGCCCGTACTTGCGGATAGTTTCCACGTCTTTGTCCGAGGCGCCCGCCAAGAGAGCACCCACTTCGAGCGAAGCCTCGATAAGGGCCGCCGTCTTGTGGTAATGGATGTAGTTCACCGTCTCGAAGTCGACCGGCTTGCCCTCGCATTCGATATCGGTCATCTCACCGCCAATCATGCCGAAGGTACCGAGCAGGTGAGCCAAAATCTCAATCGCCCTTGCATTGCCCGTCTTGCCCATGAGCTCAAATGCAAGGATACAGAGCGCATCACCTGCAAGCACGGCCGTTGCCTCGCCAAACTGCTTGTGCGAAGTCGGCTTGCCGCGGCGGAAGTCGTCGTTGTCGATGCAAGGAAGGTCGTCGTGAATCAGCGAGAACGTGTGAAGCATCTCGAGGGCCGCCATGGCGTACCATACAGAGTCGCCCTTGCCCCCGAACAAGTCAAACGCAGCGCGAACAAGCGCCGGACGCAGGCGCTTTCCACCGGCGAACATGGAATAACGCATGGCCTCGTGGAGGCGGCAGGGGCGTTCCTTTTCGCTGGGGAGAAACTCTTCAAACCGGGATTCCATCTGGCTGGAGATGGAAGAAAGATATTGCGCGGCAACAGCCGCTTCCTTTTCTAAGCTCTGCATAACGATACCAAAGATACTTAATTATCGGTGTAGCGAAAAGGGCGCAAAGAGCGAAAGTTTCGCCTTTGACAGCCCAATACCGCGAAAATTAGGGAAATTTCTAGAACAGCACGCCGTACAGCTTGATGTCGTCTATGTAGAAGTTGGAACCGCCCTGGGCAAAGAAGTTGAGCTGCTTCACCCAGCCCCTCACATAAGTCCAGGGTTTCAAGCCGTCAGCATTGTCGAGAGCGTTCATGATGAGGTCGGAAGGCTCTATCACGTAACGCTGCCACTTGGTCGAATCAAGATCGATCCATTCGGAAGCGGCCTTGAGGTTCATACCCAGTTCCTCGGAGACCTTGTCCCAGTTCTCGACAGCCACACGAATCTGTCCGTCGCCCTTCGCGTAGAACACGATGGAGTCCAGCAGCGACAGGTTCCATACATGGTCGCGCAGGTTCGTGCCCACCAGCACCCAGGCATAGGAGGAATTCCACAACCAGTACTGTCCGTGGAACACGTTGGACTTGCGGGTTGAATCGTACTCGACGCCCTTCTTGATCGAAGAGTCCTTCGGATTCGGAATTATAAACGAGCCCAGGGAATCCGTGGCAGTGTACCAGTAGTCAAAGGAATCCTCGAAATTCTCGAACGTCATGGACGGGGCGTGGAAATCGGCGGTATTCTCGTCGACCACGGTCTTCACCTCGACAGGGAGCTTTTCCATCTTCTTTGTAACAAAGTAAAGCTCGACGGAATCGCCCACCGGGAGAGCCGGGAACACGTAGCTGCCGTTGAAGTCCGTCTTCACGAGCACGTCCATGCCGTAGACGCCCACGTACGCGTACATCATGTCGCTGCGGAGAGTCACGCGCCCAACAAGGGACCCCGTCGCGGACAGCTCCACCGTGTCAAGTTTTTCAATTTCCTTGTTGGAAAGCACCTTGGAATAGGCGATGCCGTTGTCCACCACGGTAAGGCGGTAATCGCCCTTCTTCAGGCTGTCCAGCACGAACCTTCCGTTGGAATCAGCTCGGATTTCAGATACAATAATCGAACTCGTCTTGAAGGAGGAATCCTCTACCATCTGGTCCACTTTGCGAACCGCCACGGTAGCGAATGGCACAGGCTTGCCTTTCGACACAGCGACAATGCCTTCGGTTCTCAGGTTCAGTGTCTGCACACCATAAGGTTCGACCTCGACCTTGTGGCTATCGAACACCGAATCGTAGCTTTCTTCGGCAAAATACAGTTTCAGAGAATCACCGGAGGGGACCGTCGGCAAAGCGAACTTGCCTTCGGCATCCGTCTTCACGAGCACATCCATACCATAGACACCGACCCATGCGTACTCGCTCCCCTTCGGGATATCGACTGCACCGGAAACGGAACCCGTGGCGGTAAGTTCAATGGTATCTAGCTTGGAAAGTTCCTTGGCGGAGAATGTCCTGGAGAACGCGGAGCCGCCGCTCACCACGGTCATGCGGATTTCTTCATCGGAAGAGACAGTGTCCAAGATAAAGCGGCCGTTGGAATCGGCAAAGAAGTCCGGCTGGATTACGGAGTTTTCAAGCGCAGCAAGGGAAGCTTTCTGGTCTACACGGCGGAGAGCCACGCCCGCGAAAGCCGCCGGCGCACCGTCCACGTAGGCCACGATGCCGTTTGTTGTTTCACTTCCGGGACCGCCAGCGGTCTCGAACATTCCACAACTCAAGAGCAAAAAGACCCAGGGTAGAAAGATAAATGCCTTTTTCATTTTTCTCTCTCCTGCAACTTCTTCACAAATCCCAGCGGGAACAACTGAACGTTCAGCTGGAATACCGTGTTGTCGCCGGTACCTTCCTGCGACAACCTCAGAAGCTCCGAACGGAACTCCTTGATCTTTTCACGAATAAGGGCGATGTCATCCATGTTGAAGGTCATGGTCACCGTGCTGATGTCTCTCAGCGGTGGCGCGTGGCGCTCCAGGGATTCCCCTGCCAGTCGGATGGTTTCCTTCTGGAAGGCGCGGACCGCTTCGGACCGCCAGTTGCCTCCCGTACTTACGAAGGTGTCGTTGACTTTCCAGAAGCCGTCCCTATCCATAGAAATCATATTCAGGTCGTGCAGCAACTGGATAGACTCCTTTGCCTGTTCCACCGTAATCGCCGGTGTACAGCTCTCCGCTAGACCCTCATAATCATCCTTGAATTTACATATTCCAATAATGGAACGTATCGCGTTATAATACCAATGTCTGTAAAATTCGAGCTCTTTCTTTGCGAGGCGCTTCAGGGGAATACCCTTGAGCATCTGCATCTTCTCGTAATGGTTCAGGGCCTCGGAGTCGGTTTTGGCCCTACCAAAATGCACAAGTTCGGTCCAGTAAGCCGTTTCCTTTTCGTCGAGGCCAAAAAATTCGGCCATGGGCTTAATCAGGTTCACCGAAAGATGGATCTTGCTCTGGGAAACGCGCAGCAGGTTACCGGGGTCGGCGTCTAGCTTCATCGCCATGTAACGCCACGATACGACGGATTTACGCTTCTTGAAGTCCTCAAAAGCGTCACGTATCCACTCGCGGTAATCCGTGTATTCAAAAATCGGTTTCACTATCGGTCCTTTATTTCGTTAAAAAACAAGGTTTTAACCCAACCTAAGACCCTCATGATAAAGATACTTTTGTAAAATAAAAAAAACGAGTAGCCACCCCTAGAGTTCGTTGTGGAAATTTACAACGACTTTTCTAGGACCACACTCGGCTGTCCAGCGGCATTCGGGAGCTCCCTTGGCCGCCGTGTTCAGGCAATTTCCCTTGAAAACGAACCATTCGGCCCTTTCCCTGTCGGGAGCGAAGGTAGCCGAGTACTCCAGTTCGGCAACCTTGGAAGCGTGAACCTCGGGCGCAGCCATCACTGCGGCCGTGACGCGAATCACGCATTCGTCCTTGCCCGGCATCTCAGCATCCGGGTCGACACCCTCGGCAGCAGACCAGTGCAGCTGGACGGGCCTGAACCCAACACCGAGGTCCGGGGAATCGGACCGGTTCCCCGAGCATGCGGAAAACGACGCCACGAGGGCGCCGCAAACCAAAATTTTAGCGGGTACGCTTATATGTGGCACTCGTAACGCGATTACGGCCACCTTCCTTCGACGCATAGAGAGCCTTGTCGGCGCGCTCGAACAGGCGCTTCGGGTCTTCGTCGGGAATCATCTCGGCAATACCGAAGGAGCAGGTCACCTGCTGCTGCTTGATGAGCACGGTATTTTCGATTGCAATGCGGAGCTTTTCGGCAAGGAACTGGGCATTCTGGATAGGCGTGTCGCCGCAGAGCACCACGAATTCTTCGCCGCCCCAACGCACGAGAGCGTCGGTATTACGGATCTTGCCCTGGATGAGTTTAGTCAAGTTCACCAGCACCTCGTCGCCGACCTGGTGGCCGTAGGTGTCGTTGATATGCTTGAAGTGGTCGATATCCAGCATCACGAACGATACCGGACGGCCGTTCTTGCTCAGATTCTCCTGCTCGCGCATGAGCACGCTGCTGAAACCGGCGCGGTTGAGGCAACCCGTGAGCGGGTCTTCCTTGCTGGAGCGTTCGTACTCGGACTTCTCGATTTCCAGGGCGCGGAGGTTCTTCTCGAGTTCCTCGCGCTTCTTCTTCTCCTTGGCGCGCTCGCGGCTATAGTCAAAGAAGCGGATAATCAGGATGATGAGGAAGGAGACAAACCAGAGAGCGACCAGGATAGAAACGAGGTCGAGTTTTGCAATCTTCTTGCCCTTGAAGCAGAGCCCCTTGATTTCGAGGGTACCGTAACCAAGCGGAGCATTGGTGCCCGTTTGGATTTCGATAAGCGGAACGTTACTCAGGTCGACACGGGCCTTGTGCACATTGATAGCGTTCTGGGCGACCCACCAGCTCGCCACGCGGAATTCCTGCGGGACAAACACCGCCGGATAGGTCTCCTCGAGCGGGAAAAATTCGATTTCGTTGAACTTGAGGGAGGTCTCGTCTTCGGCACGGTAGAACGCGCTGTCGTAGCCGCGCATGTACAGGCGGACCGTACCTTCGCCACGGGGCTTCACCCACACGAAGATACTATCGTAGCGGGAAAGGTCCTTACCGCGGGTCTTGCCGTCGCCGAGGAAAATCTTGACGCCGGCATACGGGTAGGCGTACCCCTCGCGGAGCTCGTAGTCCACGATGATGGAGGAGTCCGTACGCTCCATCGCGATAGCCGACGAGCCGCCGTCGACGGAGTCCGTCTGGGCGATAATGTAGGGGTAATCGGCGAGATTGAGGAACACGATGTCGTCGAGACCGTTACGATAGGCGAACAGGGCTATCACGGTCACAAGCAACAGCACAAAGATCAGGATGTTCATCCTAAAGAGGGCGTATATCTTTTCCATTATCTTTGACATGCGGGTATCCCCAAAATTATACCTTGAGGTTAAAGATAAATAAAATTTTGCGTTAGCGACTCAACCATTTTGCCAATTTTGCCACAATCGGGCGCATTGTATTGGCCATTTCGCGGTGAGAATGGACGGAAGGGTGCCCCAAAAGGGCCGAATTTTCGGTCTGAATGGCCAAAAACTCCAAATCGGAGCGTCCGGAGGCCACCTGGGAGTCGTAAATGGCCTTGACCGTGGGGGTCAAATCGTCGTTCGGCCATACTTTGGTAGAAACGAGCAAAAACTTCACACCGGGGTGGGCGGCACGCAATTTATCCAGAAAATCGGCGTAAGCCTTCTTGAATTTTCCCTTGTCCGCATAGGGAGGTTCGCCCTGGAAATCGTTGATGCCGATGAAGAGGACCACCACCTGGGGGTGGAAAGTACCCATGTCGTAAAGCGCTGCATCCGGCTCCGAAGGGGCGGCCCCAGGGACCGTGTAGCGGTAAAGTTTCTCGATAGTCCATTCCGGGACAATGTTCGCATAGTTGCGCACAAGCCCGCGGCCGCTAAAGGCGTTTACCTGGAAGTCGGCCTTGAACCCATCTGCAAGCAAGAAGGCGTAGCTCAAGGAGGAGTTCGTCTTTTCGAATTCGAGATCGGGGCTGTCGCCCGGGCCACCCTCGCAACCAAACCCTACCGTGAACGAGTCCCCGATGAACTCGATGCGACGGGCAGGCGCGGCAGGTTTCTCAAAAAACTGGCCGCCCTTGTCCAGGGATACTTTATATAAACTAACAAAGCCCGGATTCGTCTCGCTAATCTTGATGAGGCGGTAGCGGTGCTTTTCGCCATCCAGGCCCTTCACGACCTTGACCGTGCGTTCGTCGCCCGTCACGAAATATTCCTTGGGGGTGCCGTCCACATCCAGGCGCCAGCGACTTGTTCCCTCGAGGTCGAACGAAAGCGACTTGGCACTTGCAATAAACTGGACCGTGGCGGCAGGGGCGCTCGTGCGCGCGCGGTCCGCAGTAATTTCCCAGCGGCCATTGAAAAGGCAGTTGTCCATAGAAGAAGCTCCGAAGGCTTGCAGGGCAGCGAAAGCCACCACAAAGAAAAACGTGTAACGCATACCTCGAATATAGCTTATGTACAGTCCAACGCGAAAAAAATATATCAATCTTCTAGCAACAACCCTAATTTTATAGGTTTTAAGGACGATTAAAGAGTTGCTTGCCGTTGTCACCAGAAAAAATATATATTTAAAGCAGAGGTTGATTTATGCCGTATGCAGCCATTGAAGACATTTACGAGACTCTTTCGTCCGAGAAGCAAAGGGAAGTCTATGACTTTATCCTTTTCCTCGCGAACAGGTCAAAACGTAATATTCCTCAAAACACTCCTGCTGAATCTTACTCAGATGACTTTTTCTCCCTTTTTGGCTGTATAAACGACCCATCGTTCAATGAGCCTTCCGACATGCCGTGCACAGACACTATAGGAGAACTCTTTTGAAGTATTTTCTCGATACAAATGCTGATTGCGGCGACCGTCGTTGCCAACAACGGAATTCTAGTCACCCATAATGTGGGAGAATTTTCCAGAGTCAAAGGACTTTCTATCGAAGACTGGACAGAAGAATAAATCCGCTATTTTCCGTCCATCATTATTGTATTGCCACGAAATTATCAGTCCTGCGCATTCAAGATGTCCCGGAGAATCTTGAACCCCGTCACAATGTCGCTTGACTGATTTACAGCATCTTTAGCGTCCTCATCTTCTAATGTATGGAATGTCGCACTCAATTTGTCCAATCTTGCTTTTATCAGATAATCCGAAGTCACCCTATTGATTGCATCCAACAAGGAACTGGGATTAACATTGGACATTTGTAGCATGTTGTTTATGCCAATATGTTTTAAGCGAAGAGCGTTATCAATTTGATCCTTACCCATCGGGGATATCACAAACTTGCGATTGAAATAAACACACTCCTTGATTGTTGCTAACCCCCCATGGATTATGGCGCATTTAAGATTCTCTCTAGAAAGCAAGCTACGTTGCGGAACCCAGTCTGCGATAAGTATTCTCGATTTGTCATAATCGTTCCATTCCAAACTGTTTACCAATTTGGGACCGACAGCAATAATTAAGAAGTAGCCCTGCATCTGCGGTGATTGCATCGCCTTACACATGGAATGAAACAGATTTTTCGCCTTATCTTCATAATCCAATACTTGGGAACCCGCAGAAACAAATATGATTTGATTATAACGGTCAAAGATACCTGTTTCAAGAATTTGACCTCGATCATTGTATTCAGTTTCCCATTTTATAGAATATCCATTAGAATCTAGCGAGTCTGAATTTTTGGAAATTTCTTTTGTAATACAGGGATCAACATAATGTACCAATTCTCCATGTACGTAATGGTCATAATCGTACTCCCTTGGGCAGGGAATCAATTCGTGGAACGTTTCCAGCGGCTGCACAAATTGCTGCAAGGTCATTTCGGGTTCGTCTGTTGATATTTTCCCCTTTGTAGCCATATTTATAATCTTATGCAGCTCCGGTTTAGAGAATGCCGAAAGATTCAATTTGGCACGAATGGCAGGGTCATCTTGAGGATGCCTAAGATATGTAGTAGAAATAACGAAATCCAAGTCAGTCCGGGGAACTCGCTCTTCTTTGACAACTTCATTGTCGTCAGCATCTTCTGGAGGCATTTCATCTCCCGTGATGTCTTCCTCAATTGGAATTACATCAGCCTCATCTTCGTCAACAATTTCTTCATTCTCTTCGACTTTTTTCTCAAATTTATGAATCCAATAGAGCAGTAAAGTCTCTAAAGAGGTAAAATAACCGGACACAACCAAATTCGGATTAGCCAGATTCCATGCTTTCCAAATAGACCTGGCATCTTCAATCAAATCATTGCTGGGAACTCTCGCACCTTCCGGCAAAGCAAACTCAATGCATTCATCAGGAGTATTTATTGTCAATTCAGAACAACCTTCGGCCAGTTTGAAATACTGACTATAAAGAATTGCCCAAATATGCCAAGTTTTCCAACGAGCATCAGGATTAGAATGGTTTGCTGTTGTATAGCCTTCCGAATACATTTTTCCCAGAATCGTATGGAAAGGGAAGCAACCATTACCATTATCGTAGCTGCTTATAATCGGGGCACAGTCGGGGATGCCCATGTAGCTCACGGAATAAAGATGTTCCTGATTATCATCCTTTTGATCATGCAAGACCTGCGCCCACTTCAGCGTAGGTAGCCAATGTCCCTGTTCTTTATAAACATCAGGCCAAAAGAGGATAGATTTAGACATGGTTACAATTCCTTTTTTTCAGTTTTTTGTAAATCAAAAATATTGTTCTCATAAAAATTGAATTTCACACTTTGACATTTTGAACAAAATGCATTCAGTAAATTGCAATTATTGTTAAAAATCATCTTTTACACAACGAACACTAGCAAAACTCGTCTTAAACTGACTTCGTTGATAAGCCCCTTTATTTTTTTTATCGAAATAAATATTATAAAAACGATCTTTTCCATTTTCATCAGAAGTAGCTAAATAGGTTACGCCATCATAATCAAAATGTTCATCAGAGTAGTCATTGGTGTATACAGATAATAAAGAAAAACCATAAGAATCATCACCATTATTTTCTCTACTCCTCAATCTTTTTCCAGCAACATCTTCTCCTCCTACAAAATCAATTAATTTTTTAAAATCAGATAGTGATGGAACATGCCATCCAGTAGGACAAATTCCCGATACAGGCTTTTGCGGTTTACAAAGCGTTTGTGCATCACATTTTTCATTACCTGTATTATATTTCCCCCCTTGATCTACTATCGCAGACCAATAACATAATCTACCATATTTTAAACAAGAGCTTGTATCCGAATCGCAATGACATACGGCCCAACCATTTTCTTGATAGTCTAAATTCAAATTTTCAGCCATCCATTCTTGCTCGCCAATTTTAACAGTTTTATATATTTTACCATCATGATCATCATACAATGTTCCATATATACAAGTATCTACCAAATCAGTTTTACATATTCCCGTTGAAACTGAACTGCTGGAACTACGTTGCTCATTACTAGATAAATTTTCCTTGGTTGAAGATGACGATTCGTCAGGCCTTGTACTAGACGAGTTTTCCTTGGTTGAAGATGACGATTCGTCAGGCCTTGTACTAGACGAGTTTCCCTTGGTTGAAGATGACGATTCGTCAGGCCTTGTACTAGACGAGTTTCCCTTGGTTGAAGATGACGATTCGTCAGGCCTTGTACTAGACGAGTTTCCCTTGGTTGAAGATGACGATTCGTCATTTTTATCGCTAGATGTATTTACTTTAGAATCTTTTTCACTACTTGATGACGCAAGTTTTTTCCCACTAGAAGAAAAATCATTCCCTTTAACTGAAGAACTTGTATCCTCCGATGGGTTTAATGGATTTCCATTAGAACTATCGTCACCACATGAAATTAAAAACATAATAATAACGATTAAAACTTTTTTCATCGCGTCCCACCTTTTATTTATTTCTTGCAGAATAACTAATGTAAATAACGATGTCTTCAATGGAATCTTTTTTAAATGAATCGCTATCGTTTATCAACAATTTCCATTTTGAATCAAGGCCAGCACCTTCAAATGGAGAATATTTGTCGTTTTTAAAGGTGAATTCAAATTTGCCACAATCTAAATTTGCCGTACTAGTAGCCATTGTTTTCACACCTATTCTATTCTGAACCTCTATATCACCAGCCCAAAGCGTATTACTTTCTAAAGTCAGTTTGGAATCAAGATATATTCCTGGATAACTAGGAGCAATAACTTGTATGCGAACATCACGAATTCGGCAAAATGAACAATCCAAACCAGCTGTAATTGCATTCTCATTTATTTCAAAGGAACATTCTGTACCTATCGTTAGTTCTTGTAAAACTGTTTTTTTTGGATCAAAAATGCTTTTTAGTTTTTTCAAGCTTATCGGCCTTGTTATCTCCAATTCATTCTTATCATTCTCAAGATAGGCCACTTCCATAGCATGTAAGTCCGCAATCAGCCTATCAGCGGAGAGCAGCCCACTGTACGCCCCGTCCCAATAGCTGTTACTAATGAACGATTTCGCGTTGCCCATGTCCGTGTCTCCTATTTCAAAATGGTAACACTTTTCGGCCATCTTGGCAACTTTCGAAGACCTTTTCCAAACGCAATTCAGCCATTATTGTATATTCTAACTATGCGTCTGCACTCGTACATCTTCCCTGCGTTGGGCCTGCCCCTGTTGGTTTACGGCTCGTTGCTCGGCATTGCCGCGGCGAGTGCAGCCACGCCCCCAAAAGAGTCCCCAAAGGAGGCCCAAAAGGAGCAGGTAGCCCCGGCTCCCGGTTCCGAGGGCGACACGCTCACCGTTGAGGACAAACGAATGGCATACCTTGTCTACAAACTGCTGGACAAGGACGGGAAGATCAAAGGCGCCGACATCAAGCGCGGGGAAAAACTGTTCTACCAGAACTGCAGGCCCTGCCACGGCGAAGACGGTCACCGCATCAACTTCACGCCAGGCCAAGGTGGCACCTTTATCGGCCAGCGCGCTCGCAACGACATGCCCACGTTCTGGCACCAGATGAACTTTGGCGACGAAGAGCGCAACATGCAGGCCTACTACGACGAAATCCCGCTCGACGAGATGATCGACATTGCCGGGTACGCCCAAACTCTGCCCTAGGGTCTAAACACAAAAAAAGCCCGAACCTCGGGTCTAAGTCCTTGATAATTGGGAAGTTATAACAAACGATTCTATTACTAGAACGACGGCGACTGGGTAGGCGGTTTCTTGCGCGTTATGTTCGCTTCTTTGGCCAAACCACGATGCGTCACGGTGCCGATGGCGAAATAACGGCCATCCTTCTGGACTATTGCGGTATAGATATCCAGCGCCTTTACGGAGAACCACTGCTGGTACAGATTGTGGATGCCCTCGCGCAGGTCTGTATCTTTAAGGGTGGGGTCCTGGGAGGATTGCCCGTACTTTGCCGTGAACTGGTCCGACATGTAGGCTACCGCTTCGAACGATTTGGAGAGCCTAGCGCGTTCGACCCGACCGGTCCTCACCTCGAAGGCATAGAACTTGTCGTTCTTGTTGAAAATGAAGTCCACCTGCACGGGTAAATCGGCGAGCATGTAAACGGGAATCACCACACGTTCGCCCTCGCCGCTACGTCCGTAGGGCTCGTAACCCAGCTTCATCACCTCTTCGATAACAGTCTCACGGGTAGACCCGAAAGGGATACCCGCAAAAGAGGTAACATGCTGGGCTAGCGCTTCCATAGAAAGCGCCAGCACAATCAGTGTGGCTATAAATCCGTTTCTAAACACGCAATTCTCCTAAAACCAATGTAAAACATAATAAACTTTAGGCGAAAAAGCACCCTTTTTGTAAAAAAATGGCTCCTTTATCTATATTTTTATCATGTTTAGCACATTTGGTAACATTTTTGCAATATCCACGTGGGGTGAATCACATGGTCCCGCGGTCGGAGCCGTCCTCGACGGGTGCCCCGCAGGCTTGCCCATTTGCGAAGCCGACATTCAAAAAGCGCTCGATCGCAGGCGCCCCGGACAGAGCAAAATGACCACCCCCCGCGCCGAAAAAGACCAGGTGAAAATCCTTTCGGGAGTCTTCGAAGGCAAGACGACGGGGACCCCCATCTGCTTCGCCGTCTTCAACGAGGACCAGCGCAGCGGTGACTATTCCGAAATTGCCAAATGGTACCGTCCGGGGCATGCGGACCTGTGCTACGACATCAAGTATGGCTTCAGGGACTACCGCGGCGGTGGCCGCAGTTCCGCCCGCGAGACGATTGGCCGCGTGGCCGGAGGAGAAGTCGCCCGCATCCTTTTGAACAAGGTCGCAGGCACCGAAATCCTCGCATGGGTATCGTCCATCGGCGAGGTGGACTGCCCCGAGGTCGACATGGACAAAGTTACTCTGGAACAAATCGAAGCAAGCCCCGTGCGCTGCCCCGACAAGGCCGCAAGCGACGCGATGGAACAGGTCGTCCTCGGGGCACGGCAAAAAGCCGACAGCGTTGGCGGCACCATCACGCTCCTGGTGAGAAACCCGCCCAAGGGCCTCGGCGAGCCGGTGTTCAACCGCCTCGACGCACTGCTCGCGCAGGCGATGCTCAGCATCCCAGCCTGCAAGGGTTTCGAAATCGGGAGCGGGTTCAAGGCCGCCCGCATGTACGGCAGCGAACACAACGACGAGATTTACCACGACGAAACCGGGTTCCACACGCGCACGAACAACGCCGGCGGGAGCCTTGGCGGCATCTCGAACGGTGAACCCATCGTATGCAGGCTCGCGTTCAAGCCCACGCCGACGATTTCCCAGGAGCAGAACACCGCAAGCCGCGAAGGCGAAAACGGCACGCTCGCCGCGAAGGGCCGGCACGACCCCTGCGTCGCCGTGCGCGCCCCCGTGATTGTCGAAAGCATGGCGGCTTTGGTCCTTGCAGACTTGTTCCTGCAGCAGAAGCGCAACGATATTGGCCTCTAAAAAAAGAAACTTGCTACTGTACCCCTTAGCAGCGCTGTACCGCGCCGCTTATGTTATACACCACCGGCTGTGCCTTAGGCCCGGCCGGCCGACAACGCACGCCCAGGTCGTGATTGTCGGGGCATACCGTAACGGCGGTGCGGGCAAGACGCCCTTTTGCATCTGGCTTGCAAACAAACTTTGCGACCAAGGGAAAAAAGTCGCCGTACTCTGCCATGCGGCTGCAAAAGACGAAGCCGAACTACTCAAGAACAAACTCCCCCGCTGCACCGTACTTGCCACGCGAAACCGCTACACGGCCGCACACAAGCTGGACCCGGATTTCGATATCATCCTCTGCGACGACGGCTTCGAGGATTCCCGCCTGCAATTCGCAAAAGCGATATGCCTCGAATGGGGTGACGAGCCGCAAGGCATCGCCGACTTGTTCCCTGCAGGTAGGGCTCGGAGCCTCGTAAAGGACCACAAGAACATCGCACTCCGGCTGAATTGCGCAGGCGCCACCCCCGATGTCTATTTTTGCATACAGCAAATCCGCAACACCCAAGGCCATGCACCCGAAGCCTCCGCCACACTCGTGGCCGGAATCGGCGACCCGCAAAGGTTCTTCCACGACATGGAGCACATAGGGCTGCAAATACAAAAGTCCATCGCCCTGCGGGACCACGACACGGGAATCAAAAACATTGTATCCAAACTGCTCGCAGAGGGGCATAACGTTATCACCACCGAAAAAGACGCAAGCCGACTTAGCACAGATTCCGCCACGCACGCCAAGTTGTTCGTAGCTGTCCAAATTGTGAATGTGACCCCAGAAGCCGAAGCCAGAATCATGGCCCTCCTGCGCTAGCCGGACAACCACAAAAAAAACGATGCTGGAGCATCTTGAACTACTTTTTCGAACAATATTATTTTTATATTACGTAAATGTAATCGTACCAGGAAATATCCAATGACCCTTACCGAACGCATATCCAAACTTGTACAATCCCTTTCTGTCGGCATCCCCGAACGCGAATTCTGCTTCCAGCTCGCCTTCCTCGGCGTAATTATCAGCGAACCCTTCTACATTTTCGGCCGTTGCGGCTCGGGCAAGTCCCTCCTGACAAAGCGCCTCATCGCCACCTTCCGCAACCCAAAAGTGCTCAAGTTCGGCAAGAGGGAGATGGATTTCCCCGAAAAGCTCGCCGGCTACGACATGATTATCTTCAAGGGGTTCAATCCCTCAAGCGAACTCACGAAGCACAACCTCCAGGTCGCCATCCAGGACCGCGAAGATATTCCGCTGGTTATCCTCGGCGAAATCCGCCCCGAAACGGCAATGCGCCAGACGGGCATGGCCGACCGCATTACGCTCACCATCACGCTCCCCGAAAGCCTCTCGTCGCCTGCACTGTGCCACCTGCTGCAAAACCAGTTCGAAATCGAGAACTTCACCGTGGACCCGGAACTGACCATCTCCACCGAAGAACGGCGCCAGTGGCTGAGCGAAATCAAGCAAGTCTCGCTTTCTGAAGATGTCCTCGGCATCATCGGCCAACTCTCCGAAGCCGCAGACAACAACGACCTCTACATTTCCATCCGTCAATGGATGTCGCTGACCGACCTCATCAAGGCGACAGCATTCTTCAACGGCAGGAAAGAAGCGAACATCACCGACACGTTCCTCCTGGGCACGGCTGTATGGGGCAAGACCTCCACGAGCAGGGTCCTCATGCAGAGCTACAGCGAAGTCCTCCACAAGCAGTTGCTCAAGGAAGTGCCCGGCGCGTTCGAGCAGGACTACGACACCGAAGATCTCGCCTACCGCATCGATCTTATTTCCCGGACAAGCAACAACTGCTACGACACGCACACGCTCAACAACCAGCAGTGCCTCTACTACAGGATTACCATCAGCGGCGAACCTGTACACCTGTACGTTCCGCTGTACCGCATCGAGACCGAAGAAGACTTCCACCCGTTCAACGAATTGAACATGATCGAGAAGCGCGTCATGTGCAACTACCACGGGACATCGACTTGCACCATCAGCATCGACTCCGCGGTGAAAGGCGTGAACGCGCACAGGGCCGGCCCAGTCCGCGCGGGCACCGCGGTACGCTTCGAGGAATTCGCGAAACTGCCCACCTATATCGTCAAGGAAAACGACCCCCAGATTATTGCGAACAAGCGTGAACAGCTGGCAAAAATCGCGCAGGAAATCCGCGAAGTCTCCGAAAAGGAGAACCAGAAGCTCCGCGCCTGCAAGGCAATCTACCAGGCGCTCAAGGCCTCGGCAGACAACGTTTTCTGCGACCCCAAGACGCTGGCAAACGCACAGCAGGTGGTCAAGGACAAGTTCGACAGCACGGCCGCCCTGCTAAAGAAAATAAAGGAAATCCACACGAACCTCATCCAGCTGAACCGGAAACTGACCGAGACCATCCAGAAGATGGCGCAGGGAGGCAACGGCTAGGCTTTTTGCGACGGTAAAACATCATTTTGGCAATCGGGGCCCCGCAAAGGGCCCCTCTTTTTCGTTGTTTTGCATTGTAAAAAATCACTAATTTTTAGAATATGTATGGAAAATTGCTTATTTTTTTATAAAAAATGCATTTTTGCATTGTAAAAGTATTGACTTTTAAATTTTTTTGTTTATGTTTAAAACAGATCCGACAGAATCGAACCATCGAGATGTGGGAAGGAGGGTCCATGAAGGACATATTTGAATACACGGGGTACCGGCAATACATCGCCGACTACTATGCCGAAAAGAAAGAAAAGACCGCATTCACCTGGCGTGAATTCGCAAAAATTGCGGGATTCTCTTCGTCGGTTTACCTCAAGTACGTAAGCGAGGGGCAGTTCAGCCTGAGCGAAGACGCCGTGGAACGCGTGGCCGACGCCATGCATCTCGCGGGACAGCGCCGCGAGTACTTCCGCGAAATGGTGCAGTTCGACCATGCAAAAACCGATGAGACCAAGAAAGACGCATTCAACAAAATGCTCACCATCGCAACCCAAAACAAGGCAAAAGTCATCGAGGGTGACGCCTTCCGCTATTTCGACAGTTGGAAGAACCCGGTACTCCGTGAACTTGCGCCCGTAATGCCGGGAGCGAAGCCGCTTGCGCTTGCCCACGCATGCCGCCCCAAAATCAGCGCTGCCGAAGTGAGCGAATCGCTCAACTTCCTTGTCAAGGCAGACCTGCTGCAGAAAGACGAAAACGACAACTACGTACAGACCGATCGCGTGGTGACGACAGGGCCCCTGGGTGCTGCCGCCGTCGCCATCCGTGGAATGCACCGGCAGATGGGCGAATTCGCATTGGAGGCCATCGAGGGCGTGCCGCAAGACGAACGTCACTTTTCGGGCATCACTCTCGGCATCACCCGCAATGCCTACCACGAGATTGTCGAGGAAATCGCGACATTCCGCAAAAGAATCATTGAAATCGCCACTAGGGAAAAAGACACCGACGAGGTGTACCGCCTGAACGTCCAGTTCTTCCCGATGACAAACAAATCAGAAATTAAAAAAGGATAGGAGGGAACCATGTTTACACTCAACAAGAAATCAATCATCGGGTGTGCGGCCCTGCTAATGGCATTGGCAGCATGCAGCGACAACGAAGACAAGCCGCTCTCCGTAATGGGAGGGGCGACCGAAGAAACGGACAGCCTCGCCAACGCGGACACATCAACAACCGACAACCAGGATACGTCTTCAACAGACAATCAAGACACATCTTCAATAGACAACCAAGATACTACACAAAACTCCGCCAAAAACAACAAAACTTTCTATTTCAGACAAGCTTCTCCAGATTTGTCCTTTTTCGAAAACAGCAGAGTCAGCATGTCGTCAAATCAGTTGTTCGACATGGCAATCATGTACGAGCTCGACACCAACAAATTGATTCCCACAGGGAACGCTATTCTATCGCTCAATGTAAATCAAAACGGTAGATATTCCAATTACCAAATTCAATTTGACAGCATTTCATTTAAAAACCCGTATGTCATAATAGAACTAGGATACAAAAACGCCTACAAGGGAATCAAGACAAGACGGGCTATTGTTGATTTACGTGATACCGGTAATATTTACATCAATACGCTAACAAACATAATAAGTTACCGAATAGAATACGCATCCCTAGAAGGTTCGACTTTTGCAGAAATAAAATCGAACGCGGAACGTGAACTTCTCCATGCGCTCGGAATATATGAAACCTTCTCTAATTTTGAGAAAGAAAGTTCATTCAACGATTCAAACCTTGTGTTTATCGAAAATGCACTCTCGCAATTATTGAGAAAAGATGAAGAGGACGCTCTTTTCACTAGTTTCAACGACGAAGGCAAATTTGAATATGCAGGAAACTTCATACTTGACACCTTGCTAAAATACACAACCAACATCGACAAAATTCATTTTGAATTAATTGACCGAGCGGGAAACCCCTGGTTAGAAGACTATTATAAGGCACAAAAACTAAACCAATTCTATATAAACTTAATGGCAGCCATGCACAATGCAGGCCCATGCACAAACGAGCGTGAAGGAGAATGGCATCCTTTAACCAAGAAAAATCTACACCTCCTCTGCGGTTCGGGAGCATGGAAAGTAAAAATCAAGCCGATACCCCATTCAATCGATTCCATTGTTGACCCCCGCGACGGAAACATTTACAAAACCGTGACTATCAACATGAACGGCAGCAGTCAAACATGGATGGCGGAAAACCTGGTTTATGCGGCGGAGGCTTCCACTTGTTCACAGGCAATAATTACACCCTACATGGACGACCCATTTTATTGTAAATTCTATGGACGGGAATATTCCCTGCCAACAGCCTTAGGCATAGATTCGTCTTTCTATAGGCCGCCAAACTTCAATGATTGCGTTCAATACAATAAGACATACTGTCGGAGTTCCTGTACCGATTCCCTCTTCCATGTTCAAGATTCCCTCCTTAATGTTCAGGATTCCATTGATTTTGATTTCTATGAATCACTCGACAAATGCTCTTTTGAGTGTTCTATCGTCACGGATACAGCAGCATTCCTTTCGGCATGCGAAAGCGAGCATAGAAAAATAGACTGGGACAAGGTAAAGAACGTTACAGACCCGAGAAAAATGCAGGGGATATGCCCCGATGGATGGAGAATCCCGTCTACCGAAGACTGGAATAAATGGATAGATCTCTTCAAAAAGAACTATGACCTTACAGAACCAGCAAACGATAATGATGTTAATCTATTCTTCTTCTCGACATACGGCGACCCATCTGGTTTTGGAATACGCCATGAAGGATTCCCAAACCCAAATTATAAAGATTATGAAGATGGACCCTATATGAAAAAAACTTTCCGTGACGCCTATTTTTCCAAGGATCCGTATTTGTCTTTTACCGCTTGGCCAACTCAAACAAGAGACGAAATGTCATCCGTCTGGTCTATCTCGGAAGACAAAATGATTCCAGCGTATTCATTTGATATCTCTTGGCCCGGAATATTCCTTGCCGTCGAAGGTATCCCCGAAGAATCAAATCATTTCTACATACGTTGTATCAAGAACGAGTAATTAAAAAACGACTAATTGAATCGAGGCGGGCAATAGCCCGCCTTTTTTAGATAGTGTCAATGCCGATGTCGAGGTCGGTGAGGTCGTTGCGCACCACGAGCAAAATGGCGTTCTGCGAAACGATGACGTAACGTTCCCCGTTGACTTCGATTTCGTAGCCGTTCTGGTGGAGGTACAGGGCCTCGTCGCCTTCGCGGACCTGGAGCGGCACATAGTTCACCTTTTCCGCAGGCTCGCCACGGAACACGGAATCCGGGTCCTGGTTCGCGGGAATCGGGAAACCGGGGCCCACGCGCATGACGACACCCGTATGCACGGCGTCGCGTTCCTTGACGCTCGGGGGCAGGTAAAGGCCGCCACCCGTGCGGTTCGAAGCTTCCAATGGCTTAATGAGGACTCGGTCGCCAATCACGACGATATTCTTCAAGGCGTCTATCATGCCTCTAATATAAGAAATCTTCTTACGGACCACGCCTTTTTTGCCTATATTGGTTTCGTGATTTACCTTGTCATCTGGACAATCATCTTCGGAACCATCGTCCTCGTCTTGCTGAGGTCGCCCAAGGCACGTAGCTGGTGGCGCATTTTCCGCTACAGCCGCAAGGTGAAAATCCTGAGCATCACCCTCCCGCTCCTGATCTTGGCGCTCTCGGTTGCAAGTATCCTTACTCCGCCCAAACCGCAAAAGCCCATCGACGAGGAAGCCGTGTTCCAGGAGTATGCCATGAACAAGGTAACAGAACTCCTGAAGAAGGGCGACTTTGTCTTGGGCGAAGAGGGCCTGGACAGTACCGCCACGCCCGAACTGGTCTATATCCTCCCCGCTGTCCTCCGGATATACAACAAAGAAGTCCGGCAAGCGACAACGCCCCACCTCGAACACGTCAAAGACACACTCGGTATAACGTTCGTCGGCTACAGGCAATTCAAGAACCGTGGCATCCGCATCCTCAAGAAACTCAGGCGCACACTCGGCAAGCGCTACCTGGTAACACTCACGAGCAAAGGTAGCCGCCACCTGCTGCAAATCGTCTACCTGGGCACTCCCTGGAACGGGGAACAGCTTTCGAGCCTGCCCGTCATGGAAGCGGCCTACATGCACGAAGTGGACCCGGCGCTGCTCATGTCGCTCGTGAAGCACGTGTCCGACTTCCGGATGAACTACGAGAAAGACGCGAAGCACAAAGGGATGCTCGCGCTGAAAGAAGGGACCGGGCTCGAACAGATTTACATAGGCGCCGAAGCCCTCAAGAAAGAACTCGACGCGGGGATACCCGTCGAAGACGCCATCATCCAGTTCTATCCACTGAACCCGCCGCGCTCCTCGCCGAAGGACTGGCGCAAAGACCCCATGCGGAGGTCTTGGACGGAACAGGTGCTCGGGGACATCCAGTTCTACCGCAACAACGGGCTCGACCTGACCGCGAAAGATGCGAAGGGCGGCCCGAAAAACAGGCTCCCCGCAATACTGCAGCCGCTCGTCCCCGTCGTCGGGGCGCAGGCCGCATCCAAAATTGCGGAACTCCCGCCCGACTCGCAGGCTGCCATCCTCGAAGATGAATTGCTGGGCGATGCGCCCGAAATCGACGACGAGAACGTCGCGGCCATGCCCGCAGCGATCGCTCTAGACCCGGCAACCAACGACAGCACCGGGACATCCGTCCCGGAAGGTGCAGGCGCAGATTCCGCCAATCCGCAAACGGCGCCGGTGCAGCCACCCGCGCCTCCTGCCCCCGAACAAACGGACACTGCAGAAGAAACCGAAATCATCGACCTGAACGAACTCTAAGGCCGAACCTTCAACATCAATTCACACCTTCAACATTTATCAACATTCTATCCACAAGATAGTCTGCTATAGCGTCACAAAAAAAGGCGTTGACACTCAAAGAGTTGCAATCAGGGGGAATGCCCGAATCAGGGAAAAACAGCGAATTGTCCACAACGAGCTCGAGGCTCGAGCAGTGAGCGATGAGGTATGAGCCATGAGCTGTGAGTCTTTGAGAGACTAGAGAATAGAGACTGGAGGCTAGTGAAAAGAATCACGCACTTCGTGTGTTATAACAGACGGCGAAGCCGTGATATTTCTCCCTAAACCCTAGATCCTAATCCCTAACTCATATCTAGAGATTGCTTCAGGGCTATTCGCCCCTCGCAATGACAATTTTTTCTCTCGTTAGTTAGCCTAACCACTTCCTACTGTCTACTGCCTACTGTCTACTTTATCTCTCGTCTAATCCCTAATTACCACACTCTGCGTCTGATAACCAATGCGCACCAGGTATGTTGCAGAGCGGTCCATGCGGATGCTGAAATCAGTAGCGCTTACACGGCCCTTGGCAATCACGCGGCCCTGCATGTCGAACACGGCGTAGACAGAACCCACGCGGGCACCGGCCACCTGGATATTGCGGCCCATAGCCGTAAGCATGAACTGCGGAACCTGGGCGGCAGCGGCAATCGCATCCTTGCCCTTGCTAGAGCTAGACTTGACACTGCTAGAAGACTTGGCTCTGCTGGAACTAGATTTCACAGAACTGCTGGAACTGGTATTGACCTTCGCAGAGCTGAAACTCGACTGCACACTGCTGGAAGCGGGCTTCACGGAACTGCTAGACGAGACGCTGGAACTTGACGCCACAGAACTGCTAGACGCAACACTGGAACTGCTCGGGATTTCTTCCCATACCGCCACGACACCAAAATCTCCAGATGCTGTCGCAGGAATTTCAGTTACCAGTTCAGAGCCATATCTCCAACCCAAGAAATCGTAGCCGTTTGCAGTAGGAGTTGGCAAGGGCAGCGTCTGACCAGGCGTATACAAAAGAACAATTGTTGGCAATTTCCTATAATCATCGTATTCGCGCAACCGTATAACACCGCGTGTTTCATTTTCAGAGAAAACAGGGTATTCGCTACCTTGAATCCATTTATCGCCCCTAACACTGCCCACAATTTCTACACCGGCAGCATCCTTCTGAATATAGTCATGCAACGCCGTAGCCACAGTTCCATCAACAAAAGCCGAGGCTTCGGCCTCAATCCCGACGCTGTCTAAAGACAGCGTTCCAGTCAGATAGTAGTTGTTTTCGAAAGTCACGTCGCTATATTCTAACTCCAGACCTGTATAATAGTCATCCGTACTAACCGAACCCTTGCTGTAATTATTAAGGACAAAGGATTGCCTAGGTCTGTAAAATTCATCTGCAGTAACTCCGGTTTTCTGAATATAATAGCCCCCAATCAATCCATTCGCAACACATTTATTACAAGCAATGTCGGCGGTATTGTAGTTATTCGCTATAAAGAAATGTTTTGAAATTTCTCCTACCAAACCACCAACATGCCATCCACCCTCAATGCGACCTTCATTGGAATTCTGCAAAAGAATCGTAAATTCATTGCTGTGCCCCACAAGGCCTCCGACAATACACACACCATCAGGAACAGAAATTATCCCGCGATGGCTACTATTTTTTATAATCAATCTTTCGCGGGCATAAGAAACTAGACCTCCAACATAGGTGTTCAAACCGCCGTCTGTTACATAAATAGCTCCATCAAAATGCGTGTTATCTATATCCATAAATGCAAGGTACGAATCGTAAGTACTAATAATTCCGGCAGCATCAAAATCACCAAGAACAAAAGAATCCTTGACTTTTAAATTACGGATGGAAACACTGGTTACAGAGTACCTATCAGGCGCATCTGCATAAAATACCGCTTCATTCGCATAGAGTCCGGAAATCGTATGCCCTTGCCCATCGAATAAGCCATTATAAAAGTTTATAGTACTCCACGAGAAGAATTCCTGCATTCTCGCGCTGTCGAGTGTTCCGTTTCTCTTCAAGACATTCTTGTTTACAACAATATCCTGCGTAAGCTTGCCACAAATGTAATCCGGGTGTTTTTCATCCTTGGCAAACTTCCCGTTCACAAGCGCAGAAAAACCGTAAAGTTCCTCCACATCCGAAATTTCGTAGCAGCTGTCCGCAGGGTCAATCGGCGGCCTCTTGAGGTTGAACCACTTGGCATAGAAATCCTTGTCGCCCGTTTCATCCGGCCCTAAAGAATCAACCGGCGTTCCCGTCAATTCCTCGTTATCGTACCATCCCAAAAAGATACTGCTATCGCGATAAACTTCCTGACCCCTATAAAGTTTCGTTCCCTTTCCGCTTATGTAGCAATCCGTATTTTCTTCTATTGGCGCATAATAATCCTCGATGCATTCTTGACTATATAATGAAAATACGGCACCATCGGCATGATAAGTTATCTTATAGCGTCTATTCAACTTCGCCCAGTATTCAAGATCTCCTTCTGTCATGTCAGAAATAACCGAGTCAGGCGTTCCACTGAATTCGGAATCCCTGTACCAACCATCAAAGTACATGTTTTCTTGCTCGACCTTTTTGGGGAGTGCAACGCTGAATCCAGAGATATAACTATCGAAATAGGAGGCCGTATCACCCACAAAAGTATGGAACGTAACATTGTACCTGGCCGCCGCTGAATTTACGAGACTGCCAGAAAAAACCGGATATTTATCCGTGCCTACGTTTTGCCCCCAAATGGAACCGCTCTCTCCTTCACGCAAGGCGTACGCAACCGCCCCGTTACGAAAAGCGGCTGAATCCGCTACAGATCCATAAAAAACATAATCAATGTCTTTTTGCTTCAGTACATAAGAGTTGCTTATTTCAATATTTGAATTGTCTAACAGCAAACCACCCAAAAAATCTGAATAATGACTACCTCTAGTATCGACAAGTATTCCAGCATTATAGCAGTTTGTCACAGTCAAATGCGTACTTTCGTTTAAATAAGCCGCAATAGCCCCCATTCGCGGACTACGCGTTGTAGTCCTAATGGTGGACAATGTATAGAAATTGGTTATTTGAACTTTAGCCTTCCCGGAAATCCTTTGGGCAAGGACCCCGGCAACAGATGCAGGCGAAAAATAAGAATCAACTATTCCCAGATCCCTGACAACGACAACAGAATCCTCCGAAACAATTGTTTCAAAAAGGCCTGAGTTATCGGCGGAATATAGTCCCGAGATGACATGCCCGTTGCCATTGAACGTTCCCGAGAATCCAACCAGTGGTTTCCATACGGCCAAAGTATCGGCGCTTTCACTATTGAGCCACCCCGACTTATTCAGCACATTTTCATTTACAACGATATCATTCAGGAGTTCGCCGCAAACAGACCCGATTCCAGGAGTGCTGTCATTCCCGTTTACAATTTCGGCAAAGCCGTAAAGTTCCTCTGCCGTCGAAATCTGGTAACAGCCATCTGACAGTGTCGGCATTGTGGGGATAATGGTTGCTGCGGTAGCAGCGGTTCCGGCAAGAAGTGCCGCAGAAATAGAAAACAAAAATCTTGAAGTCATGACTTATCTCCTTCAACACTTAATAAAATAATAAAAAGGCACGAGGCGCGAGGCGCGGGCAATGAGCCGTGAGCGGTGAGCAATGAGCAATGAGCAATGAGTATTCGAGAGACTAGAGAATAGAGACTAGCGGCTAGTGAAAAGAATCACGCACTTCGTGCGTCAATATAGGACGGCGAAGCCGTGATATTTCTCCCTAGCCCCTAGATCCTAGTCTCTAGATTCTCTGATGGAGATTGCTTCGGGGTTTTCACCCCTCGCAATGACAAGTTTTCCTTAACCACCAACCACTGTTTACTAACCACTTCCTACTGTCTACTTCCTACTGTCTACTGCCTACTTCCTACCTTACCTCACGCCTCAAAGCGAAGCGACCTCAGAGCGAAGCGACCTCATACCCCCCAAACCACTATTTACTACATTTGCCTCCGTGATTCAAGTTCAGAACGTTTCCAAGTCCTTTGGCGAGCAGGTGCTGCTCGACGGTGCCAGTTTTCTGGTAGCTAGCCATGAACGCGTGGGGCTCGTGGGCCGCAATGGTTGCGGAAAATCGACCCTTTTCAAGATGATTCTCGGGCAGGAATGTATCGACGGCGGTTCCATCGACATTCCGAAGAACTACACCATCGGCTATTTGCAGCAGCATATAAACTTCAAGCACCCGACCGTACACGAAGAGGCCTGCAGCGTTTTGAAGCCCAACGAAGATGGTTGGCTCGAAGAGCACAAGGTAGAAGCGATTCTGTTCGGCCTCGGTTTTGACGAAGAATCGATGCACAAGAGCCCGATGCTTTTGTCCGGCGGTTTCCAGATTCGCCTGAACTTGGCGAAGGTGCTCGCGAGCGAGCCCGATATGCTGCTGCTCGACGAACCGACGAACTACCTCGACATTGTGTCGATGCGCTGGCTCAGCCGCTTTTTGCGCGCCTGGAAGGGCGAGGTGCTGCTGATTACGCACGACCATCACTTTATGGACGAGGTCTGCACGCACACGGTCGGCATTCACCGCCACAAGATGCGCAAAGTGAAAGGTACGGTAGAAAAACTCCGCGAGACCATCGCCGAAGAAGAAGAAGTCGCCCAGCGCACGCAAGAAAACGAGGCGAAAAAGAAGGAACAGCTCGAAAAAGTCATCGAACGTTTCCGCTACAAAGCCGCCAAGGCCGCAATGGTGCAGTCCAAAATCAAGGCCGCCGCAAAGCTCGCGACTGGCGAACGACTCACCCACGAACGCAACCTGGATTTCAGCTTTACCGAGGCCCCCTTCCCCGGCAAGCGCATGCTGCAAATCAAGGGGATTTCGTTTGCGTACCCGAACAAAGACGATAACGGGAACGTGCAGGGCATGGGCCCGGAACTCATTACCGATTTGACGATGGAAGTCTTCAAGGGCGACCGCATCGCAGTCATCGGCCCGAACGGACGCGGTAAAACGACTCTCCTGAACCTGATTGCAAAAGAACTGCAACCGACCGCAGGCGAAATCAGCCACAACCCGAACTTGCAAATAAACTACTTCGGGCAGACAAACATCAACCGCCTGAACCTCGACAATACCGTCGAAGAAGAAATCGCGACCGCCATCGAGGAAGTTTCGCAAAAGAGCCGCGCCCGCGGGCTTGCGGGCCTCATGATGTTCAGTGGCGATGCCGCGCTCAAGAAAGTGAAAGTTTTAAGCGGTGGCGAACGCAGCCGTGTGTTGCTCGGGAAAATCCTTGCAAGCCCCTGCAATATGCTGTTGCTCGACGAGCCGACGAACCACCTCGACATGGAAAGCATCGAGAGCCTGATTGATGCGCTCGAGGATTACGAAGGCACGGCAATGGTGGTCACTCACGACGAAGAACTGTTGCATGCGTTTGCAAACCGCCTCGTGGTTTTTGATGGTGGCAAGTGCCGCATTTTCGAAGGTTCCTACGCCGACTTCTTGGAAAAGGTGGGCTGGGCATCCGAAAAGAAGCCCGGTGGATCCGAATCCGCGAACATCAAAGTCTCGAACATCGACGTGAAAACGGACGCTCCCTCGGCAGCCCCCCGCGCCAAAGAAGACCGCAAGGCCCGCGCCGACTACATCGCCGAACGCTCCAAGGTCATCAAGCCGCTCGAAAAAGAACTCACGCGCCTTGAAGCAGAAATCGCAAAAGCCGAGGCCTTGGGTGGCGAACTCGAAGCAAAGCTTGTGACCGCGTCGGAAAGCGGCGACGGCAACGCCATCACCGCCATCGCCAAAGACATGGACGACAATAAGAAAAATATTGACCAGCTCTACGAAGCATGGGAAAAGACAACCGCCGAACTCGACGCCGCAAAAGACAAATACCCGATATAGCGCCGTTATTTCCCGCGGATGATTCCCATGGTACGGGTATCATCCTTGGTCCCGACTTTATCCTTGCCGACTCGCACCTTCCAACTCAACTTGGATACATAGGCTCCCGTCCCCACAACGCGCCCTTCCTTGCTGCGACCATCCCATGCAAGGAATACCTTGCCCGGATTCCTTGTGCAATCACCATTAAACAGCGCATCCGAACAGTTCACGCCATCCTTATTCGAATTGACATACTGCCCCAAATTGGTAAAGTAGTAGATTTCCCATTCAATGCGGATATCTTCGAGCGGCACGGTATCCCTCGCGGTAATTCCCAGTTCTTGCAAGTCGAAACCCAAAACATGGCCCGGAATACCGTATTCCTCAACAATCCGTTCCATCGGCCATTCCATGGGAACAAGGATAGGCTTAATCGCATTCTCACCAGGACCATTTTCAGGAGCAAGGACCTTCTCAGCCGAAATCTTCACCACCTCGGTTGCATCCATTGTCAAGCGCTGCCCACCGATAATGCGTACCCAAGGGTTGCCCGCATGAGGAGTATTCCCGCTTAAATCCGGCAACACACCTTCGGACAAACGCACAGAATCGCCCACAGCCGGAGCCGGGTGCGTCTCATCTGTATAGAAATAGAGGTCATACCGCATACCTTCTGTATGCAAGTTATATGTCGAAATACTCAGCAAATTGGAATTTTCCATACCAGCACGCCAAATCTTGAAATCGAAGGCTTTCGATATATCAATCCCAGACGGATCCGTTCCCTCGCTCAAGTAAACGGAGAGCATCGTTATGTTGTCTGATTTGATGGAGACCACCGCACTCTTGATAATTGCTCCGATTTTTTCGTCAATGAACTGGACCATGGTATCGAGCGAAATCGTATCGCCCTGTTCCTCATCGTAATAACGGAAGTGGTACCTGAACGTGCCGTGATACTGATCCTTTTCCAAGCCAGTAAAGACTTCCGTCGAAAAACCATCCGCAACTTCTACAAGCGATTGCTCGCCCGCGACATGTTTCATAACGGTTGCCAAGTCCGGCGTAACATGCCAGGAACTGTCGCCGAACATCCACTTTGTATGGTCCGGGAACCTGCCATCGAATGGTTCATTGAAAAGTACGAGCAAACTATCCGCAATGCCGTCGCCATTGCGGTCGTACATTTCGGCCTTGGTCGCAATCGGCACTTTCGGCTTTTCTAGATTGATATTCTTCCAGACAAGCACATTTTGTACATACTCACTCCCCACGCGGAACGAGCCGTTCACCACCGCATCTGTACCCATAACATAGAACGTCGCATAGCCCATCGAATCCGTCTCGATAACCTTGATGGCAGAACTATTCATGTCGAGGAATGTAAGTGAATCTGTTGTATGTAATCCAAGCATCGAGAAACAATCCGTACACACCATGTCACCGTAAACCACCGCAATACGGACCTTGTACGGTACAAAAGCGAGCGTTCCCAATTCCATAGACACCGTATCACCCGGGATAAATGCACCCGTCGAATCCACAAAGACAATCGTCGGTTTGGGCCATTCCGGCACCGTGAAATAAATCTCGGTAGACTGCGTGGGGTCCGAAGAAAGGTAACATTCCAGCACATACGAACCCGGCGCAAGCGAGCGAGTCTTCACAATCATGTTCGTATCGATGACAAAACCCGCCATGTCCTCGGAAATAGTGATACCGCCATAATTGACACCGGGATTCAGCGACACACCGCCTTCTTGCAAGCTACCCGTCAAACTCTTCAATATAAACGCAGACTGTGCAGCAACAGTGTCAACCTTGCCCGTTTTGGAAATGTCGCAGCCCAGCGATTCTTCCACGAGAATCTGCAACAGTTTGTATTCGATAGTCGTGTCCGTCCGCGGAATATGCACCGGGAAGAACGTCTTTTCAGTCTGCAAGTTGATGGAAGTGCGCATCTTGAAGTTCGAACCCACCGCGTTACGCTCGGAGAAGAAAATCTGGAAGGGATATTCCTTGCCCTCGACAAGCCCGAGTGTATCCAAGTTCACCGCACCTTCTACAGGGCTGTGGCAACCGCCGATGTCCACCACCAAGCGGTTGTTGATGTAGACCCACACGTCGTCATCGCCGCGGAACTCGAAATACTGGCCCGGAATGTACTGGAACTGCGCCGAAATCTTCATCGAGAAGCTGTAATTGTGGCGGCAGCCACTCACGTTCCAGTCGAACTTCGGATTTTTCACCGTCTTCGCATCGTCTAAGTACTGGAAATCGTCAATGGGATAGAAACCTGGATTGATGGTATCGTTGCAGTCGTCCTCGTTGGTGAAGTCCGCAAGCCAGAAACCTTCCTCGTCGAGCGAGAGGTCGATATCGCGGCAAGTCGCATTCGTGTACTCCTTGCCAGCGCCGTCATGTGCCACCACCTGCGGCACGAACCATTTTTCAATCTCGTGACCGGCAGAACATATAGACCACGGGAACACCGAGGAATCCACGCGGGCAGGCACCCCGTTCACCAAAGTATCCTGCACCATGCCCAAGGCAAGCCCGCCGCATGTCTTGAGGTCGGTCAGCTGTCCGTTCTGGTCGTGGTTGCGCACCGTCGTATAGTCGTTACCACCGTAAATGCCGCCAAAATCCACGTCGATACTGTCCGCATACGATTCGCCGGCCCAGTCCAAGACAAGCGCCGAAATCTTCAGCTCGGGGCAACGGCCAAGGCGACCCGGATAAGTGTTAGAAAAAGCGGGGCCACTTGTGGACACAGGATAAGGATAAACCCACACAGTATCGTGCAGCGCCATCATCGAATCCAGCCGGACCGGATTGCCGTCAGGAATTCCAGCACCCTGCACGCCCTCGGCATTGTAGTAATCCATGCCGAAAGTCTGCTTGAAGAACACGCCCCAATCTTTTGCATGCTTGTAATATGTGCCCTCGTACCATCCGCAAGTGTCCTTTTTCCTGTCGAGTGGGAGCGGGCCCATCTTCACCGTATCGTCTTGGTCGAGCACAAGCATCGAAGGCGACATGTCATCCCACGGGCTCAGCAAACGTACGACTTTGGGTTCAGGTGGATAGAACTGCAAATCGATGGAGCCCAGGCTGGTGCTCGCATAGAACCAAGTCTCGTAAATGCCCGACGGGAAAAGTTCCAGGGCCTTCATCTGCGAGCCCTGCTGGAAATAAGGATGCTGCGGCCACTCGTTGCTGCCACGCAAAATCTGGAAGTCCGCCATCTGCGAACTCCACTTCGGCGAACCCACCAGCGTATCGTCGAACGAGTAATGACGCCAGAAGCGGTATTCCCCTTCGGAGCTCATCGGAGTCGGCTGATTCAGAATGTTGTTCCCAATCGTGATGTAGAAAGCGCTGTCGCGGTAGCTCGTGTTGTTGCGCCACGGATGGTAAATATGCAGCACGCGCGTATCATCGAAGCACGTCCCAAGCGAGCCTATTGTCGATGATGCAGTCGGAGCAGCCTCGGTGCCGTCGACATAGATAGTGTCATTGGCCTGGAGCGCGGCAGAAAGGTCAATAGAAAGATTCGTATCGGCAGGGACCGAAAGCCACGGAGCCTTGTAGCGGGTGAAATAAGCCGTCTGCGCCGGGTTTGCGGTCATCATCGCCGGAGTCACCGCACCATAGAACCAGCCGCATTTCGTTTTGTCGCCCGGAACAAAGCGCATCAGCACAGAATCCATGCCAAAGTACATCTGCGGGAGTGCCTTGTTGCCCCACGGGCTCTTGAACCACACCACCTTCGCGCCCGGAGCCATGAACGACTTGGTGTACTTACCCGTCGTGGCATCCGTGTACAGCCAAATCTCAGAATCCGTACCGAAAAAACCGCCTATCGGGAATTCCTTCTCGCCGCCGGCATCCCAATCGACGCAGGAATTATTGTTAAAATTTACATCGGATGTGTTGGGGCAAAACTTGAAGTTGAACTTCATCCATTCCTGGAAATCGGCCAAGGTCTTGCCGGACCACGTATACACATACCAGTGGTCGCCCTCTTCGGTCATGATTGTCTTGGAAGTCGGCCCGTAACTAGGCGTATAGTCGCCGCCAGCACCACCCAAAACATGGGGGACATAGTCGGCAGAAGTAGGATCATTACGAAAGGGAGACTGGATATGCACGGTCAAATCGGCCCATGCAACTCCAAAAAGAAAGAAAAGAACAGAAACTACCGTCAAGGTATGTTTCATAAAACAGTCTCCTTATATTGTACTACCCCCTTTTATTAAATAAAATACGTTTTTATTTGAAAAATGGCGAAAAATATCAATTAAATAGGAATCAGACGAAAAACGAGTGACGAAGGACAAGAGAAAAAGCAAACAGCAGGCTGTGAGCGGTGAGGTATGAGGTCGGCGCGTTGCGCCTTTGAGGTATGAGGAAGAGGTAAGAATCTAGAAGCTAGGGAAAACTTGTCATTGCGAGGGGCGAACAGCCCTGAAGCAATCTCTAGATATGAGTTAGGGATTAGGATCTAGGGGCTAGGGGTTTATCCACCTAAAATTGCTAAATGGACCTTATAGCCGAAAGATTTTAATTTTTTGACTACGGGTGCAAGATTTTTGACCAATATGTCATTTTCAAGAGTTACCACTATTAAATCCCGGTCTTCTTTATCTTGCATTCCAGGTCTAAGACGAATGTCCTCTATTAATTTCCACACATCATCCAGATTTTCATAGGAATAGGCTTTACCTCCATCAATCAAGCCTGTTTCATTCAATCCCAGTGCATAAGAGAAACCTTCACCTTTGGAATTTATCGATAAGGACAAATTGATATATCTCCGGGCACACTCTATCAGCAATTCCGTATCCTTAATACGCCTATCCCAAATTTCATCAGTTAAATTCTCTTTATGAGACGTCTTTTCTGATAACTCATCAATTACTCTTCGAAATTTCGCTTGATTACACCTAAAAGGGGTTACGCCTTCTTCTAAAAAAGGGGACTTCCTTCTTTCTGGCATATCCATAGCTAATGGTTCTTTGAAATTAGAACCGGGGATGCGGACGAATAGTTGGACACAACTAGAGGACGCATCATGCCATACACGGAAGAGCAGAAGAAAAAAGCCCTGGAAGTCTTTCACGACCTAAAATCCTACACAAAGGCAACCAGAAAACTAG
>JAEERM010000194.1 GCA_016285835.1 Fibrobacter sp.
GAATACAGTCAGAAGCTTCACCGAGCTTGAGGGTGCTTTCCGGCAGCGGAGAACCGCTTTCGTCATAGGCGGCACCACCGACGTTTGCCCATTCGGCGTTCACGTCGAAGCCGAACTTCTTGGAAACGACGTCCAGCACGCGGACAGCTTCTTTCATGACTTCGGGGCCGATACCGTCGCCCGGAAGCACTGCAATCTTGTAATTCTTGCTCATTGTTAATCCTTGGTTTAAATTTTGACCAAGGCAAATGTAGAAAAAATGCGCCTACCGTGCAATGCGCACTTGCTTCACGGTGCCGTTCCTCACGGAGCGGAGCATGTAGATGCCCTGGACCTTGATGTCGCTGGTATTCTGGAGTGTCGAAACGGCTTCGTCTATGGTGTAGGCGCGCAGGCGGCCGAGGCGGTTGCCGTTTAGATCAAAGACATCGTATGCCTGGAGTGTGTTTGCCTGCAGGTGGCATGCGTTACTGATTGCCAATGGGGGATTTTGAATAGTTGAGTCTTTGTTGCCTGTTCCCGTTGGATTCTCTCCCGGAAATTCAGATGTGGGAATCCACTTGTTTTTGCTGTCGGCCTTGTGCTCCGCGAAATACTCCTTGAGCCAGGTCATTGCTGGGCGGTCTTTGCCGTCCCTGATGATGCCGGAACATCCTAGTTCCTTTGCGCTGCAAGATAACCATGTCTTGCCATAGATATAGCCCCAAAGGGTAATGCCTGCAATACGCTCCTCTTCCATGAAGAGCGGGATTTGTTCTGAATAGCATTTTTTCTGAATTTCATCGTCCAAAGTCGCAATATCGTATTCGGTAATGTACAGCGGAATCTGTGTACTGTCGATAATTTCTTGGAGGTATCTTTTAAGCATATCGATGTTGAGGCAGGTCTTGGGACCGGATCCCGTTGTCATTAAATCATGGGCTTGCAATCCGTAACCGTCGACAGGAGCCCCGTTTTTCTTGATTGTATTGATAAGGTTTATTCCGACATCTCTTTGCCATTGGAACGTATTGTAGTCGTTGTAAATGAGAATCGCCTTGGGCCAGCGCTCGCGAGCCATCTTGAAGGCCGTAGTCACGAACTTGTAGTCGCCATCGTTGTCGCCGCCCAGGGCCTCGATAAAGTGGTTGTTTACGCCGAATGCGGAATGATACTGGTTTTCCGATGCACGGCCGGCCTCGGTTACCACGTCGATCATTTCCAGGTCGGGGTAATGTTCCGCGACGGCATCGAACCAGGCGGTAATGGCATCCCTGGTTTCCTCGACATTTAGGTTGCGAATCCAACCTGGGTATTGCGAACCCCACACGAGCGTGCGGAACTTGAATAGGACTCCGTTCTGTTTTGCCCAGTTGTAAATCGCATCGCACTTGGAAAAGTCGAATTCGCCACGATTCTTTTCGATTTGGATCCATACGCATTCATCATTGGAGGTGATCTGGTTCCAGTATTTCGCGAAATCAGACGGAACTTCGCCATCAACCGGAATGTTGCCGACGAACTTTGCGGCCCCGTCGGCAAGGCCGGGACCGGCAAATACACCCGAAAACGCACAGGAAAGCGTGCAGACGGCAAGTTTTAAGATTCTACAAGTCATAATTATCCATGATAAACATATATCCCCTTTACATGAAAATTCCCAGGGTTGCGCTGTTTGTCGTGGATAATACGTCAATAAGTAAGAAAGGAACCTTGCGGTTCCTTATGCTAAAACTTTTTTTGGAATATTTTGCTAGTCTTCCTTGTAATCGTTGTTACCATGGGCGTAGCCTTCTTCTGTATTGGTGGAAGGCTTGTAGCATTTATTTTCTAGGGTGTGACCGGCCTTGAAGCATTCCTGTCGACTCCAGCAGCATCCCTGGCTGTTTTTGCCTGTATTTTCGCATGCGCAAGCGATTCCGTCATTATTTCCATCCAGGTCTACGAGCTCTCCATTGCTACAGGCAACGATGTATCCACCTTCGTGATAACTTTTGTTGATGCAGGTCTGCAGGGTGTTGTGGCATTTGCCGAAGTAGGTTCCCAGGGCGTCGCACGATACGCGGCGTGTCTCGTTAGTAAGGTCGAATTCGAAATCTTCCACGCGTTCTTTAGGATCGGAGACTTGTTTGTGATTCATCCAGTTGTACCCGTGGACGGTTTTTGCTACCATCTTTTTGCTAGGAATCAAGACTTTCCATTTCTGTTTCGTTTCAAAATCCCTGAACGGCGGGTAGTCGGGATCTTCATCCTTGAGAATTTGTTTGCAACGTTCCTCGTCGTAGCAAGGATTTGGATTGGGGGGTGATCCCACCATTGGCTCACCCCAGCAGGGATCGCAATTCGAACATTGATCCGTGTCGCATTCGTACTCCA
>JAEERM010000195.1 GCA_016285835.1 Fibrobacter sp.
CTTCCTTGTCTAGCCCCTGCGTAGAGTTGTTGTCCACCTTGTCGACGCTCAGCACGTAACCGCCGGTCACGTCGTCGCCGCTGATATCTTCGTCCTTGAGTTTCGCGATATGCACACGGGCTTTGGCACGCTTGATTTTTTCAAGCAACAGGTACACGCCCTTGTATTGCCCGTTCAGGTAGAGCTCAAAAAATTTGAAACGGGAACTGTAGCGACCCGTGCGCTGGTAGAGCCAGTAGGCGAGCGCATTGCGGATGAGCGTCTTGTCGACATACGGTCCGTGGAACACCCAGTCGGCGCTCTTGGGCATGCCTAAAACCTTGAGGCTCGTGTCGTGGCAGGCCGTGTCGGCGACGTTCGTGCAGGGGCGCGCCTTGAGTTCGATTCCGTAACCCTTTTTGGGGAAGTCAGCGGATGTCTGCCCGCGGATTTTGATACCGATGTTGTATTTTTCGCCCTTGGAACTGTCGGCAACGCTGTTCGTGCCTTTGTCCAGGATGCTCATGGTGGCGGGTATCTTGTCGGCGCCCTTCTGGAGCGCTTGCCCATTTTGTGTGTTCACGATAACCAGCGGCAAATCGTAGGACTGCGCAAACACCGGAATCGCCATAGCTAGGACGATGCCATAGAAGAAAATTTTTGATTTGCAGAACATATTATACTCCTTAACCTAACACCATATAATAATCTATATAATTTAGTAGGTGGAGTATGCATTTATTACAGATTATGCGCTATAAGCGTTGATTCTTTAACATCCGCAAATTCATTCAAAAAATGGTGAAATATCGCAAAAAAGAAGGACTTCCTACTTGGGGAAGTCCTTCAGGTCTACTTGAATCTAAGATTGGCTATCGGTTCATCATCTTGCCGTTGAGGGTTGCAATCCAGTGCTTGTTTGTTGCCTTGGAGGGGATTTTCAGCGTCGTGAGCCCGGCCTTGATACGGGTTTTGTACAGGACAGAACCGTTCAAGTCCATAAGGGCAAAGGTGCCTCCGATACTCGTGTGGATTTCGAGATGGTTGCCGTTCACGACAAAGAAGTTCGTCGGGGAGAGCCTGCTGAAATCATCCATGCGAAGATCCAACGGCTTTTCCTGAGAAGTGGAGTCTTCCGTGTCGGTCGTGTCCTTGTCGTGCTGCCAGTCGGGCTCGTGGATTGAAGGATCGACAGGCTCTGTAACCACCGGATTTGCTGGTTCCGTAAATCCAAACTTCTGGTCCATCCACTGTATTCTTTCTTTCATTTTTGTGCGGAGATGTTCCACTTCGCCATCCCAGGTATTGGCGTTGTTGCCGCCCATGCCCATCTTCATGCCGGAACTTCCGCTGCCGTTACAGTATTTCATCGGCTCCGGATCGGTATCGCCCTGGCCGCTGTTTTGTCCCAGGTTCGGCCAGCGCTTGAAGTTTCTGTCGGCGGCGTTTTTCAGGTATGTCTTCATGGAATCTAGGTAAGCATCCATGACTTTGGTGTGCCAAACACCACTGCGGAGTTCGGCCCAACGTTTTTTCATTTCGCTCTGGTAATCGCTTCTCTTCCACAGTCCGATGAGCCAGTTCGGGGCTTTCAGGCTACCCATGCCGCCCATGCCGCCCATGCCGAAGCCAAAACCGCCGCCGCCCATGCCTCCTTTGCTTTCAATTTGCCAGCTGTTGCCGCCGCCATAGCCCCCCATCATGCCGCCATTGCTCATGGCGAGGTTGAAGTCCCACGGCGGGCCAAGGGTCACTTTGCCTTCCTTGAATTCCTTGCCATTCTTGCCGCCCTTGTCCTTGGGCTTGTACAAGAAGAAACTGCACCAGTAGGAGTCGCCATTGTTGGTGATTTCCTGATGCAAGACGTAGTCGACGGCAGAAGCGAGATCCACGTATTTATCGTATCCGTCTCCGTTTTTGCCGTTTTTGAACAGCGCTTCGAGGTCGTTCAGATACTTCTTCAGGTATTCTTCCTGCTGTTTTTGAATATTCGCTTTCTTGGGATAGTGCAAAATGACATTCAGCCCGTCGGAGGTGTTGAAACCTTCGGCTTCGATACCACCCTGGTTGTTGCTGCCGCCACCACCGGTGTTGGTGCCGACTTTGTCGAATGCCCAAAGGTAACCGCCGGTAAGGCTGTCGCCGGCAATGTCGGTTTCTTTAAGCTTGCTGATATTCACGCGGTATTTGCCACGCTTGATTTTTTCAACCATCACATACACACCACGGTACACTCCGTTGATATAGAGGTCGAAATGCTTGGTGCGCGGAGCGTAACGGCCTGCCTGCCTAAAGAGCCAGTAGGCGAGTGCGTTGCGCAACATGCTCTTGTCTACATAGGGGCCGTGCAGCACCCAGTCGTCGCTGGGCG
>JAEERM010000196.1 GCA_016285835.1 Fibrobacter sp.
GGGCGTGCGTTCCTGAAAAAGTACAGCCTTTCGGCAAGCAGTGTCCAAAAAGCTTTGGCTACTTTGCTTGAAAAGCAGGTTGTTACGAACAATCAAGGCGTTTACGAAGTCTACGACAAGTTCATGACAATATGGCTTAGCTGGGGCTGAGTCCTCAAAAATCCCCCAAATTGCCCGAATTTTCCTAAAAATTGCCGTTTTTTCGCAAAAAAAAGCGTTTAAAAGCTCTACAACGCAAAAAAGGGCTCGTTCCCCCGCTTTTGGCTGTTTGGCAATTATCTTTTGTATGGTATGTAAAAAAAAAGGAGTACCATGAGGAGTTCAAAAAACACTATCAAGGCCGCATTGTGCCTTGGCATATTCATGGCTTCGGCCATGGCTCAAGAAACCACCGCGGCGAATGCGTCCGTACCCACCAAGTTCTTCGACGAGAACGGCGCCTACTACGGCCCGGACTGCGACAAAGACAAGAACTACAGCGGCGCCTACTATACGGGCGATTACACCAGCGCCTTCAAGAAATACTTGGGCAAGACCGAAGAAGAAATCCAGAAAAAGATGGATGCTCTTTGGAATCACTACTTCAAGGGTGATGAAAATTCCAAGGTCTTTTACGACAAGGGTAACGAAGGCTACATCAAGGACATCAACAACAACGACGTCCGTTCCGAAGGCATGTCCTACGGCATGATGATTGCCGTGCAGACGAACCACAAGGAAGAATTCGACAAGCTCTGGAAATGGGCCAAGAACCACATGTGGCACAAGGGCGGCGACTGGGACGGCTACTTTGCGTGGCAACGTAACGACAGTGGCACCGGTGGCGATGACAACTGCGCGCCGGACGGCGAAATGTACTTCATGATGTCCCTCCTGTTTGCGGCAAACCGCTGGGACGATGATCAGTACAGAAAGGACGCCCATTATATCATGGACAAGATGTGGAACAACCCGAGCCACAAGCTCTTCAACCAGGGCAACTACATTATCGTGTTCCAGCCGCTTGGCAGCGGTAACGATTTCTCCGACCCGTCTTACGACTTGCCGGCTTACCTGGAATTGTTCTCCCGCTGGGCTGAAAAGGATACCGACAAGTGGAAAAAGGCTGTGTCCGCCGCACGCAATCACCTTTATGTGTCTTCCAACAAGAACTCCGGTTTGTTCGCCGACTACAGCACCTTCGATGGCCAGCCGCAGTCTTATTCGTACAACCAGAATTCGACCAAGTACATGTACGACGCCATGCGCTCCGCGATGAACTTCGGCATGGACTTCTACCTGTTCGGTGCCGACTCTGCTCGCGAAGTTGAAATGGCAAAGCGTATTATCGACTTCTTCGAGAAGGACAAGTATGAGCATGCCCGCTTCAACTGGGACGGCACGGGTGGTTCTGAAGAATACACGCAGGGTGAAAAGGGCGCAAATGCCGTGGCCGCCCTGGCCCTCAAGGACGTGAGCGGTTACGATGAAATTATCAAGAAGAACCTGCAGATGGCCTGGGACGAACCGTTCATGACCGGTCAGTACCGCTACTACGATGGCCTGGTCCACTACCTCGCCATGCTCCACCTGTCCGGCACCTTCAAGATTTGGAAGCCGAAGCCGAAGGACGTGAAGGAAAAGACGATGGAAGCCGCCAAGATTGGCGACACCGAATTCAAGGAAGGCGATGTCATCGATTGGTTCGAAGACTGCCAGCTTTACAAGGTGACCTTCACGGCCGCTGCCGCTCCCACGCCGACGCCCGGTGACTCTACGACCACTACGCCGACACCTGGCGATTCCACGGCCACCACGCCGATACCCGGTGACTCTACGGCTGTCACGCCGACGCCTGGCGACTCCACGTCCGTCACCACGCCGCTGCCGTACGAATCGAAGGACTCCACAGATGCGATTCGCCAGATGTACATGAGCGATTACGGGTACAAGATGCAGCGCGACTACAACCTGAAGGGCTGCAAGGTCAACAGCTCGAACAGGGCCCGCGGCGCCTACTACGGCAGAATGGTGCCAATGAAGTAAGGCTCGCTGAAATCATTTGAAACGATTTGCCCGGCTTTTTGGCCGGGCATTTTTCTTTTTCAAATAGAAGAAGGCCGCAACCTTGGTGATTGCGGCCTCTGTTGGTGTGAAGAAGGGTATTTTTTTACGGAAGCACGTTCAGTTTATAAATGCTGCGTGTGCCTGCTTCCGGCGTGTCGACCGAGTGTTCGCCGGGGAAGAACTGCCGCACGGCGCTCTGCCACAGGACGCGGCCCTGGTAGTCGAACTGTACGACGCTTGCGCTGATGGGCCTGGCGGTGCGCACGTAGAGCTTGCCGTCGCGGTAGGCG
>JAEERM010000104.1 GCA_016285835.1 Fibrobacter sp.
AGGTGATGGCGCTCTTGGTGCTGCCCGTGTTCAGGTAGCCGTAGTCAAGCGTGACAAGTCCCGTTTCCTTGCGGAGGGAACTGACGTCGAGACCATGTTCGTTCTCGGTGCCTTCAACGACGGGGAGTTCGAAACTCTTTCCGTTGTATTTCAAGGTCGCTTTGTCGGACATTTGTTCTCCTTAGGGGTTAGGATCTAGAGATTAGGATCTAGGGGATTGAGATTTATGTTGCTGTTTGCTGTTTAGTGTGTAGACCATTGAATTTAGCATTTTGCCAATTTCTTCACAACTAGACTGTAAAACAACATTCTTCTCCATGTTGCCTAATTTCAGTTGGTTGCATATATGTAATTGCGTCTCAAGTTCTGCCTTTGATCCTCGAGCAATTGATAAGAAGCGAATGTATTCGGCTGTAGTCATACGTTCGTATCCTTCTGCAATATTTGAAGGAATCGATACTACGGCTCGACGCATTTGATCTGATAGCACATAGGATTCATTTTTTGGAAAAGCCTGTATATAGTCATACACTTGCATGACTAATTTTACGGATTTTTTCCAAACAATCAAGTCCTTGTAACTGTGCATTTCTAGATCCTAGCCTCTAGCCCCTCATCTCTAATACACAATTATAAATATTTTCGAACAGTTTGCCGAGCTTGTCGGTCGGGACGGCGCTGAAAGCGACGCGGATAAGGCCCGAGAGCATGATGGTGCCCGTGCTGTAGTCCTTGATGAGCTTCTGGCGCAGTTCTTCGGCATCGACTCCCTTCGGCTTGATGCACATGAAGTAGCCGCTGTTGCACGGCATGGGCTCGAAGGCATCCTTGTATTCCGGGTGCGCAGCGAGTTCATTCTTGATGATGTCGAAGCGCTTCTTGAGTGTTTCGTACTTTTCCTGCTTCTGCTGCAGGTATTCTTCGCTCTGGAAGGCGGCGAGCAAAATCTTCTGGCTGATGCTCGGGGCGTTAGAGATGTTGCCACGGACCGTACCGGCGGCCTTGTCTTCGAGGGCCTTGAGCTGTGCTTCGCTGGCGCCCTTGAAACCGAAGGTCATGAAGCCGACGCGGAAGCCCCACACATAGTCTTCCTTGGTCGGGCCGTCGAGCTTGACGGCGAGCAGGTTCTCGTTGGCTTCGAGCAGCTTCACGAACAGGGATTCCTTGGTCACGCCTTCTTCATAGACGAGTCCGAAGTAGGCATCGTCGAGCAGGGCCACGACCTTGTTGCCTGCGGCGGCACAGTCGGTGAGGATCTTCGCGATTTCGACGGCTTCCTTTTCGGTAGCGGTGTAGCCGGTCGGGTTGTTCGGGAAGTTCAGGAGCACGACCTTCTTCTGGCTCTTGCTTTCGGCGAGGGCTGCCTTGAGGGCTTCGGTATCGAACCCGCCGTCCTTGAATGTGTTGAACGTCTTGATCTTCGCGCCGCAGCTGTTCACGAACACGAGTTCGTAGTTGTCCCAGTACAGGTCGGGGATGATGACTTCGTCGCCGGCGTCGAGGAACATGTAGCCCGCGCAGCTGATGGCGTGGGTGAGGGCGCAGGTCACGACCGGGTTGCTGAACTGCTTGCCTGCGAGGCTCGGGTTCTTGCGGACAATCTGTTCCTTCCAGGCCTTGCGGAGGTCGGGGTTGCCGAAACTCGGGGCGTACAGGAACGCCTGCTTGGGGAGGTTCAGGCTCTTGAGTACGCAGTCGAGCACGAGCGGGCTCCCGTCGTCTTCGAGGGCGGTGCCGATGGTCGCGTTGATTTCGGACCCCTTGGCTTCGGCGCCCTGGCCCAGGATGCCCTTGCGCGGGAAGAAAATGGCCTTGCCCCTTTCGGAAAGCATGCTGAGTACTTTGCAACCGTTGGCGGAGAGTTCCGCGTTGGCCTGTTCTGCGAGAGGATTGTAGTTCATCGTCTTATCCTGTTTGATTGTCCTGGCGCTAACCACGCGCTTTTCGGCGCGCAAAAATAGAAATTTTTTGAATCTTTTCCAATAATCCGATTTTGAAAAAAAAGCGTTTTATAAAGTTTTCATATTTATCTATTATTTTAGGGTATAGCTAGGAGATTGAAATGTTACGTAGGCTATGGTTTGTTTCTTTTTTATTTCTGTTCGTTTCATTGACGGCTGCGTCGGTAACCATAACCCCGAAGATGCCATCAAAAGTGTCTGGTTGCTACCAGATTTCCGATGCCGCCGAACTTTACGGATTTGCTTCCATTGTGAACGGGACCGATGGCTTTAAGAGGGATACGGCTGCGTGCGGTAAGCTGGTTGATGATATCGTGGTGAACGAGAATGTCCTTGACGAGAGCGGAAATCTCAATGTGGCCGATACGGCAAATTTTGCCCAATGGAAGCCCATGATGCAATTCAGAGGGAAGTTTGATGGCAACAGCCATACGATTTCGGGACTCTATGTTAATGGTAGAGACAATTTGTCTGCTCTGTTCGGTGTGCTGTATCGGCATGAAGAAGACAGCACTGTCATAATCCGTAACCTGGGTGTTGTTGGTTCTTACTTTTTTTCGCACTCCTATGTCGGTGCTATTGTCGGATATGCGGATGGCGGGGCGATTGTAAGTATTGAAAATTGTTTCAGCAATTCGCGAGTCGAATCAGATGGAAATTATGTTGGTGGTCTTGTAGGCATGTCGGTTGCGACCATTCAGCTCAAGAATGTGTATAACTTGGGAACTGTAATTGCAGGTAGCTTTGCGGGCGGAATTGCAGGCTATCTGTATGTGGGTCGCATAAAGGTTATCAATGCCTATAACATGGGGACGATATCGATGCCGTCATCTTCTTATCGTGGTGGTGGTCTTGTTGGTTATGTGAATTCAAGTGAGGATGCTTCATTTGAAAATTGCTTCAACATAGGATCCGTTACTGGAGAACTCTATATTGGCGGCATTGTGGGAGATGTTGGCGGGACCTTTTTATCGATGGAAAAAGTTTATAATGCTGGAACGATTGTATCGGAACCAGGTGCTGTGGGGAACTCTTTTGCTGGAGGCTTGGCCGGCTCTGTTGGGGCAAAGACTAAAATCCAAAACGCTTATAATACGGGTACTGTTTCCGGAGGGACTTTTTTGAGTGGCATGGTTGGCTTAGCTTATGCCGATATATCCATGACAAATGTTTATAATGCGGGAACATTGTTGTCAAATCAATCATTTTCAGATTACGTGAAACCTATTGTATTTGTGGATAATAGCTTGTATTCATCTAATTGTGAAAATGTGTTCTACTTGAATGAAAGCTATAGCTCTTCTGAATGTGGAAAATCTGTGACAAGTGAGCAATTGGAAGATGGTTCTATCGCCTATTTGCTGCACAATTCATTTTATGATAGCATCGATGCGACTGTTTGGGGGCAGGATGTCGGGAATGATACGTATCCGAATTTCAGCGGAATCATAACGGGCGCGTCGTTAAGTTCTTTTGAAGATTTAATTTTGCACACTTACGATGGGGACACCACTACTTTACCCGTAAAGTATTTGCCTGGATTCGAATTAAAGCTCCCGGCTGTGACGCAGGATGAAAGTATCTTCCATGGTTGGTTCGATAATGCCAAATTAAGCGGGAATTCTGTGGATGTTGTCCCGAGTACTGCTGTAGGAACACAGGAATTTTGGGCTAAGTTCGGCGGGACAAGACAGGTGGCTTTCGAAACAAATGGAGGAACGATTGACTCCGGACTTGTTGAATCTTATACCGAGGGAGTGGACCGCGTGGTTCTTCCTAATAAGGTTTATCGAAGCGGATATGTTTTCAGTGGTTGGTACGAGGAAGAAGATTTCAGTGGCAATCGTGTGTTCGAAATAGGGCTAAATGCTACCGGCGATAAGGTGTTTTATGCCAAATGGTTCAAAAAGGAAACTCCGGCAACAGATAAGGATGGTTGTTATGTTATCAGGAATGCGGCGGAATTGTATGGCTTTGCCGCTATCGTGAATGGCTCGGATGATTATGAACGCGAAGCGGCTGCCTGTGCGTCTTTACAAAACGATATTGTGGTGAACGAGAGCGTGCTTGATTCGGAGGGGGAACTTAATGAGGACGCTGCTACGGGCTTTATAGAATGGACTCCAATATATGGCTTTAGCGGTGTGTTCGATGGAAATATGCACACCATTTCGGGGTTGTATCTCAATGTTGATAATAAGGGTTCATCTAATGACTTGGGATATGGCCTTTTTGGCAACATTGGCATTGGTTCTTTGGAGAATCCCGTAACTATTGTGAATGTTGGCGTAGAGAACTCCTATTTTGCTGCGCACAATAATGTTGGCGCTTTAGTCGGTTATGTTGATGAAGCCAGTGATGATGACGACGTGACGTATCTCCTCGTCATAAATGCTTATAGCAATTCCTATGTAAAGGCTAATAACTATGGTGGTGGACTTTTTGGGCATATCGGCTCTTATAATCTTGTTTATGTTCTAAACTGCTACAATTCAGGGACGGTTTATGGGAGAGGAAACTATCTCGGAGGAATTTTGGGCTATAAAGAGTTTGAAGGTAATGCGTATATCGTGAATTGTTATAACGTGGGGACAATTGACGCTTTGAATCGTGACTTGGATGGAGCGTTGGTGGGTCACAATAATGAGGACGTGATAGTGGTGAACAGCTTTTATCTGAAATCTCCGTGGGAACAGATAAATATAGGCCAGGCAGCGACAGCAGAACAGTTTGCAGATGGCTCGGTGGCAACGGCATTACATTCTGGCGAGAATGGCTCTATCTGGGGGCAGAATGTCGGTGTCGACCCCTTGCCGAATTTTAGCGGGACTGTCAAGAATTCTTCAGTCGCTCAGTACAACGTTTCTTTCTATACGTTCCCTGGAGATGGGGATAGTTACTTCGATAGCTATATTGCCGGTTTTTCAAAACCGCTCCCCGATACGGTTTATCGGGATGGTTACATGTTTGATGGCTGGTATGACGATTCTAGTTATTCGGGTTCTATGGTCGATTCCATTCTTGCTTCTGACGAAGGGAATCTCTATTTCTATGCCAAGTTCACCCCGATTGAGTACAAGATTCGTGTCTCCTCGGCAAATCCGAGTGAATGGGGCGAGGTTGTTGTCCTCAATGCAGGCGCTTCCTATTATTACGGCGATACGGTGAAGTTGAAGGCGATTCCTGCCCCAGGCTACGAATTTCAATGTTGGAGAGATGATGTGGACAATACGAATCCGAATCGCACTTATGTCGTTAGGGAGTCGAGGACTTTCATTGCGTATTTCAAATTGGCTACATTAAGCAGTTCGTCGAATTCTAGCAGCAGCTCGGCAAAATCCAGCTCTAGTTCTGCAGAGTCCAGCAGCAGCAAGGATAAATCGAGCTCCAGTATTAAGGTTGCTTCTAGTTCAAGCCGCGCTAAGTCTAGCAGTGCTAGAGCAAAATCCAGTTCGTCTAAAAAATCCATACCGGTGGAGTTCCACATTTTGTGTAATGGAAAGGAGTGCTCGGATGCTTTACCTTCGGAGTCTCTGGCACCGCAATTCCATATCATAGCCTCTGTTCGGGAAATCCGGGTGATGGACGCCCATATTGGCAAACCTTACGCCTTGTTCGACATGCAGGGGCGCATGCTCCGGAAGGGTTATGTGCTCTCGCCGGACTTTGCGATTCCGGTTGATAATCCGGGAAGCTACCTTGTGCGCATTGGCAACCAAATGCGGTCCGTTTCCGTAAGGTAAATTTCGTAGCTTTTTTCGCGGATGCTTGGCCGCTTATCCGAGCCATGCATCCCGATATATTGTATTTTTTTCTTGGTACCGAACGATACCTTTAAAAATGCACACGCAAAAAAAGGTTAATACTATGCAAGTTGATTTGAACAATGTCGATTGGAAGACGCTCCCCTTCGGTTATTACGATACCGATTACAATGTCCGCTGCTACTACCGCGATGGCAAGTGGGGCAAGGTTGAACTTTCTTCTTCCAAGGACATTAGCATCCACATGGCCGCGACTTGCTTGCATTACGGCCAGGAAGGTTTCGAAGGCCTCAAGGCTTACACGGGCAAGGACGGCAAGGTCCGTATCTTCCGCGTTGACGAGAATGCGAAGCGCATGCAGAACACCGCGAACCGCGTGCTCATGGCTGTTCCGCCGGTCGAACTGTTCCGCGAGATGGTCCACACAGTGGTGAAGGCCAACGCCCGTTTTGTGCCGCCGTACGGTTACGGTGCAACGCTCTACATCCGCCCGCTCCTCATCGGTACGAGTCCGGAAGTCGGCGTGAAGCCCTCCGACGAATACCTGCTGTTGATGTTCGTGACTCCGGTGGGTCCGTACTTCAAGGACGGGTTCAAGCCGGTCGACATGATGATCAGCCGCAACTTCGACCGCGCCGCTCCGCAGGGTACGGGTACGGTGAAGGTCGGCGGTAACTACGCTGCCAGCTTGCTTTCCCTCGCCGAAGCCAAGAAACTCGGCTACTCCAGCACCATCTACCTGGATGCGAAGGAAAAGAAGTACATCGACGAATGCGGTCCGGCAAACTTCTTCGGCATCAAGGGCAAGACCTACGTGACCCCGAAGTCCGAATCCATTCTGCCGTCCATTACGAACAAGAGTTTGCAGCAGTTGGCTGAATACCTCGGCTACACTGTGGAACGCCGCCAGGTTCCGTTCGAAGAACTCGCCGAGTTCGAAGAAACTGCCGAATGCGGTACCGCCGCCGTGATTACCCCGATCAAGAAGATTGTGGATCCGGTTGCCGGCAAGACGTTCACCTACGGTGACGGCGTGAACCCGGGTCCGGTCTGCACGGAACTCTTCACGAAGTACACTGCCATCCAGTTCGGTGAAGCCGAAGACCCGTTCGGCTGGACTGAAGTGGTCGACGTGTAAGAGCTACGAGGCCGCTCGTCTCTGACTCTCTATGAGTTTAAAAGGGCTTTCGGATTGTTCCGAAAGCCTTTTTTTGTGATAAATTCCTCTTGAGCCCCGAGCCTTGAGCCTCGCACCTCATACCTCATAGCTCACCGCTCATTGCTAAAGTTGCTTTTTCTATAAATTAATATATATTAAATAAATGTTCTTCCACTAAAAGGAGTTGGTTATGGCGTATACAAAATTCTTCCTCTGTATCAGCGTTGTTGCCATGCTCATCGCTTGCGGGGATAACAGCAGTTCTGCTGATGCTATTGTGATTGATACATCTTTCGATGTGTCTGAATCCGATATGGTCGTGGCAACCAAAGGTGAATTGCCGGAGTGTACCGACAAACGCGATGGTGCCATTGCTTACGTGAAAGACAAAAAAGCCGCCTATATTTGTGACAATGGTAGCTGGGTTCTTGACGACGATGGCAAGTTGTCCTCTAGCAGCAGTAAGACGAAATCGTCCTCTAGCAGCAGTAAGACGAAATCATCCTCTAGCAGTGGTAAGGCGAAATCATCGTCTAGCAGCGATAAGGCAAAATCATCATCCAGCGGCAAGAGCTCTTCGTCAGCCAAAGAAAATTCTTCGAGTAGTTCTGAATTCGTGATTAAGGACCAGACTTTTTATGGTTTTGCACAGAAGGGACCATTTCGCGCTGAATCTGTTGTCAATATTTATGAATTGGATGAAAAAACCTTGGCAAAAACGGAAAGGGTCTTTTCTGGAAAGGTCACGTCAAGTGGTAATGGCCGGTTCAAGGTGTCGCATGTGAACCTGTCAAGCCCGTACGCCCTTTTCGAGGTGAAAGGCATGTTCCGTAATGAAGTGACTGGCACAGTGTCAGGCAGAAATATCACCTTATACGCCCTTGTCGATCTTGTTGACCAAAAAGAGGTTAACGTCAATGTGCTTACGCATTTGACGTGTGAGCGCATTCTTTACCTGTTTGGGACGGGAGTTGATTTTGCTAAGGCAAAGAAACAGGCTGAGACTGAAATTTTAAATGCGTTCGGCTTTCAGGGGAAATTTGCAAGTTTCGAAAACTTGAATATTTTCGGCAATGATGAAGGGAACGCGATGTTGCTAGCCATTAACGTGATGGCGCTTTATAATGGCGAGGAAAATTTGAATAAGTTCCTAGACAATTTTGGGACCGATTTCAAGGAGGATGGCACGTGGAACAAATATTGGGACGGCGAAATAGGCAAGGCCAAAGTTGCTGATTGGGTACAGATGCAGGATTCCCAAAATGAATTTTCGTTTATCCGGGGCAATGTCGAAAAATGGAAACCTGATTCTGTCCCGAATTTTGAAAAGTATTTACGCATTTTTTGGTACTCTATTTATGGCATGGACAATTGTGTGGAAGATGAAGAAGATAAGGTTGTTTCTCCCAAATATAGAAGCACCAATTCTCACTTTGTTTGTTGGAACGGTGCTTGGAACAAGATGCATGGGAATGATTCGATATGTGGATTGTGCTCTGAAAAACGTCAAGGAACTTTTTGCAGAAATCAAAAATACACTTGGGATTGGTATGTTTGCCAAAATGGGCGGTGGAAATCAACTGAACAGGAAGTTGCGGATACGCAAGGATGGACTGCTGGATTTGATGGAGAAATACGGAAGGGTAATCTAACGGATGATTTTTATAAGTATAATGAGTTTTTTGATGAATGGAAAAAAGTTTATTTAGAAAAAGATACTTCTCTTAAACTCAACGGATGTACGAATAATCGTAATGGTGAAATGGGCTTGAGTCCCAAGGATAGTTCTTATTATACCTGTGTTTGTTATTCGCCTGAATATCAATGGGAAATTTGCGAATGGCTGAAGTCGCAAGAAATCGACTTTATTAAACGCGATAATAAATGCGAAAGTGAAGACGTGGGCCGAATTGTTGCTGGAATAGATACCATTACTAACAAGTATTACTGTTCGCTTATTGGTTGGGTAAACATGGAAACTTGGAGTTTTGGTGTGCCGCCGGAATTCCGTTTTAACCAAGATATTAATTATGGAAGTCTGACAGACGATCGTGATGGTAAAACGTACAAGACGGTAAAGATTGGTGACCAGGTTTGGATGGCTGAAAATCTCAATTATGCAGGTGATGGAATCGGACATTGCTACGATGATGTTCCCGAATACTGCGATGTGGCTGGGCGCCTCTACAAATGGGACGTGGCAAGGGGTGTTTGCCCCGAAGGCTGGCATTTGCCATCAAAGGCAGAATTCGATACATTGCTCTCTGTCGTGAAACTTGAATATGGCGAAGAATGTAGTTTGGCCGATATGTTTAGGGCCACCAGTGGTTGGAGTTATGGCGGTCAAGGTTGTGATAAGACCGGTTTTTCTGCAGTGCCTGCTGGTGGTAAGCATATTGAAGCATATCGTCAGCCAGAATACACTCTTGCTGGCTCTTTTGCGTTTTTCTTGACATCGACCGAAAACGGTGAGCATTCCGTATATGTTTTGGCGTTGTACTCAAATGATGTATCATTGATATATGACTTCGACGAATATGATTTTATTTCTTATTCAACCAAGGATGCAGGCTTATCGGTCCGCTGCCTTCAGGATGCTGAATAATCAAACAACGTAAAAGGCCCCGAGCCTGGAGCCTCGCGCCTTTCTCACCCGAGTCGTTCCTTAAGGCGCGTATACCGCTTTGTGCTGCGGTTGTTGCGCACGGCCTGGTGGAATGCTCCTGGCGCCGACAGCACCCACACGTGGCCTTTGGCTCGCGTGATTGCTGTATAGATGAGGTTTCTCTGTAGCATCATGTAGTGGCTGGAATCGAGCACCACGATGACGGCGGGGTATTCGCTACCCTGGCTCTTGTGAATGGTGCAGGCGTAGGCGAGGGCAAGCTGGTCCATTTCGTCGCTCTCGTATTCCACGGTCTTGTCTTCAAAGAATACAGTTACCTTGTTTGTGTTCTTGCTGATCCGGTAAATGATTCCCGTGTCGCCGTTGAAAACATTCTTGTCGTAGTTGTTGCGGACTTGCATTACGCGGTCTCCTTCGCTCCAGCGGACTCCGGCGATTCTGTGGCGCTCGACTCCGGCCCTTGTCGGGGTCCTTTCCGGGTTGAGGATGTCTTGCAAAAAGGTGTTGAGCTCGAACGTGCCGAGCGGTCCCTTGCGCATCGGGGTGAGCAGCTGCATTTCGGTTTTGAGGTCGACGTTGATTTTGCTGCGGACGCCGCTAGCGAGCAGTTCTCGGACAATCTCTCTTGCCTGCTCCGGTGTTTCGAAGGGGATAAAGTGGAAGTTCGGCCCGTCGATAGGCGATGGCGTGATGCCCTGGTTGATTTTGGCGGCCTTGTCGGCGATGTCGTTGCCGCCGGATTGCCTAAAGATGTGCTGCAAGCGGATGTTCGGGATTCTCGGGCATTGGAGCAAATCGTTGAGCACGTTGCCCGGGCCCACGCTCGGCAGCTGGTTCGCATCTCCGATGAATACAATGCGGGTTCTCAGCGGTGTCGCTTCGAGAATGGCTGCGGCAAGCCACGTGTCGACCATGCTGAATTCGTCGATGACGAGTAAATCGCATTCCAACTGGTTGCCAATATCTTTGTTGAACTTGCCCGTGATGGGGTCCACCTCGAGCAGGCGGTGGATGGTGCAGGCGTCTTCGCCGCTGCATTCGCTCATGCGTTTGGCTGCGCGCCCCGTGGGGGCGGCAAGGCGTATCTTTTCGCCCATTTTTCGGGCGAGGTGCAAAATTCCCTTGAGAATCGTCGTCTTGCCTGTGCCCGGTCCGCCAGTGATGACGCTAATCTTGTACGAGATTGCCATCGATATGGCTTCGCGCTGTATGGGGTCGAATGCGAACTTGTGCTCGCGTTCCCAGTCTATTAGCTTGTTTTCGAAACCGTCAATGGGCAACCGGTTCCCTTGCAACCGTCGCAGGATGTTGTCTGCAATATCCTGTTCGGCGCGGAAGATGGGCGGGAAAAAACAGTCGTCGTCAACGCGCTTGATGCGTTCCCTGCTGCAGAGTTCCTCGAACTTCTCCAGGATGGTGTTGTAGGCGTCCTCGTCTTCGTAGGTGAGGCGCAGGTTCTTGGCCGTGCGCTCTAGGAGTGCTCCCTTGGGGAGGTACACGTGCCCGTCGCTTGTCGATTCCTGCAAGGTGTAGAGGATTGCAGCTTCGAGCCTAACGGGGCTGTCCTTCGGGAAGCCTATCTTGGTCGCGATTTCGTCTGCCTTGACAAAGCCGATGCCGTAGACGTCTTCGCAGAGCATGTAGGGGTTGTCCTTGATGCGGCGGATGGTGTCTTGCCCGTACTTGGTCCAGAGCTTTTTGGCGATGCTCCCGGTGATGTCGTGCTGGTACAGGAACAGCATGGTTTCCCTGCTGTGACGGTTCTCTTGCCAGCGGGCGAGGAACAGTTCGGCCTTCTTTGCAGTCAGTCCCTTGATTTTCGTTTTGCGGAATGTGTCCGGCTCGTTGTCGAGGATGTCGGCTGTCCTGTCCCCGAAAACGGCTACGATGCTGGCTGCCGTCTTGGGACCGATTCCCGGAAAAAGCCCGCTAGAGAGGTAAGACTCGATGCTGCTGTCTTCGGGCGCAAGGATTTCGAACCCGGTGCATACGAACTGCGGCCCGAATTTCGGGTGCCGTCCCCAATCCCCCGTAAGTTTCAGCGATTCCCCCGTCGAAAGCTCCGGGAAATTCCCGGTGACTACCACGACCTTTTGGGTCTCGGCGTCCGTCAGTCGCATGACTGTGAATCCGTTCTGCGGATTGTGGAAGGTAATGGTCTTTATGCTGCCGGTGAGAATCATTGTTTTGACCGGGGTCCGTGGATAGGCGTTGTCGACTATAAACAGAAAAAAACGGAGTGTTTTTCGCACTCCGCTTTTCAGGAAATTACAAGAAAATGCTAACGGATATTAGCGAAGTTTCTTTTTCTGGCGGTCACGACGACGGCGTTTTTTACGCTT
>JAEERM010000105.1 GCA_016285835.1 Fibrobacter sp.
TGTAACCCTTCTGCTGGCCACAGCCCAGCACATTGGTAACGGACATCTTGAATATGTTTCTCTCGTAAAGGGCTTGCTTCACGAGGTTTAGTCTTTCGGGTTGGATGTAAGCTGTAACGAGCTTCATGTTCCTATCCTTTGGTTGAGGTTATCTTGTTACGCCACACATTATGCAAAAGGCGTGCCAAAATAAGAACCAAAGAAAAAAACGGGAAAATTGAACCGAAAAAGCCGATTTTTCTCCTTTTCTTTACGATTTGTGCTTTACAATTAGTGTAATTATCTTAAAAAATGTAAAAGAATTTATGCTGTGAAAAAAACGCATTTTTTGTGTGCAGAATATAAATTGAATGGGTGTGTTTTTGTGGGGTTCGAATGAATTTGAAAAAAGTGCTTTTGCTGGCGCTGGCTTTGGCTGTTTTTCTCCTTGCCGCGTGTGGGGGAGATGAGGCCGAGGGAACGGGACCTGTTGAAGATTTGGCAGAATCGCCGATTGGAACTTCGAGTTCTTATTGGCAGAGTTCGGCAAACGAATCTAGCAGTAGTGAGGTCACTGGGGCCATGGATGTCCCGGCTGATGAGCCCGCCGAATCGGTCGAAATGGCTGAATCGTCCGAATCTGTAGAATCGTCCGGAACGGCAGAACCATCTGAATCGGTAAAATCATCTGAATCTGCTGAAATATCCTCTTCCAGTAGCGAAAATGAGGTCTTTTCGAGTTCTAGGGGGACCGAAGACATTATTTTGCCTTCTATAGTTGACCCTGAAATACTGGTTAAGGCATCCCCTTGCAGGGTTGACAGCACGGACAGCTGCGAATACGGTACGTTGACGGATGAACGCGATGGCCAAACATACAAGACTGTCAAAATCGGCAACCTGTGGTGGATGGCGGAGAACCTGAACTACGCCTACTTGCAGCCCGTGGCGGATATGGATTCCGGCAGTTTCTGTTTGAATGATTCGCTGGAGTATTGCGAAAAATATGGTCGTCTCTATCCATGGGCCGTTGCTTTGGGAATTTGTCCTTCCGGCTGGCATCTGCCTTGGTACGAGGAATATAAAACGCTAATAGGGGGGAGTACTTATGCGTCTGGCATGGGGCTTAAATCTACGGAGTGGAACGGGACGGATGTCTTTGGTTTCGCGGCGCTTCCTTCAGGTGCCAGGTATTATTTTAATGGAAGCTACACTTACACTTTGGATAATATGAACTCTTTTGGGGGTGGACAATACGAAATAGCCATCTTCTGGACAGACACTAAAGTGGCTTACGATATCTATTCTGAAGGTGAATTGGCCGTCACTTTTACAGTGTATTCCTCTAGTGGAGGGACCCTGCGTACTGGGGGTGTGAACGATTCATACGCCGTCCGTTGTGTCAAGGACTATTAGTATCCCTATCCTCCATTGCCGGTTTGCCCTTTTTTTGCTTACGGAACTACACAAAGGACCCCATTTTTTGTATCTTTGAAGCCAACAACGCACCATCCTGCCCCAAAAAGCGGGGTGAAGCAATTTCACAACAAACAAAAAAAGGATCCAATAATGGCTCTCAAACTCGGTATCAATGGTTTCGGTCGTATCGGCCGTATGGTTTTCCGCGCTGCTGTGGAAAACTTCGCAAATGACATTCAGGTTGTTGCAATCAACGACCTTCTTGACCCGGAATACCTCGCTTACATGCTGAAGTATGACTCCGTCCATGGTCAGTTCAACCATGACATCAAGGTCGAAGGCAACTTCATGATCGTAGATGGCAACAAGATCCAGATCTTCGCTCAGAAGAGCGCCTATGATGAAGAAAACAAGAAGGCTCTCATCACTTGGGGTGATCTTGACGTTGACGTCGTTGTTGAATCCACTGGCTTCTTCCTTACCGAAGAACTCGCTTCTGTGCATCTCAAGGCTGGTGCCAAGAAGGTCATCATGTCTGCCCCGTCCAAGGATGCTACTCCGATGTTCGTGTACGGCGTGAACGACAAGACCTACGCTGGCCAGAAGATCATCTCCAACGCTTCTTGCACCACCAACTGCCTTGCCCCGATCTCCAAGGTTCTCGATGAAAAGTTCGGCATCGTCCGTGGCCTCATGACCACCGTTCACGCCGCAACTGCTACTCAGAAGACTGTTGACGGCCCGTCCAAGAAGGACTGGCGCGGTGGCCGTGGCATCCTCGAAAACATCATCCCGTCTTCTACGGGTGCTGCTAAGGCCGTGGGTAAGGTTCTCCCGCAGCTCAACGGCAAGCTCACCGGTATGTCTATGCGCGTGCCGACTTCCGACGTGTCCGTTGTTGACCTGACTGTCGAACTCAAGAAGGCTTGCACTTACGAAGAAATCTGCGCTGCCATGAAGGAAGCTTCTGAAGGCGAACTCAAGGGTATCCTCGGCTACACCGAAGACGCTGTTGTTTCTACCGACTTCCGCAACTGCCCGAAGACCTCCATCTTCGACGCCAAGGCTGGTATCCAGCTCGACCCGACCTTCGTTAAGGTTGTGTCCTGGTACGATAACGAATGGGGCTACAGCAACAAGGTTTGCGAAATGGCCCGTGTTATTGCCAAGTAATTGATTTCTGCTAAGTGCTAGTAGTGCGGACGCAACCGCCCACGGGCAACTAGATTTCCGCACTTCCGCTTGAAACTTTTACAAAGAAACCCCGCTCAAACGAGCGGGGTTCTCTTTGTATAAAGAAAACTACCGGCTACGCCGGTAGTTCCGTAAAAGCCTTCTGGCGGTCATGAGAAAAAAAATCCTTTGATTAATATTGAAATGCGGTCTGCCAACTGCATCACAATAAAATCAAAGGATTTAAAATGAATGATAGAAATAAATCGACTGCCCATACCACATGGAATTGTAAGTACCATATCGTGTTCGCTCCAAAGTTCAGAAGGAAAATTCTGTACAGTCAGAAGAGGGAAGTCGTCGGGAAAATTCTAAGGAAACTGTGTGAATGGAAAGATGTGGAAATAATAGAGGCTGAAGTCTGTCCTGACCATGTACATATGTTGGTGGCGATACCGCCCAAACTCTCGGTATCAAGTTTCATGGGATATTTGAAGGGGAAGAGCAGCCTTGAATTGTTCGATATTATTCCGGAACTGAAAAAAAGGTACCGGAACCGGGTCTTTTGGTGTCGAGGATACTATGTTGACACGGCTGGGAAAAACGCAGACCGCATCAAGGCATATATTCAACAACAATTAGAGGAGGACAAACTGGGCGAACAACAAACCATGTTTGACAAGTAGTGCCCGTTTACGGGCGGCCTAGTAAGGACCCTTGCAGGTGGCAGATTGACGTGCGTGCCCTTGCACGCCGCTAGTATTGTAGGGCTACGCCCGTATATGAAGAACCGCCGGCTTCGCCGGCGGGTCCCTTTTTTTTTGGATAAAAGAAAAAATTTCTCCTTTTTTGAAATTTTTTAATTACGTTTAGTTTGTAAACAAAAAAAAGGAGAATCCCGTGAAAAAGTCCTTCAAAGCCTATTCTGCCCTGTTCTGCGCCCTCGTGGGCGCCTTAACCTTTGCCGCTTGCGGCGGTGACGACAACGGAACCGATGCGGATTCTGGCATTGACTTGAGTGGGGGAGATGGCTCGTCTGAAACCTACAGGATCTCCGTTAACAAGAAGGACCAGACGGCCACAATCTACTTGTCCGAATCGAGCGTGAACTTATGTATCCTGGATGGCGAGACGGTGGGGTGGAAAAACGTGAATGTGGAGCCCGAGACCGAACGTGTGATGTACCGTTTTGTTGGTGACACCCTTGTTTTTTCCTTCTGGAGCGAAGAATACGGGAAATACGAAAGAAATGGCAGAATGCTCGTTGGGGGCCATTCCGGCGATATCAACGGCACTTGGACGATTATTCCCTGCACATTCTATATGGACACCGAGAGAACCTTTTGCGATGAGGAGGCTGATCCTGGATATTATCAGGAATTTGCCGACAAGATGGTTATTTCGTCAAATTCTGTTACCGTGTCTTATGTAGACGACGAGTATACTCGAAACCGCAAGTATGAAACGAGCAATTATAGAATGATGTTCTATCAAGCCATGTCTAGTGGTGGGACTGACCGTTTCCCTGTGGCAAAGTTTCTGTTCGAATCCTCAAGAGAAGATGATTATGGATCGCAGTTTCCCGACGTCACCTCTTCTGGGCTTTCCTCAAATGGAGAGACTCTTAGCGCTGGCGGCAAGACGGTCAGCGTGAACGTCAAGAAATTCAATATAGGCCCAAATGTCGAAGTGATGGTCGAAGTCAATGGCAGCGGGAAAACCTGCACTAGCGAATTTAGGAGCGTCCAAAATGTAACCAAGGACCTTTGCAATGCCGAAAACAAGGATTATCTCCGTTTTGATGACGAGGAAGTAGACGTCAACGGCGATGAAATCATCTATGCGTATAGCTACGAGTACGACAACGACGACGAATTCAACCAGTGCATACAGGCACTTTTCCCCTAGTTGACGTAGCCTTCGCTACTTCTCGGTTGCGGTGAACACGCCGTCCCAGACTTCGCCTTCGGCGACGGGCGGAGTGATTTTGTATTGCTCGCAGCGCCGGATATAGACGTGCGACGGGGTGGTTTTGCTGCCGGGGTCGCGGTCGGGGTGGTGAGGCTCGAAATCGAGGCAGAGCGTGAACATCTTGATGGCCTCGTCCCACTGCATGTTGAGGTAGAGTTCTCGGGCCTTTTCCCATATTTCGACGAGTTTCGTCAACACGGGTTCGTCCTTGTCCCCGATTTTGCCGAGCAGTTCGAATGTCTTGACGGGCTGGCTCTTGCCTATGACGCGGATGGTGTCGAGCGAGCGGTAAATGAAGAATCCCGGTTTGAGCAGCGCCTGCGTGTCTTCGCTAATCTGTATGTAGGCGCCGTACTGCTTGGCTGCACTTTCCAGGCGCGCGGCGAGGTTCACGGCGTCGCCCATCATGGTGTAGTTCTTGCGCATGGTAGAGCCCATGTTGCCCGTGACGATGTCACCCGAGTTGATACCGATGCGCATGTGCATTTCGTGGACGGCTGTGGGCCACTTGTCACCCTCGTTTTTCCACTTCTGGCGTAGTTCTCCCAGTTTCTGCTGCATATCCACTGCCGTTTCGCAGGCGCTCTGGGCGTGGTTTTCGAGCGGCATGGGCGCCCCGAAGAAGGCGATGATGGCGTCGCCTTCGTACTTGTCGAGCGTTCCCTTGTTGTGGATGAGCGTGTCGGTCATTGCTGTCAAGTATTCGTTCAGCAGGTCCACGAGTCGGCTCGGGTCGCCGATTTTTTCGGAGAACGTGGAGAAACTGCCGATGTCGGTGAAGTAGGCGGTGATGTTCGACTTTTCGCCGCCGAGGGTCGGCATGATTTCGTTGTTCACCATTTCGTCGATCAGCTCGGGGGAGATGTACTGCTTGAACGCGTTGTCGAGGAACCTCTTTTCGCGGGATTCGTAGTAGAACTGCACAATCAGCGCAATGACGTTTGTCGCTAAGATGGCGATGAGCTGCCTTGCAACTCCGATATAGGTGCCCGCCTCGAAATACCTGTACGCTACGAAGGTGTAGATGATGGCGATGAGGACGGAAATGCCGATAGACCAGTAACTCTTGAGGTAGAGCCCAAGGAGCATGCAGATAAGGGTGAGCAGGATGATAATGGCTTTTTGATAGCGTTCGGCCAGCACCACCATGTAGCTGTCGTTGAGGATGTTCTTGATGATGGTGGCGTGGATGAGCACGGCGGGGTTGTTTTCTTCGTGGGGGCCGGGCACAAAGTCGAACAGGGCCGGGGCCGCAGACCCGAGGATGAATATTTTCCCTTGGTAGAATGCCGGATCGAGGCGGTTCTTGGTCACGTCGTAGTAGGAGAGGTGCTGGAAGGCGCGGTTGATGTCGGCGGTGTTGTAACGGCCTTGGTAGTTGACGAGGAATTTGCCGAACCGGTCGATGGGGACGCGCTTCACGTTGCCAAAACGTAATTCTTCGCCGGCCTTGAGCCTGTTGATGACGGAGTCGGGTGTGGCCTGGATGTCGCGGATGACGTTGTCCGAGAGGATGATGTTGTTCGAATACCACTTGTTGGTGGCCTTGTCGTAGCGGATATCCAGGTCCATGGAAAGGTGGACTGGGTGGTTTACCGGCATGTGCGCAATGGAATCGCGGAAGAACTGGATGGTGCTCAGGATATACGGGGAAATGACTGCTTCTTCGTCTTCTTGGTTGTCGTGCAGGAGGAATCTCCCGTCGCCGTCTTCGTCGTGCTTGAGCGTGATGTCCCCGCCGAGGTCGAGTTCTTCTTCTGGTTTCAGGTGTTCCAGCGTCTCGAGCGTGAGCTTCATGAGCGTCTTGGAAAGCCTGGGCGTAAGGAGTTGCCCTTCGAAAATTTCAAACGAGAAATCGCCTTCTTCGGTTTTCGTGACGATTATCTTGGAAGAAATGTCGATGAATTGTTCCTGGTCTGCTTCGATATTGCTTGCGAACTTGAGCTTGTTGTAGAGCGAGAGGAACATCGGGTAGCTGAATCCCGGATATGTCGTGTGGTAGCCCCCACGGGAGTCCCTGTATATGCCGAATGGCTTACCGAGGTCAATGTACTTGCCCATCTTGATAACCACGTTTTCGGGCTTTTGGTGGAACAAGTGCAAGACCGTCATGAGCGACATTGTCGAATAGATATGCGGCGTGACATCGGGGTAGAGTTCCGGGTTGGGGAACCTGTAGAGCAGTGATACGCGGCGCACCACGCCGTCTTCGTCGGGGTAGGCGTTGATGGATCCGATTTGTGCAGAAGCCTGGGCCAGTTCGGGGAAGATGTTGTCGAGGAGGTCTTTGGGTTCGATGTTGTTGGCCGAGTCGGCCTGGTCGAGGCGGAATGTGGAGCTGTAGCCCAGCGCGTCGGCGCGTTCGGTCGTGCTGAGCGGCCTCCACTGGGTCTCGTGCTTGTACGACTTGCTTTCATCAAACATCAGGCACGATATGGCGTTCCCGCTTTCTTTGACCGCTTTGACAAGTAGTGAATCGTAGTTGAAACTTTCCTTGATGGCCGAATAGAGTGAATCCCACATGTTTTCCGGGTACAGCCTCTTGAGGACTCCCAGCATCTGGTTCGCTTTTTGCTGGCCGAAATCTGCATTCTTGAAGAGAATATCGAAACCTATGGCGGCAGCGCCCCCTGCGGTGAGGTTGCGCACCACGTTCGCGTGGATAGAACGGTCCCATTCGTTGTAGTTGCCGAGCTTGGCGAGCGAGGGCTCGTCGATGTCGACAATGAGGATATTGGGGTCGTATCCCTTGGATACGGAGACTTTGTCGTTGGAGTAGTTTTCTTCTTCGTCGACGCGGGTCACTGCCTTGAAAAAGAGGTCGTAGAAGTTGTTTTCTATAGTGTCGGCGCCACTGTGCGTGATGTTGAAAAGATCGTTCTGCGAACTGGCGAATAGGAAAATAGCGATAGTGGTGACTGTGGCACCGATTAATCCCGCAATGAGTTTCTTGGATCCTTTAGATAGCTTCGTTCGCATGTTTCCCCTATTCTTCGACTAGTTTCAATTTATAAAAAAAAGCCCGGAGTTGTCACAACGTGACATGGATTAATAATTATATTATGCCGTAGACGATAAGGAGGCCAGATTGGCGACCCAAAAGAAAAATAGCTCCAAGAAATCAACCAAGTCCAAGTCCGGTGCTGCAGCGGAGAATGTTCAAGATTCTCCGTTCTTCTGGGTGGTTGTCGGTTGGCTTATTGCGGCCGTCGGGGCCCTGATTCTCCTGGGGAGCATCACCTCCGCATGTACCGCAGGCCATGAAAATTGGCTCGGGCCTTATCTCGGCGATCTTCTTCCGAGTTTGTCCACCTACGTTTTTGGCCGCGTCGGGGCGATTTTCCTTTCTTTCTCGCTCATGTTCTGGGGCATCTGTATCGCATTGCCTGCATTGCGCGCAAAACTCCTCCGCTTTGCCATCGGGTGTTCCTTGCTCACGCTCGACCTGAGTTTCTTGCTTGCCCTCAAATCTTATGGTGAAGCGCTGCCGTCTAGCGAAGCGCTGTCGATGGGCGGGGGTGCTGTCGGGCATTTCTTTAGCCAGTATGTGCTGTTGCCGTTTTTTGGCCCGGCGTCTATCCTTGCGCCGTTAATCGTGTTGCTCACATGCCTTGCTCTCATTTTGGTGCTTTCGTTTGGCCTGCGTCCTAGGCATTTCCGCTTTTTAGCCCAGACAATGCGCTGGTTCCTGTCGCTCTTTGGGCGGCGGACGAATGCTCCTGTGGCAGAAGTGGATAACGATGAGGAATCTTCGGACGACGAGGATACGGTGGTGAACCGTCGCGGTGTTTCCATGATGAGCGACGAGACGCTTCTCGGGAACATTAACGATTACAAAATTTTGCGCAAGAACAAGGTGAAGCCATTCAGTGGGCGCAACAACTGGCTCGAAGGCGAGGCGGATTTTACGGCTCCTGCTGAAAACGCTCCGGTCCAAGATGCACGCCCGTTGCCGCCGGACGAGAATACGTTGAATACGCCGCCGGTCGCAGAACCCCCTGCGGTTGCCGATGGCGAAGATCCGGAAATCGCCCGCCTCGAGGAAGAACTCCGCCGCAACGAAGGGCGCATGAACGCGCTTGAAATTATGGAAATCAAGGACCGGATTGCCGCGCTACGCCGCGCCCGCGACCTGATTAACTGGGAGAAGGCTCACCCGAGCCGCTTGGTGGTGAAAGGGGCCGTGCGCGGTGGCTCGAATACCCGCGAGGTGGAAACCGTGGAGGTGCCGCCGATGCCGCCGCATGTGACCGAAGCGCAGACGGTTGTCGCTGGCAAACCCGATTTCGAGAACGACCCAACGGTTGCTCCGACTCTGCTTGGTGAAGATTTGATGGGAAGCGATGGAACGCGCTTTGATGATTCTGCTGCTGACGATGACGAGACGTTCTACCCGGAGGTCGTGAGTGCCGACGAAGTGGGCCGCGACCCGACTTACGTGCCGCCTAACAGGATTGGAACGGCCGAGTCAACGGGTATCCCACAGCCCGACCCGACACAACATTACGACGAATACAAGATTCCTACGGTCGACGAGATTTTGGATACGCACGACCCGCAGCCTGCCGACTATACCGAAGAGGAACTGAACGAGATTGGTCGCATGCTCGAGGAAAAACTCGAGAACTTCAAGGTAAAGGGCAAGGTGGTCGGTTGCGAGACTGGCCCCGTGATTACCCGCTTCGAGGTGGAACCGGGCCCGGGCGTGAAGGTGAACCAGTTCAGTTCGCTGCAAGATGACCTCGCGATGGCCTTGAAGGCGACATCCATCCGCATTTTGACGCCGATTCCGGGTAAGGGCGCTGTGGGTATCGAGATTCCGAACCGCAAAACGCAGACGATTTACGGGCGCGACATTTTCGAGAGCGCTGCGTTCAAGCCGAGTCCCGACAAGATTGTGATGGCGCTTGGCAAGGATATTTCGGGCGAGCCGTTCGCGATGGATTTGGCGAAGGCTCCGCACTTGATGATTGCTGGCCAGACAGGTTCCGGTAAGTCTGTCTGCATCAACGCGCTTATGGCGAGCATGTTGCTCAGCAAGACTCCCGACGAACTTCGCATGATTCTCGTGGACCCGAAGGCCGTGGAACTCAAGATGTACGAGAATATTCCGCACCTGTTGGCTCCCGTGATTACCAAGCCGGAAGTCGCTATCCAGGCGTTGCAGTGGCTTTGCTACGAGATGGACCGCCGTACCGAGGTGCTCGCGAAGGCGAAGGTGCGCAACCTCAACGGTTTCAACGAAAAATTCGATGCCGGCGAGCTGCCGGACGACGTTCCCGAAGAGGACCGCAGCCACCGTATGGCGTTCATCGTCGTGATTATCGACGAAATGGCCGATTTGATGATGGTCGCGGGCAAGGAAATCGAGAAAAACGTTAGCCGCCTCGCCGCTAAGGCTCGTGCCGTGGGTATCCATCTAGTGCTTGCGACGCAGCGTCCGTCGGTGAAGGTGATTACCGGTAACATCAAGGCGAACCTGCCGACGCGTATCAGCTTCAAGGTGGCTTCTCAGGTGGACGCCCGCACGGTGATGGACCATGCCGGTGCCGAAAAGTTGCTGGGCCGTGGCGACATGCTGTACAAGGCCGTGAACGCACCGGACCCGATTCGCCTGCATGGCGCATTCCTCAGCGACGAGGAAGCCGAAAAGCTTGCCGATGCCTGCAGTAACCAGAACGTCTGCTATCCGCAACTCGAAAGCTTCGACGTGGTGGAAGAAGGTGCCGGAGACGAAGAAGACGGCAATGCCGCCATGAACGAGAAGAAGGACAAACTGCTCTTCGAAGTCGCCAAGTGGGCCATCGAATGCGGCAACGGCCTTTCGACCTCGGCGGTGCAACGCCACTTTAGCGTGGGCTACAGCCGCGCGGGCAAGATTGTGGACCAGCTGTTCGGCATGGGACTTTGTGCGCGCAGTACGGGCAACTCCAAACCTCGTGCAATGCTCATCGACATGGACCAACTCATGCAACTCGAACGCTCCGGAGCGTTCAGGTAGGCTCGAGCCCCCTAACCACCAATCACCAACCACTAACCACTAACCACTGTCTACTTCCTACTTCCTACTTCCTACTTCCTACTTCCTACTCCTATGAAAGAATACGCCCCTTCGAAAATCAATCTTTTCCTTGATGTCATTCGCAAGCGCGAGGACGGTTATCACGACTTGGGTACGCTTTTCCAGACGGTGGATGTTGGCGACACGGTTTCGGCAGAGCTCCGGGACGACGGCGTAGTGACGCTTGAGTACAGCGTGCCGCAGGATTACCCGAAGGAATCCGACCTCGTGTACAGGGCGGCGCTTGCCTTGAAGGACTATGCCGAGGTGGCTGCGTCCGGTTCCGGTGTTGCGGAAAGTGAAAAGTCCCGCGTGGCGAAGCTGGGTGCTGATTTGTTCTTGGAGAAGGTGATGCCTCTCGGTGCCGGTTTGGGCGGGGGGAGTGCCGATGCCGCAGCAACCCTCCGGTTGCTGAACCGCCTCTGGAACTTGAATTTCGAGGCCACGGTTTTGGAAGAAATCGGGGCAAAGCTCGGTGCCGATGTACCTTTCCTCGTCAGAGGCGGCTCGGCTTTCGCCGAGGGCATCGGCGAGCGTTTGAGCTTTATTCCTCCGCTTGACCTTCCGGCAGGGGAGGTCCTGCTGATTGCGACCCCGCACGATGCTGTCCCGACCAAGGATGCCTATGCGGGCGTTCCCAAGTCCGGTCCGGACCGCTGGGAGGCGTACAAGGCCGCCTGGGCTGGCGGGACCGATGCAGAAAAGGCTTTCGGTTGCCATCTGCTTGACTCGGGGTCTTTCTTCAACGCCTTCGAGGTGTCCGTGTTCCCGAAGCATCCGCTTGTCGAGGCGATGAAAGACAAAATCCTCGACCTCGGGGCGCGGGTCGCCCTCATGAGCGGGTCCGGCGCGTCCGTATTCGGAATTTTTGCGGACAAGGCAACGGCCGAAGCCGCCGCCGCCGCCCTCAAACCCGACACCCGCTACCTCGCCCTCACCAAATTCTGGCATAAATAACCCAGATTCCCTTTAAAAAATCCCAAATTTTGTTATATTTGCCCGCACCATTGGGGTATCGTCAAGTGGTAAGACAACGGATTTTGATTCCGTTATTCGTTGGTTCGAATCCAGCTACCCCAATGAAATTTTTTCTTAATCCAAATGGAGATAAATAAAATGGAACTCACAA
>JAEERM010000197.1 GCA_016285835.1 Fibrobacter sp.
AATGGATCAAGAACAGCCACCGCAGCAAGAAGTAATGTTCCCGGAAAAGTGCACTGAGCTCGCCGAAGTGTACTAGCCGAAGGATTTAAGAAACCCCGACTCTCCGGAGCCGGGGTTTTTGTTGCAGCGTTTTTGCCTAGATAAAAAAAGAACCCGCTTTTGCGGGTTCCTTTTAAGTTCGTAGAACTTTAGGCTCGATTACATGAACCAGTAGGTGGCGCCCACCTGGAACTGGAGGTTCTTGATGGAGCGATCGTCGGCTTCCGGTTCGACCTTCTTGGAGTCGATGACGGAGGTGAAGCCAATGACAGAGCGGAAGTTCACGTCCAAGTTCGGGATGACGGTGACACCAATGCCAGCTGCCACGCCGAATTCGAACGTGTTAAGAGCGTCGATCTTGTCGTCGCCGTAGTCAAAGGTGACCGAGCCCATGCCCATGTCCACTTCATCTTCGGAGCTCAGGAGGAAGGCAATCTGCGGACCAGCTTCGATGAAGAGGATCGGCAGAACGTTGATGCGGGCAAGGATAGGAATTTCGATTGCCCAGGTGCTCCAAGTTTCTTCGTCATCGGACTGACGGCGAAGACCAACGTCGACTTCCGGTGCAACTGCGAACAGGCCGAGGCTAATCTTTGTAGCAACACCGGCGTTGAAGCCGATACCCCAAGGAACATCCTTAGTGTCATCGCCCCACATGGTGCTGAAGTTGGCAGCGGCATGGCCACCGAGGCTGAATTGAGCGAATGCAGAGCTTGCTGCGAGAAGCATAACTGCTACGAGGAGGAGGATTTTTTTCATGTATATACCCCTATGGTTTAAGGTTACAGGATTAAATATAGTAACGAAACGAAAAAAAAAAGCAACAAAAAATAAAATTTTTTAAAAGGGGTCAACAAAGGGCTTTTTTAGCTCAAATGGGCGTATTCGTGCGAAAAAAATGGGACTGATTCTGGAATAATGATGTTTGTTGCATCAGAAATCCTGTTTTTTTTAGAGAGAAGTAAAAAAAGTGCATCCAAGTTACACTTTTTATGACAAATTAAATGTATGTAATGAAAAAATAATTTATATTGTGTTTTACAAGAAAGGAAAAAATATTTCATGAGGCCAGAGACCATTCAAAAACGCGAGGATGAATTTTTTTCAAACCTGACAAATTCGTCTGGAGTCAAGTACAAATTGACTGCAACGACCGATATCGGGAATGACGTGAAGGTTTATTCCATCCGGCCAGATTTTAACAGCTACTATTATAATGTCAGGACCGTAAAGAAGAGCATCTGCTTGCACTTTACCGTCGGCTATATCAAGTCCGATACGAGTTCCCTCTCCAAGGCGGACAACCACGTGTCCGTTTCTTACGTAGTCGACCGCTCGGGAAGGATTTACGAAATGTTCCCGGACACCGAATGGAGCTACCATCTCGGGAGCGGAGCTGTTGGCGGGAACGGAGCCATGTCGAAACAGTCTATCGGCATCGAGATTTCGAATTATGGCCCGCTCAAGCTTTCTGGCGAGAACCTGGTCGATGCCTACAAGAACGAATACTGCAAGGTGTCGGAGACGGAATTCTATTCCAAGCACACCTATAGGGGCTACGACTACTACGCCTCGATGACGGATGTCCAGATCGATGCTGTCGCTACTCTCGTCAAGTACTTGGGCCGCAAGCACAATATCCCGATGAACTTCAAGTCGGACGATAATCCGTTTGCAACCGATGCAGAAGCGCTGGCGTTCAAGGGTGTGTTCTACCACACCAACGTCCGGAAGGACAAGTTTGACTGGCCCTTTACGCCGTCGCTAAAGGCCATTATCTCCAAGTGCACCGAGGTGCTCCCCGAAGTGCCCGAAAGTGCTCCGGATGCCACGGCGACGGAACCGCAGCCGGCCGAACCGCCTGCAAGTGTCGCGCCTGCCGTGGAAGAACCGAAAGTCGAGGCAGCGCCTGTCGCTGAACCTACGCCGGAACCTGCAAAACCGGCCGAACCGACTCCCGCACAACAGACAGCACCGGCACCACAGCCCGCTCCCGCGCCGCAATCCGCACCGTCGGCGGCTCCGAAGGCACAACCCGCATCGCAGAAGCCTGCTCAGACTAGTACGGCTAAGCCGGCGGCAAGCAAGCCGACGTCATTGTTCGATATAATTATCTCGCTGATTCTCCAGCTGCTCGGGCTGAAGAAGTAACACTTTACATCACCGATTTTAAAACTCAACCTAAGGAACAGGTAACAAAATGGCAGAACAGGTAAACAACGATTCCACCGCAACG
>JAEERM010000198.1 GCA_016285835.1 Fibrobacter sp.
TCTTCTTGATGGCGAGCGTGACGTTCTGGAGAAGGGTGAGCCAAGGGAAAAGAGAGTAGTCTTGGAAGACGACACTCCTTTCGGCGGAAGGTTTCTCGATTTCCTTTCCGTTCCAATAAATATGGCCTTCGTCCGGCTTGGTGAGGCCTGCGAAAAGATTAAGCAAGGTAGTTTTACCGCTGCCGCTTTCGCCCAGCAGGCACACGAATTCACCTTGATTTATTTTCAAGTTGATGTCTTTCAGGATGGCCTTGCCATCGTAAGAAAAACCGAGATTCGTCGCTTCAAAACCACTTTGCGTTTGACTCATGTTGTCTCACCTCTAGTTTCTGGACTTGAATATTTTTTCAGCGTTCGCGTAAAACTCGGAATTCGGCTTTTGCTTGCGGAGTTCTGCGATGGCTTTCTGGTAGAAGTCGGTACGCACATATTCAGCGACCTTCTTGTCGGACTTGATGAATTCAGCATCCTTCAAGAAATCCCAGAAGAATTCGACGCCCTTCACGTTCGGGTCGGTATCCTGCGTAACGTGTCCACTGTAGAACGCCTTGTTGACAAGGGCTGTATCGAGCTTGATCCACTTGGCAATAATTTCCACACTCTTCTTGTGGTCATTTTGCACCAGTTCCTCGGCTTCGATCAGCGACTTGACCAAGCGCGTGTAGACATCTTCGCGACCGTCAATCTTGCGGAGCGAGGCAATCAGGCGGCAGCAGATGTGGCCCGGATTGATGTCCTTACTGCGAAGCACCACAGAAAGGCCCGCTTCTTCGGCACGGAGGTCATGCGGTCCCCAAGTGACGCCTGCGTACACGCTGCCGTTCTTTACAGCTTCGATAACAGCGGGCGGGTTCTTGAGTTCCACGATGGTCACGTCTTTGTGCCAGTCGATGCCTTCTTTCTTGAGGCCGCCGCGAACGATTGCATCGGCAGTACCCAAGCGAATCGTCGCGATTTTCTTGCCCTTGAGATCGCTCAACTTCTTGACGGAGCCAGCGTTTTCCTTGCGGGTGATGACAGCCTGGTCGCCACCCATGATACCGCCAATGACGCGGATGTCTGCGCCTTGTGCAATGTGGATGAGCGGAGCGAGAGAACCGAATGCACCGGCGTCGAGTTTGCCCGCGCGGACCGCGGCGATGCCGTCACCGGAATTCGAGAATTCCACTAGGGTCACGTCAAGGCCGTTTTTCTCGAAGATGCCGGCATCTTTTGCGATAAAGAACTTGCCTTGCCCCGTAGAAGAGAGGTAACCGATGGAAATCTTGTCTGCGGCAAAAGCAGATGCGGCACAGGCGAGAGTGAAAAGGAATGCCAAAGCAATTCGAGAATGCTTTTTATGAAGATTATGATTCATTGTCAAACCTCCTTATTAGAATCCGTATGTTGCGGAAAGTTGATAACGGTTCAGGTCGGCTTCCTTTACTTTCTGGGTGCCGGCAGTCAGGTAATCCGTTTGGATGTGAAGGTATTCAAACCCAAGTGAGAAGGCTTCGGTCAGGTTGTAGGTCGCGTTTGCGAAAACGGAAATGTTCTGTTCGCGGCCGCCAACGGTTTCGATGTCGTCTCGGTCCAGTTTGTCAATACCAGAACCCACGTTGATTGCCAGCTTTTGAATCAACTTGGCCTGCAATGCTATCCATCCGCCGTACGCCTCGATGCTTTTTACGCTTTCAGGATCGTTGGCATTGGCTGCAAAACCGCGTCCGATGCCTGCTGCGTATGTATCCAGGTTTTCGCCGATGAATCCTTCGCCAAGAACGGCGATCGTGCCGGTAATGGGAAGGGTCAAGTCCACATTCGCAGACCATGTGGGGATATCCTTGGCATCGCCAGTGTCATCTAGGTCGATTTCCTCCTTGCCGTAATGACCCGAAACGCCGAGGCCGACCTTCTTGTCTTTTACCCACAGGGGAACTGCAATGCCGATGCGTCCCTGGAATGTGGGGATGTCTGCATCGGTGCCGGTTTCTGAGGCGGAAGTCGTGTTGTACGGCTGGTTTTCGCCGATGGTGCGGACAACTGCTGCGGCAATGTCCACGGAACCGCCGGCAACGGGGATTTTCTCGGTGAGTCTCAGCTGGGCCCTGCGCAGGCCCGCATCGCCGGAGTTATTGAGAACGCCGGCATTGAGCGTCGGGGTCACCAACGGAGAAATCACGTCCCAAGTTTGACCGCCCAAAATGGAGAAGCCAGTCTTGCCGAAAGAAACTTCGCCATAGCCGTGACGGAGGCGCGGATTGGGATTGTTGGCGGAACCACCCCCGT
>JAEERM010000199.1 GCA_016285835.1 Fibrobacter sp.
AAATCATGGAGTATGTCATGGCAGAAATCTTTGACTATGATGACTACCGGGATATGATCAAGGATTACTACCAGGAGCATAAGAAAAAGAACTCCCTGTATTCCTTCAACACTCTCGGAAAAATGCTGGGGCTGGATGCCAGTCACGCGTACTATATTGTACAGAAAAAACGCAACCTGCCCGTCCATGCAGTACCCGCCGCAAAAAAGATGCTCGGTCTCGAAGGTCGAGCCGCCATGTATTTCGACCTGTTGTTGGTCGCCTCCCGTACAAAGTCCGAAAAAAAGAAAGCCGAAATTATGCAGAAGGCCTTCCAGCTCCGCGATGTCAAGCGCCACATGCTGGAAGACACAGAAATCAAGTACCTGAGCGAATGGTGGACGGTCGTCGTCCGCGCCCTGGTCGAAGTCAAACACGGCAACATCGACGTTGCCGAAATTGCCAGCAGCCTTATCCCGCCCATTACTGAGGAACAGGCCCAGGCAAGCCTAGATATTCTTAAGTCGTTGGGTTTCATCAAGCCATTAAACGATAACCTAGTCAAGATTTCGGACTCCCATATTACCATCCAAGGGGCCGAAAAAGCGGAGGCAATCCGCAGTTTTCAGGCAAAAGTCATGCAATTTGCCATTCGTTCGCTCAGCGAAATCCCCCCAAACGACCGAGATGTTTCTACAATTACCATGGCGGTAGATGCCAAAGGGTTTAACGATATTAGAAACATGATTCGAGAATTCCGAAAAGAATTGCAGATTCGCGTTGACAAGTGCAGCGTTCCGGACCGCGTGATGCAGCTTAATCTCGCCCTTTTCCCGGTAGCCTTGAACAACAAGAGGAAGTCAAAATGAGATACGCATCGAGACTGCTCTTTTTGCTCCCCTTTGGCCTTCTGATGTCCTGCGACCATACCGAAAGCGCAGGCAATACGACAGAAATTGAAAACGCCATCGCCATCAGGGTATTCAACGGGGACGAACCGGCCGACGGTGTCGCCTACCGGGTATTGCCTTCTTGGTACGTTGCCGACACCAACGAGACCGATTCCGGCGTTGATTTCGCCTATTCCGGAACAACCGACGAAGATGGCTGGATGCGTATCGACGGCCATGAGGAAGGATCCTTCACCGTCCAGTTCAGCAAGGACAAGTATTCCATTGTCACGAACTACACGCTAGACAAGCTCACCCCCAATGTCACCATCGACAGCGTGGCGCTTGCCAAGCCTGGCACCATCAAGGGCCGCGTCGATCTGCCGGGCTCCGCGAAATACGCCTGGATTTACATGCAGGGTATCGAAAGGGTCGAAAAGACTGACCGCAAGGGCGCCTTCGCCATCAGCAACCTACCCGCCGGCGACCTCAAGCTCAAGGCCTGGGTCCCCAACATCCAGAAGTTCGTCGCACAGGCGGAAGTGTCCGTGCCCGCAAACGACACACTCGACGTAGGCAACGTTTCCGACACCACCGACGAAATCGTGTTCAAGAGGACGATGAAAATCAATCCACGTGAATTGATTTCCAGCTGGATGCGTCCATTACCGATACCGACAGTCCTCATACTGCGCCTCGATTCCACGTTCAACTTCTTCGAGACGACTGAAGACGGAAGTGATGTCCACCTGCTCGACAGCGAGGGCAACCCGCTCCCCATTGAGATTGACACATGGGACAAGGACATCCAGAGCGGTGTGATTAATATCCGCATCGAATCCAAAGCCGACACTGCAAAGCTCTGGACGCTCGAGTGGGGAGATTCAACCGAAGCCCCGCAAAAAAGAGCCGATGTATGGGAAGACCTTAGCGACTCCCTCATCTGGGCATTAAATACCGTCCGGATACTTGATTTCGAGAACGGCACCTACAAGAACGACCTTCCCTCGCCGCTGACACCAAAAGACTGGTACGTCCAGGCTCATGACGGAGCCACCGTCTATGATTCTGTTGCCGAAGACAATCGCAAGGGAGTCATTGATTCCGGTGGCGGAGCATTCGAATCCAAGGTTCTTCAGGTAAAATACAAAGCCGAAAAGCCGGAATACGTTGTCATCGGTACGCGCATCTCGGACATTCCGCACGACCTAAGCCGCCTCGATTCTGTCGAAGTATGGATCAAGACGGACGGAAAAATCGAGATCATCCTCGAAACAATTATCGAATCCGACACCAACTTCAAGGCCACGTACAAGACGGAAGGTAACGGAAGTTGGAAACGCTACGCAGTGCGTCCGCAGGATTTCGATACGAAGGACACGGTGAAATACCACGGCT
>JAEERM010000106.1 GCA_016285835.1 Fibrobacter sp.
CTCCCGCTCCGCGAACAGATTCCGGTCAAGCTCGAAGAACAGCTCGTCGTGGAATACTACTCCAGGTAAGCAATTCTTTAAAGTTTGTAGAAAGCGGAGCATCTTTGCTCCGCTTTTTCTATTTCCAATTTAGCCAACGAAAAACCCACCTGCATTGCAGGTGGGTCGAATTTTTAAGTTCGATTACGAAATGGCCGTAAAGCAAGCCCGACGAGCGCTAGCGGTCTTCCCAAATGGCGTTAGGCAACTTGCCTATGTCTCGGAAATCCAGACGGCCCGCGGAGGGGGCGTTTACGCCAACGACGCGGGCGAGCGGCTTGCCCGCGCGCTCGATGACGATTTCTTCGTCACGGAGCGCCACCTGGTTCAACAAAGAACCAAAGTTCTGCCGAGCTTCCATCGCCGTCACGACTTTGGCCATAGTTATTCCTTGGCCCCTTCGGCCTTGCCCTGCAGAGCCTTGTCCTGGATGACGAGGTCCACGCGGCGGTTCTTCTGGCGGCCTTCCTTGGTGCTGTTATCGGCAATCGGCATTGTCATGCCGAGGCCCTTCGCCGTAAGGCGATTAGCATCGATGCCCTGTTCCACGAGGAAGTTCATTACGTTGTCTGCACGCTGCTGGGAGAGCTTCATGTTGAACTCTTCGGAGCCGGTGTTGTCGGTGTTACCTTCGATAGACACGTTGAACTGCTGGTACACAGAAAGGATACCCGCAACCTTGGCAAGGCTCGTCTTGAGGTCGGCCTTGAGAGTCGCCTGGTTCACGTCGAACAAGATATCGCTCATGGAGAGGATAATACCACGAGCATCCTTAGACACCTGAATGAGTTTGGACTGGAGTTCGTTCAGCTTGTTCATAGCGTCCTTCTGGCGCTGTTCGGCCTTGGCGCGTTCTTCGGCAAGAGCCTTCTGCAAATCGGCCTCGCGTTCGCCAGCAGCCTTGAGGGCGGCTTCGTTGGCGGCAGCTTCGGCAGCGAATTTTTCCTGATTCTGCAACATTTCGGCCTGGAGTTTTGCTTCGTGATCCTTGAGATCGCTCACCTTGCCCGTGTGAATCTGGTGCTGGATAGATTCAATGTCGCGAGCAGTAGCAGCACGCTTGGCCCAGTTCTCGTCGATATGGTTACGGATAGCCTGCGTTTCGCCTTGGACCTTGACGATGTTCACGTAGAGCGAGCAAGCAGCAGAGAGCTGAAGTGTCTTTTCGGAAGTGGCGTCATCTTCTTCGGCAGACTTGAGCGCCTTGGAAACACCCATCGCCTCGGCGAGGGAAATCTTGGCAGAAGTCGCATTTGCCGGAAGGCTTGCCTTAACAGAATTCAGGGCTGCATCGCAAACACTGGAAAGAGAAGTACCCGTATCCTCAGCAGCAACGGACAAGCCAAACGAAAGGGCGATAGCGGAGAAAAATTTAAGAGATTTCATTACTATTTTCCTCCCTTGACTTCGTTATTCAAAATGGTCTGGTACTTGGCCTTGCGTTCGTTATCTTCGCGAAGTTGCTTTTCAAGAGCTTCGTCTTTCTTCTTCATTTCGTCGCGTTCGGCGGCATAAATGGCGAGTTTGTATTCAAGAGTACTCATATCGGCCATCACGACCGCTTCTTCTTCGTCGCCATTCGCAGCGAGAGTCTGGGCGGAATCAAGGTCAGCCTTTGCCTTTGCGACAGAAGCAGCATTGACATTCGATTCAGCAGCAACAGCTTGGGTCATCTCGGCCTGGCCCAAGGAACGATCCACAGCTTGCTGATTGGAGGCGCAGCCGAACAAAACTAGTGCGGCAACCCCCATAGCGAGAGTACGAATATTCATAAATGTCTCCTATTGGTGATTTTCGTCACCTAAAATAGTTATTATTAGATGGGATAGCCCACCTAATCAAAGCAAAATTTTTTTTAAAAGCGCCATGAATCAGGAAAACCGCTCCTACTCCGTAAAACAGTACATGACCGCCCTCAAACAGAAGGTGGAATCCACGCCCGCGGTTTGGGTACACGGCGTTATCACGCAAATTTCCGAAAAGCCGAAAGTCGTCTACATGAGCATCGCGGACTTCGAGGAGGGAAGCGTCATCCCGCAAGCGACCGTTTCCCTTTCCTGCTTCGCTGCAAAATTTGCGGCCATCAAGGCAAAGATTGCGAGTTTCGACAACCCCTTTGAAATTAAGCCCCAAATCAAGGTGCAGCTACTCATCCGGGCGGAAGTCTACGTCCCCTACGGAAAGTTGCAAGCGCAAATCCTCGACATCGATCCGGTGTACACGCTGGGAGAACTTGCGCTGACCAAAAGCGCTATCCTGAGAAAGCTCGCCACAGAAGGGCTGCTCGACAAGAACAAGTCTGTCCCGTTTGCGGAAATGCCACTGCGCGTCGGCCTCATCACCGGCGAAGGGACCGCGGCCTACCGGGATTTTTCCACCAAGCTCGCCGAATCGCCGTTCGCATTCCACATCGTCCCCGCCTTTGCAAAGATGCAGGGCAACGAGACGGAATCGAGCGTCATCGAAGCACTGGAAACACTTCGTAACAACCCCGAACTGGACGTGGTTTGCATCGTACGCGGTGGCGGTTCCAAGACAGACCTCACCTTCTTCGACAGCGAAGCCCTTTGCCGCGCTGTAGCGAACTACCCCATCCCCGTATTCACGGGCATCGGCCACGAAATCGACAGGAGTCTCCTCGACGAGGTGGCCTACCAGGCCTGCATCACTCCCACCGATTGCGCAAAGCACCTTATCGAACGGGCAATCGAAAGCTGGGATGCTCTCATCCGCGCCACCAGAAATATCGCAGAAGGGGCAAGGAACTGCCTCGGGGCATACAAGAACGAACTCACAACGACAGGCCACCAGTTGCAGCAAATTCTCGGCAAGCGCTTCACGCAAGAAAAGACGACCCTCGCCCAAATTGCCATCTCGCTAAAAAAAGACATGCACTTCCTGTTCCAGTCCGAAAGCGGACGCATTCAACGCAACGAAGAAGGGCTCCGGCAAGGGACGCGAAAGATTATCGAATTCGAAAAGGCCAAGTTCGAACTGAACGAACAGAAGGTCAAGGCGGCCGACCCCAAGCAAGTCCTTGCGAAGGGTTACACGCTGACTCTCGGAGCCAACGGGAAATTTATTCGTAATGCAAGCGAACTCAAGCCAGGTGATCGCATCACCACGCGCTTCCGCGGTGGCGACGTCTCCTCGCAGGTTATCTAATTACTTTGACTGGGGCTTGATCATCAGCACCTTTTCCATGCGGGTGCCGTCCATCTTGAGCACACGGAACTTGTATCCGTCGATTTCCACCTCGGCACCCGGCGACGGGATAATGCCGAGAGTCGCCTGGATAAGGCCCGACAGTGTTTCCACGTGAGAATTTTCCGGAGCTTCCAGTTCCACACCCAGTTCGTCTTCCATGTCGGAAAGCGTCATGAGCGGGTCCAGGATATAGCGACCATCCTTAAGCTTTTGCACGTCGGCTTCGTCCTCGTCGTCTTCGTCGCGAATTTCGCCGACAATTTCTTCGAGAATGTCTTCCAAAGTCACAAGCCCAGCCGTTCCGCCATACTCGTCGACCACAATGGCAAGCTGGTTTCCGTTCTTACGGAGCTCGGTCAGCAAGTCGTCAATCTTCTTGTGGTAGGGCACGAACACGGGCGGCATCACGATTTTCATGAGGTCGAACGGTTCGTCGCGATGCTCGGTATACCATTCAAGGAAATCGCGGTTCGAGAGCACGCCCACAATATTGTCGATGGTGTCCTTGTACACCGGCAAACGGGAATGGCGCTCGTTGTTGAGCACTTGCACGAGTTCTTCGAGCTTGGTATCTACATCGATAGCGCACATGTCCACACGGGGAGTCATGATTTCGCGCACGGGGGTCTCGACAAAATCGAAGATGTTCAGAATCATCTGGCGTTCTTCTTTCTCAAGCCCTTCGCCCTCGCCCGCCTTCAAATCGGACAAGTCGGCCTGGACTGCGTCACGGCGCTCTTCGGGCAAAAAACTCAACTTGGCATCGTAACCGAACAGCTGGAGCAACTTCACGAAAAGCCAATGGCAGAACATCGCCGCCGGAGCAAACGGAATCCGGATAATCCGGAACAGAGGAATCAGCACGATAGCAATCGTATCGGGCTTGAGGCTCCCGAGCAGGTTAGCGCAGAACACCGTGAGCATGTAGATGCCGGCACAAGCGACAATCAGGTAGGCCGCACTGCCTAGCGCCCAGTAATCCTTGATCCACGCATACGGCAAAGACTGGAACAGGTAGTAGCCCAGCAGGCCGCTCCCGATATTGCAGAAGATTCGCCCGATGGAGATGGTCTCGTTGAAACCGCCCCACTCCACAAGACCGGCAATAACCTCTTCCCGGTCCTCCCTATCCTTGGCATCGCGTTTGGCATAAATGCCGCTGAACACCGCTTTAATCAGCGAGAACGAGAACGAAACAAACAAGAAAATTATCAAAAAAGCGAAAACCCAACTGTCGGAGTTTTCCATCAGTCTTTCTCCTTGTAGGGGTCAAGCCCCAAAAATTCACATTCGCGGGCGCGCATGACCTTGCGGTCGGCAGCCTTGATGTGGTCGTAACCGGAAAGATGCAAAAGCCCATGCACAATGACCCTTTTCATCTCGGCATAGAAGGTATTCCCGTATTCCGGGGCCTGGCGTTTCACCTGGTCGCGGGCGATATAGATTTCGCCAAGGAAAGCCTCGTCGTGCCATTCGTACGAGAGCACGTCGGTCACCTTGTCGAGCCCACGGTAGTCACGGTTCATCTCGCGCACGAAATCGTCGGTGCAGAGAACGATGTTCACGTTCTTCTCGCAGCCTTCCTCCCGGAGGAGCTTGCGGGCCATGGTTTCAAACCGGTCCTTCCACGGGAAGGCCTCGATATTCCCCTCGCATAGGAATTCTATGTCGTATTTAACCGATTTCTTTTTACTGGCAGGGTCAGGCATTAGATATTGTACCACTTTTTAAGAGTCGCAATAATGGCTTCGGCCTGGGCTTTCCCGCTGATATTGAACTTGCTGCGGGCCTTGAACGCACCCTGGACCTTCTGGTAACGGCGGAGCGACACCTTCGGTTCGCCGAACTCACCCGTTTTCGCATCGCGGTCCTGATACAGGAACATCATGCTCTGCCAGGCACCCTTTGTCAAAACTTCCTTGTCCAGTTGCTTGAGAATCGGCATTCCGGTTTCCGTATCGCAAACTTCAATGGTCAATTCATCGGCATCCACGCTCATTTTAGAACCTCTGCGTTCAGTGTGATATAAATAACTAATTGATGCAATCCACGTGCAAAACATAATAATAATACATATATTTAATAAAGTTAACAACAGGGAGAGGTAAGCAACATGTCTTTTTCGCGATATTTCAGGTTTTTTGTCATATTTACGGCATTGCTCCTAGCGATGCCGGCCATTGCAGCCAAGCCTACGAGCGGAAAAGTCCGTTCCGTTTTGGGCGATGTATCCCGCCAGAAAGCAAATAAGACCAACTGGGCCGCTTTACGTGTCGGAGCGACTGTTGAACAGGCCGACAAAATCCGCACCGAAATTGAATCGCAAGCTATTATCAACCTCCCCGACGGCAGCACCATTTCCATAGAAGAAAAAACCCTCGTCGTTTTCGAAGAACTCCTCTCGCACGAAGGGAACCAGCAAATCACGGCCGACGTGCAAAAAGGCAAGGTCCGCTTTGACGTGCAAAAACAGAAAGGCAAGAAAAGTTCGTTCAAGTTCCGCACCGGGACAGCAACCGCAGCTATCCGCGGAACAGCGGGCGTCATAGGCCAGACCAGCCGTGGCAAGCCCATCGCCGCCCTCCGCGAAGGCAAACTCGAAATCACGACCGGCAACGGAACAGTAGGCATCAACGGCGGCGAAACTGCTATTCCGAACGACGATTCGTTCGTAGTCCTCGAACTGGCCTCCTCGGGCGACCTTGACTTCCTCAACAAAATCGACTCCCTCCTGAGCGATACGACAAAATCGCTTGACGACCTCAAGAAAACCATCCTGGCGCTCGATTCTGTCTATGCAGCCAACCTGAAACATTCGGTCGATAGCTTAGGTTGCGCTTTTGAATCTATCCCGGACTCGGTGACTACCCCGTTCCTCACGGTACACGGCACATGCAAACCGGGCATATTCGTCGAGATTGGCGCTGAACGCATCGAGACGACCGACGAACCTTTCCAATTCACGCCGACCTGGGACGCAAGCGCCTACGGAGCAAAGAAGTTCCCCGTTTCGTGCTTTGTCGGGAAAATAAGCCTCCCCTGCGGCTACATCACCACCAACTATGTGAAGCCGGCAAAACCTGTAAAGAAGGTCGAGAAGCAGGAACCCAAGGTAGAAAAGGTTCCCTTCAAGCTCACGACTCCCACTCCGGCCAATGTCTGCAAGACAGGCGCTGTCACTCTGGAAGGTACATTTGACACCACGGCCACCAACGCGACTCTGTTCGTGAAGTTGGGCAACTACACCTCCCCGAACCTGATTCCGTTTAGCCAGGGCCGCAAGTTTACGCACACCATCGCCGTGAGCGACCGTATCGGCAACTGGGAAGAAAAGAAAGCTTACGCCGAATTCCACACCGCCGAAGGCGTACAGACCGAAAGCGTCGACCTGCAAATCGACAAGTCTTGCGCCGCAATAAACCAAGTAAAGCCGGTTATCAATTTCCAGCGCTACGACTCCACCCGCTGCGAAGTCAGCATTTCCGTTTCGAACATCAAGGGCGACGTCGTCTTGCTCTCCACTTCGATTGACGGAGCGCTTTCCAAAGAAACCAGCCTCAACAAGGACATCTTCTCCACCTTCAAGCTCAAGGCCGGTTCGCACAAGTACACCTTCAAGGCCGAAGACCGGGCCGGCAACAAGTCCGAACTCACCAAGACGCTCGGCTGCTTCCCGAAGGTCAACACGAGCCTTGCCGTGCAAGGGGGCAACTACGAACTTATCCGCGCTCCGCTCTCCCCGAAGGGAGCCCAAACGGGAATTTTTAGGAACGTAAAATTCAAAATAGCCAACGTTCCGCAGCAAGATCCGGAGCAAATCAAGCGAATTACCATCAAACAGAACGGCAAAAACGTCGTTCAACTACAAAATAAGCAGATTACAGACCTCAATTTCGACATTCCCGTAGAATTGGCACGCGACAAAAAGACTATCATTAAAATAGAAGTGGTCATGAAAAATGGCCGCATTTTGAACGCTTCCAAAACTTACGAGGTCCGCTGATGGGGTTTCCGAACCAGATTGCAATCTGGACGCTGGCAGTTGCATCGACAGTTTCCGTCGCACAGACGGATTCCGCCGCGGTTGACTCCGCGGCGTTTGCCGTTGTTGTTCCGCCCGGCGATTCGGCAAAAAGTTGGGATGTTACAGGCAACGTCACCTACCGTGGTGCCTACCACTACGTCCGTACCCGCACAAACCATGGCGACACATTTGTCTCGGGGCAAGATTCCATTGAGCACGGCAAGCGTTACCGCAACTATTTCCAAGTCCCCGGATTCATGACCGAGGGCAGCGTTTACGTACGCGCAGAATCTCCGGAAGGCCGCGTTTTCGAGTTCGATGCTGATGTCACCAGCGACAACTGGAACAAGTTCTACCCGAACCCAGTGACATTAAGCTACACCGACAACTATAACCGCGCCATCCTGGGCGATTTCACAAAATCAGAAGGAGAACTCTACCTAGGTGGGCTCCCGCTGTTCGGCGTGGATTATACACTTTCCATTTTGAAGGACGAAACCGGCACGGCCATGTGGCAAGTCAACGGATTCTTCGGCGAGGCACAACGCCCGCTCCTCCCGGGGAAACGCCACCCTTACCTTTATCACGATTGGATTGACGAAGGGGAAGCGGCTGCACAGCGCCTGGTTTACGGAGGGTCGCTCAAATTCTCCCCAGCCCAGCCCTACAGCATTGCCGTGGGAGCCCTTTACGCAAACGACGAAATCGAGGACCCGCTACTTAGGGACGGGGCAAGCGCAAATACAATCACCGCCGACCCGATGCAGGAATCGTTCACGCTGTTTGCAGACATGAAATATGCCCCCTCCACCAACGACGACATGCTCAACTTCCAGGCTGCAGTCGGCCGCGCCGACACCGCAGACGTTCTCCGCGAAAGGGCAGTCAACCAAGTATTTTCTAGAGCGGGGATAAACACGTCGAGCTACGGCACCATCCGCAAGCTAATGCGCAGCGAAAGCAGCATCAAGACGCTCTCCAAAGCGGAACTCGAAGAAATCTTCGGCGATAACACCACCTTGACTAAAGGGCAAATGCAAGATTCCCTGCTCGCCTTGATCAAGAAAGCCAAGGACGTGCAAAAAAATTACGAAAGGGCCCGCGACGACGACCGTGCACTTGGAATGAGCTGGAGAAACCAGAACTTCGCATTCGACCTCTCCGGAAGCTGGAGCTACAAAGCGACAACCCTCCGGGGCCATGCCAAGTACACCGGCGAAGACTTTTACAGCGCGGGCTCCCCCGACCAGTTTGCAGACACACGCGAATACGGCATCGAGTTGGATCAAGGATTCTTTGACGTGTGGGATTTGAGCCTTAGCTATAACGTCCTTGTAGAAAATGCGGCAAAGGGCGGCAAGATGAACATCCTCGGTTTCGGCGAAGGGACTGAACACGGAATCGCTCCCGATATGGAATCCCAGTGGTTCAAAGAACACGAACTCGACATGGACCGCACACGCTACACCCACAACGCAGACATCGCCAATACGTTCCGCATTGCAAACAGCCTCAGCCTCCGTGCAGGTTACGGCTTTGAATACAAGAATCAATACCGTCCGTTCCAGTTGCACGCCGTTTACACCGAAGATTCCAAGGTCTACACCGATGACTGGTTTGCACCGCGCCACGGCAAAGCCACCACAAAATACGACACTGGCGATTCGACCATCGAAATCGACAAGGAACGCTGGAGCGCCTACAGGGCCCTCGATGGCGAAGACAACATCGCATCGAAATTCGAGGAACGCCTCTTCAAGCACACATGGAATGCCGGGGTAACACTCCGTAAGGGACCCACCACGGTCAACGTGGATGCAAAATTCGCTTTGAGACTGGACGATTCCAAGTTCCACAACGACGAACTCGTCAAAGATTTCGACTTCAGCGACGAAACCTGGGGAAAATTGGGATACTACTACGGTGGCACAGACTATTTCGAACATAAATATCCCATCGTCGCAACGACTGCGTTCGAGCCCTTCCAGAACCGTTTCACCCTCACACCCCGCTTCAAGACATATAACCGCGACGACATGGAAGAAGCCGAACTCACCGTCAGCGACGAACTCGAAATTCCCTTCTTGCGCAACTACCTCGTATTCGGCATCAACGGGGAATTCCGTTACATGGCTACAACCTGGGAAGATGACCGCAAGGATTACAGCGAAACGGAAACCGACTTTATCGGCAACATGAGCCTTCGCATCAACCATTCGGAGCACTTCTATAGCGAATGGGTGGTGGGCACAGGCATATACTATCGTCCGGACTATCTGAACAACGAATACAAGGACATTTACGGCGGATTAAACCTGAGCTATACATTCTAGCCACAGACATGCCTCGCCTTTTCTAAATTTGCGCTGATGTTTACCTACCGCTTCAGAGAATTGCCTGTCGCCCTGAACAAGAAGGGCGAAGTCCGGGCTGCACTCGCAAAACAAATCCGCGTACACCCGGAAGAAATTTTCAACCTCGAAGTCGAAAGGTTCTCATTGGACAGTCGCCGCAAAGGCGACCCGCACTGGTCTTACAACGTCGTTTTCGACCTCGCCAAACCGGTACGCGCATCAGGGAACGAAGCGCGCGGCCTTATCGAAGCAAAACGGGAACGGCAAGGCATAGAGTCGGAGCCCCTGAAAGACTCCGTGCAGATGCCAAGCCACGTGGACATTGTCGGAGCGGGACCGAGCGGGCTGTGGGCTGCCCTGCACCTGTTGCGCAAAGGGTTTACGGTCGACCTCTACGAGCAGGGGAAAAACGTCGAAGAGAGGTTCCGCGACATCCGGCGATTCATCGTCGATAGGAAATTCAACGCGCACAGCAACGTGCTCTTTGGCGAAGGCGGCGCGGGAGCCTTCAGCGACGGAAAACTGAACACGCGGAGCCGCAACGCTTTTAGCGAAGCGGTCCTCAAGGACATGGTCGGCTTCGGCGTCGACGAAAGCGTCGTCACCTTCGCAAAGCCGCACATCGGCACCGACAGGCTCGTGCTGATGTTGCGGGAAGTCCGTGCCGAAATTGCAAAACTCGGCGGGCGCATCCATTTCAACACGGCCCTCGAAGATATCGAAATCAAGGACGGGCGCATCTGCGCCATCCAACTGAGGAATGTGAGCGGGCACGAGGCTCGGGATGTTTCGTTGCCGTTCTGGAAACCTTGCGAGGCGCTGGTGCTCGCCGTCGGGCATTCTGCCCGCAGCGTCTACACGCTGCTGCACGCCCGTGGCGTCGCCCTTGAAAGCAAGGCTTTCGCCATGGGCGTGCGCGTCGAGCACCCGCAAATGCTCATCAACCTGCGGCAACTCGGCAAGGGCGTGGACACGCGCCTCACCGGAGCCGCGGAATACTTCCTCGCCACGCCGACACTGGGCAAGACAAGTAGCGCTTACAGCTTTTGCATGTGCCCCGGTGGCATCTTGGTGCCCTGCGCCTCAGAACCCGGCACTCTCGCGACAAACGGCATGAGCTACAGCCGCCGCAACGGCCCCTTCGCCAACGGCGCCATCGCCGTTCCCATTGCCGCAAGCGAAAAACTGTTCGGCGGCCTCGATCTCCAGCGCCAAATAGAAAGCGACGCCTACCGCGTCGGCGGCAACAACTACGCCGCCCCCGCACAGACCATCAAGTCGTTCCTCGCACACAAAGAAGACGCGACTCTCCCCAAATCCACCTATCCCTGCGGACTCGTGCAGAGCAATCTCTGGGACTGGATGGACAAAACCATTTGCAAGAGCCTCGCCGAAGGCTTCCAGAATTTTGACCGGAAAATTCCCGGATTCATTGACGAAGGGTTGATTGTCGCGCCGGAAACGCGCACCAGTTCGCCAATCCGCATCACGCGCAACAACGACACGCTCGAAAGCGTGAACACGCGCGGGCTTTACGTACTCGGCGAAGGCGCCGGATATGCCGGCGGAATCGTCACCAGCGCAGCCGACGGCGCCCGCCTCGCCCACCACGCAAAAAAAGCGTAAACCTACCGCCACTTACTCCGAAGCCATTCTTGCAATTCAAGAACTACCGGATAAAAGTCATTGTCTATTCTGTGCGTTGGAATAATACGAACCGTTTTACTTCTCTTAATTCTGGATATACTTGGCATAAGCCACGAAACACTTTTCAAATCTTTCATGAACATTTTTGACTTTTCTTTCCCATCTTCTTCCCTAAAAGCAGTCCATTGCACTCGGATTCTTCCAGATGTTGAATCCAATGACTTTTGCAATCTTAAAAAAGTTTGAACATCCGTATCATGGAGTGTGTCG
>JAEERM010000200.1 GCA_016285835.1 Fibrobacter sp.
CAAAAAAAATTAATTATGAACGCAGGATTTCAAAATTAACAAACAACACACTCAATAAAGGAGTACTACACAATGTCTAAAATGCTTGAATCTTTCAGCCCTGATGCAGATGGTTTCCAGTTCATGTGGATCATCTTGATCGTTTTCATGATCGGTCTTGGTTTCTCTATTGAACGTTTCGTGTACATCATGCTCAAGAGCTCTAGCGGCCGTGCTCGCTTCCTCGCTGATTTTGGCAAGCTCATCTCTTCTCAGCAGTTTGACCAGGCTCTGAGCCTCGCTAACGCTACCAACCTCCCGATTGCCCGTGTTATGGCTGCCATCGTTGGTGCCAAGAACCAGGGCCGCGACGGCATGCAGGCCGCTTGCGACGCCGTGTTCCTGACCGAAGCTCCGCGTCTCACTCGTTACGTTTCCATCATCTCCGTTATGGCTTCCATCTCCACGTTGCTCGGACTTATGGGTACGATTTACGGTCTGATCTTCACGTTCGATGCCGTTGCTAACAAGCCCGCCGCTGAACGTCCGAAGGCTCTTGCTGACGGTATCGCTATCGCTATGGGTACTACGCTCCTCGGACTTCTCTCCGCCGTGCCTCTTCTGGTTATCGTCGGTATCCTCAACATGAACTCCGAACGCCTTATCCAGGAAATGGAAGAAAAGGGCCTCAAGATTATCAACTCCCTGTCGTAATAGTCGATTAGAGTAGAACTATTTAACTGGAGTTTATAAACTATGGCAAAAGAAATCAAGAAGCCGAAAAAGCCAGATGAACCGGACCTGTTGCCGGCGATGGGCTTGTTCACGATTCTGATTCCTATGCTGCTGTCTATGACGGCGTTCCAGAAGCTTGCCATCGTCGAAGTCAACCTGCCTGAGCGCAGCAACATGATTATGGACGATACGCCTCCCGAACCCGACCAGCAGGCATTGAATCTGTCGTTGGCTGTTACCACCGATTACTTGGTGATCGGCGCACGTGGCGGTTTCCAGCCGAACGTGTACTTCAAGGAAATGTGGACCTTCCGTTGCAAGACCGATGCTAAGCTCATCACTTATGCTCCGGAAGACGTGAAGGCTGTCGTCGAAGGCGGCCATGGTCCGAAGTGCCAAGATGGTTCTGAGATGGATGCCGAAAAGTACATTTACGACATCGAATCTATCGAACTGTGGGCTATCCAAAAGGAATCCGAAGAGGATCCGGGCCGCGTGATTTGGGGCATGTATTCGTCCCAGGGCGAAGGCCGTCCGGACAGCGTCTACCTCGATGGTGCTAACAACTTCCTCGCCCTTCCTGGCGAAGGCCCGCTCGGCTTGCAGAAGCCGGCTGCTCTGAAGTTGCCGAGTGCCGGTACCCGCGTAAGTACGCTTTCCGAAAACTCTGAACGTGCTCTGAAGCCCGATGCCGCGGCAAGCAACATCATCTATGCTCTCTCTGCATACGATGTGATTGCCAAGGACCTGATTGCTATCCATACGCAGTTCATCGACTTGGAAGACGTCGACAACATCATCATCGTGGCAAACGACGATACGCAGTTCGACAAGATCATCCAGCTCATGGACCGTGCTAAGGAAGCCGGTTTCACCAAGATCAACCTTGCGAAACTGGGAGGCTAATACATGAGAAAAACTCGTAAATATAGCGAAGATGTCCCGTTCTCATTGACATCCATGATGGACATGATGACCATCATCCTGGTGTTCATGATTAAGAACATCGATGCTGAAGGTCAGTTGGTGACCCAGGCCGAAAACCTGGTTCTGCCGAACTCTACCTCCAAGATTCAGCCGAAGGAAGTGTCTTTGACGGTCGTGGTCGATAATGGTTTCGTGGTGGTCGACAATGAAAAGATTGTTCCCACTGCTGACGTGCTTGCTCAGGATTCCCTCCTCGTCGAGAAGGTGAACACTGTTCTGCAGGACCGTCGCCAGATCGAAAAGGACCATGCTCTGGCCAACAACTTGCCTGCTGACGAAGCTGGTCACATCATTGTCCAGATTGACAAGAACATCCCGTACGATGCTATGTATAAGGTGATGGCCACTTGCGGCTTCTCCGGTTACACGAACATCGCATTTGCTGTGATGATGAAGAACGGCGGGGAGGAATAACTATGGCTAAGAATGTTGCTATGGATCCGTTAGTCGCGTCGCTTATGCCGGAATCCGACAAGAAGATGGGCGCTATCGCCGGTATCTCCTTGGTCGTCGCTCTGGCTATCTGTATGTGGGCTTCCATGTACGAAGC
>JAEERM010000014.1 GCA_016285835.1 Fibrobacter sp.
TTGTTACCTCCACGGCAGATAAAAAAGGACTTCGTTACGCTCCAACAGCTTTCACCGAACAAGGTGTAGCTATGCTTTCTGCTGTATTGCGTAGTGAAAAGGCGATAAAGGTCAGCATTGATATCATTCTACAACAACCAGGAGTTTGACGCATACGTTTTTGTGTGTGGGCTGATTCGCCAAGCAAAGAAGAGAATCGTCCTTGTTGATAGATTCGTGACGGAAAAAACGTTGAGCATGATGCTCAAACGCGAAAAAGGTGTCTCCGTGACTATTTATACCTACGACAAGAGCAAGGTTCTCGAGATGGATTTGGCGACTTACAACGAGCAGTATCCCGACTGCCCGATGCGAGTTTTGCCGAGCTATGGAATGCATGACCGCTTTTTATTTATTGACGATACGGCCTATCATTTTGGTGCATCTCTCAAAGATTTAGGCAAAAATACCTTCTTCTTTACGCAGGAGGAGTTTACGCTGGAAGAAGTCTTGAAGGAATCGCGCAAGATTCAAGACGCGAAAATAAACCAAGAGGGTAAAGCCTTTTAGGCTGTTTTCCTTGGCTTAGTGTGCGAGGAGTGCTTTCGCCGGGATGTGGAACCAGTCGGGCCTGAATTCCAGTTCGTAACAGGCTTCGTAGACGGCCTTGGCGAGGATGTGGGGCCTTGCGGCCGCCTTCAGGTTTTCCAAATCGGTCGGGCGCGTGCGTGCGTATTCTTCTAAGAATGCTTCTTCTGCGGCGGCGCTGTCGCGGCCGCCGGTGGCTGCGGCGTAGCGGAAGCTGCGGAGTATTCCGGCGATGTCGACGGCGGGGGAGCGTAACCTGCGTCGGTAGGCGAGGGTGCGGGAGGGTTCCCCTTCGAAGTCGAGAATCTTGAATTCGGAGTCGTCATCGCCGGGGGTGGTGCCGGGGACGCTTTCGCGGATAAGGACCTGGCCCAGATGGTAGTCCCCGTGGATGCGCTGCGGGGCGAGGTTTCCGGTTTCGAGGCCCCGCGCTTCGGCTCCCATGCGGGCGAAAGTCTCGCGCAGGGAGTCCATCGATTCCAGCAACTGTTTGGCCAGAGGGTCGTGGCTCGCCTGGAGGAGTTTTTCCAATTTGTCGAAGGGCGGGGGCTCGTTCCCGACATCGGTGCCGGGGAGCGTTTTCAGTGCGGCGTGCATGCGGGCGGTCGCCTTGCCGAGCGCTGCGGCTTCGCCGGGGTCCATTTTTTTGCAGAACTGCTCCCAGGCGTCGTTTGCGTTGGGGACGAGCTGCTCCAGGATTCCGAGCGCGTATGTTTCCCCGGAATTGGCTTTGTAGAGGCATTCCCCGTAGAGTCGCGGGGAGGTGCATGTTCCGGAGTGGTCCAGGTGGCGCAGGATTTCGGCTTCGGGATGGGTTCCCGCTTGCAACCGCCGGTACAGTTTGAATATGCTGTGGCCCGGGACGAGGAACGACGAGTTGCTTTGTTCTCCCGGGAAAGGTTTCGCACCGAGCAAGACCCCTTGCCCTGCGCATTCTTCGACTTGGCCGTTTTCACGGGAGCGGGCGCTGAGGAAGACGAACGTTCCGCATTTCCCGGCGAATTCTCGGCTGCCGGAGTTCCCGGCGAAACCGGCTTCGAGGATGGCCCCTATGCGGGCCTCGTCGGCGACAATGGCGTACTTGTCTTGTTCCCCGTCTGCAAACGAGACGTTAAGTAGTGCAATTTCTGCATCGCCGATTTGGGTGGAGTCCGCCATGCGGATACTCGAAATATTCCGGTTCCTGCCCATGAACCAGCGCTTGTTGCGGATTGTCTCGATGTCGATTGTGCCCTGCATTGTCCTGTGCGTCCTGGGGCTAGTGGTGCCCCGGGGTAGGGAGCGGGAGGAAGTATCCCTGGTTGCGGAGCGTAGCGAGTACCTTCAGCCGGTTGGGGACGCTTTCGTTCGGGAATCCGTCGATGACGAACTGGGGAATGCGCTTCTGGGGCCGGAAGGCTAGCGGAATGTCGCTGTAGTCGCCCAACTGCCATGCGACCAGGAGCTTGTCGAGAAAATCCCCCCAGGGGAAGTTGTCGGCGGGCTTGAGCGTGAACTGGGCCGGCTTTTTCGCGTCGCGCCCCGTGAGCAGGAGCGACCCGTCGCGAAAGCAAAGAGAAAGCGCAGCCAACCGTTCCTCGTTGGAGGTGGCGGGCTGCGCCGGAATTTTAATGATAACGTCCAATTTTACGAACCCGAATTAAGCGGCTAAGAGGTCGCGCTGGATCTGGGCGTACTGGTACATGGATATGGAAGTTATCTTGATTATCAGGTCACGAGCGAGACCAGCTTTGATCAACGCCCGCACGTAACTGAGCTTGTCTATATCTGGAGATGTCATTGTTTAACCTCGCTGTTTAGTTTTGGTTCCCTTGTTTAGGGTGTGCCTCCGCATTAATAATTATAAGATATTTTTAAGCAAAAAGCGAGGGGTTTTAGTGAAAAAATGTGCAGTGGTATGCTTCCGAAATTATGTAAGTTTATCTTAATCATTTGATGGTTAATAACTTAACGAAATGAATAAAATTGTTTACAATTCAAAAAAAATGAAGGCGAGTGACTGAAATCATCTTAAACCGCAATTTCTGCGTCTTTTAAGACGGGGAAAAGTGCCCTACAAGCTTTGACTCTTTCCAAGTCAATTTCTGCTTCGAGGACTATTTCTGTGTCATTCGCCGCTGCAACGACGTTCCCTTCGGGGTCAAAGATTACGGAATGGCCTGCGTAGGGGTTGCCTCCGGCATCACGACCGCAGGCGTTTACTGCAGCTACGTAGCACTGGTTCTCGATGGCGCGGGCTCGGAGGAGCGCTTCGAAGTGCGCCACCCGACTCTTGGGCCATGCGGCTTGTATTGTGAAAAGGTCTGTGCCCTGGCGTACCGCTTCGCGGTAAATTTCAGGGAAGCGGAGGTCGTAGCAGATGGTGGGGGCGATTCTCCATCCGTTTATTTTTAATAAAGTAATAGATTTTCCCGCGCGGAACGATTCCTGCTCATGGAAAAACGGGTGGATTTTGTCGTATCCGGCGAATTCGGTCTGTTGGGCGGGAATGTAGACGCTGGAGTGGTTGGTGATGGCTCTGTCTTTTTTTGCAATGCCTGCCCCGAAGATGGTGCAGCCGGTCTTGTTGGCGAGGTCGGAAAGGACCGATGTGGTTTCTCCGTTGCCGTCCTCGAAATTTTCAGCCTCGCTGGCGGGGTCCTTGGGCAGGTAGCCCGTGGCGAACATCTCGGGGAACAGGATAATGCCGCCTTTTTTCACGGATGCGCGTTCGACGAGGGATACGGCGTGAGCCAAGTTGCGGGCTTTTTCGCCTGGGAAAGACTCCATTTGGACAAGATAAACGTTCTGCATTGCCAAAATTTAATAACGTTGTGCTCGGAAACTCATTTTTTCTATTTTATACTCTATGAAATTTCGCTCCGTTTTTTGGATTCTCGCTTTTTTTGCCGTTAGTGTGTTTGCTGCGACCCCGACAACCATTATTGGTGTCGTTCTTGAATCTGAATCAGACTTGCCCATCAAGGATGTGAAAATCACGTACCGTAGCGGCAAATTTGTTGGTGAAACAAATTCCAATGGTCGTTTTGAGTATGAGGTAGATTCCAAGAATGCCTCCCTCGTGTTTAGCAAGGACGGCTACGACAGCGTATATGTGGAGCTTCAGGATTTTGCCGACTTGCTGGACATGGTCATCTCGCTTGTCCCCAATGTGCGTGATCTCGGGTCGAGTACTGTGGTGGGTGGCGGCGAGCCCGTAAAATGGGAACCGGAACGTACGGTGAAGGTCGAGTCGCTAGAAGATGCTGCCGGTATGCGTTTCGACTTGACGGAACACCTGAGCCAGATGCCTGGCATTTCGGGCCAGAAGGATTTCTCTAGTGCTTTGTATTATGAAGGCTCTCGTGCGGGAGACGTGGCCTACCATTTGGGCCAACTCCGCATTCCGAACATGCGCCACTTGGACATGGGCTTCCCGGGCAACCTTTCTGTGGTGAACCCGCATACCCTGAGCGGAATCGAGATTCATGACCACTACGGGTCGGGTCCATTGGGACAGGGGCTTGCGACTTCGGTGCAGTACATCCCCGAACAGACTTCTGGCGAATGGGGAATCAAGGGCTCCATGGGCCTCACGGTCCAAGAAATTGTGCTCGACATGCCGTGGTTCTTCTGGGACTCCTTTAGGATTTCGTTCCGTCGCCTGGATCCTGAAATGCTCAAGAACCTGGGTGAAAAGTTCTTTACCGAGTTCCGCAAGCGCGGTGCGGATTGTGATGATGATGAAGATTGCCGAGTCAAGTCTTCAGACCCGTTCGACCTTTCTGCCTACGATGTTTATGCACAGTTGAATGGATCTGATTCCCTAGGCGATACCTGGGCATTGCGCACGTTGTATAGTTACGATGAATATGCCATCCGGCAGGATACGGCGACCAAGATGGACGAGGTGAATTCCGTGAACATTATCGCGGGCGAGCAGGAATACCTTGTGCTCGGCGCTGAATACAATTCACGGTTCGGTACGAGCTTGCACGCAGGTTATGTCCGCGAATACCTGAGCGATACGCTCCGCGATACGACTGGCTTCCGTGAAGTGGCCAACAACGACAGGGGCGGGACCTCGTTTATCGATGCCTACGAGCAGACTCATTCTACGATCAGTGCCGGACTGGACAAGGGCTTCAAAGGGAAAATCCTGGGTGCCGGTTTGAGCGGTGCCGTGTTGTACGAACAGCAGATTATCGAACGCAGCTATCTTGAGTTCGGTGGAACGACTACTGATGATTATCAGACTGGAGTTCTTTCGGGGGCGAGCCGCTTTGACTGGAGTGGCGATTACGATAGGTACATCCTCTCTGCAGGAGCCGTGGCTGACGCTGTGGACCACAATGCGCAACCGACAGGCTCCATTGATGCCGACGTGAATCTCTCCCGTGCGGATTCCGCCTACTGGCACGTGTTCGGCAATGCTGCCTACCGTAGCGACTGGAAACACTATTATGACGATGGTGACCTGACTGGACGCCTTGAGACGGGAACGTCCGCGAAACTGGGCCTTGGTTACCGGTCAAAGTATTTCGATGGTCAGGTGGCTGGTTACGGGCGCTACTATGCCGACCCGCTGCTGCCGATGCCGAAAGCTTATGCGTATTACAGGGATGTGACTCCGGTGGATTACGCTTGGTCGATGGGTGGTGGCGTGAAGGTGGAATGGAAGACTTCCCACCACTTCTCCTTCTCTACGAACGTGAACTCCGTGTACGGTGAATACGAACTGGAAGATGGAAGCTCGATTCCTTGGGAAGCGAACTCCCGCCTCGACATGCTTTCGCATTTCCGCTACTACCCACGTAAGGACTCCGTAATCTCGGTAATCCTGACGCACCATGCGTTGTATCACCGTCCGTTGTATTACTACTCTATCATGCCGTCGTCCCTGGACGAAGAAAACGGAAAGTCGCAGCGGACAAACGGGACTCGTCGCCTGCGCGACCTGAACGAATTTACCAACCTTTATCGTACGGATTTACGCGTCAACCTGGATATTACGACGAGCAAGTATTTCTTCAAGCATGCCCGGTTCTATTTGGAATTGCCTAATATCTTAGGAAAATTGGATGTGCCTGCTCTGGAATTCCTCGGGACTGCGAATGACCGTGAACGTTCCTGGGTGACACGGGATGGAAATGGCAAAACTTCAGATGGCTACGAACTGGTGCCTTTCATGGCGAAGGGCATGGGAATGTATTTCCAGTTTGGCGTGGAAGTGCAGTTGGGAATTTAGGGGCTAGAATTTAGAGACTAGAGGCTGAGAGCCTTGTGGTATGAGAATCGTTCTGTTGCTCTTCTGCTTGTGTATGGTTGCGTGGGCGCATGATACGGATAGTTTGTTTGTTCCCAAGAAACCGGCGAAGCCTGTGCGTTTTTGCAAGGCGGCCAAGCAGTGGATTGCTTATGCCAAAGCCGATTCCAACCTAGTCGAGATTACGTACATGAAAGGGCTCCGCATGGACTTGCGCTATGCGACGTTTGACAACGTAACCGGGCACGACCTCTATTGTGGCATCCGTCGTGCGTTTGTGCATAAGGATGCATTGCCCAAGTTGAAACGGGCCGTTGCGCTATTGCGAAAGGAAATGCCGGGGGCTACGCTGGTGGTGTTCGATGCGGCGCGTCCGCTGTATGCGCAGAGTGCGCTCAAGCGTGCCGTGGCGGGAACTCCCTACTCGAACTACGTGTCTTCGGGAAAGACGGGCGGGCTGCACAATTACGGGCTCGCTCTCGATATCGGTGTTGCTGACAGCACGGGGGCGATGCTTGACATGGGCACGGACTTTGATTCTTTCGAACGGTGTGCTGGCGAAGTGGGCGAGGCCGATGCTCTCCAGAGTGGTCGCCTGACGCAGCAGCAGGTCGATAACCGGAACCTGTTCCGCAACATCATGAAGCGCGCGGGCTGGGTGCCTCTCAGCAGCGAATGGTGGCATTTCAACGCGTACACAAGAACGTACACGAAGGAAAACTACCCCCTGTTCCCGATGTGAGGCGAGGGGGCTCGAGGCTCCAGGTACGAGGCACGAAGCTTAAGATGATTAAATTAAATGTCTTCCCCGACTTGGTCGGGGACCTCCTTCTTATTAGAACAAAAGGAGATGCCCGCCTGTGCGGGCATGACATCTTACTTTTTCGCACTAGATCCTAATCCCTAATCAACATCTTACAGGTCGCTATTTCCGTACCCTTCGGCATGCTCAGGGTACTTCACAGCTCTTTCACACTCGCTCTTTTGAGCCTGTCGTTTAGCGCCATGCCCACGCCGACATTCGGAATCGGGTCCACGAGAATCAAGTCGTATTCGGGCTTGTCCAAATCGTGCATGAAGGCGTACAGGTTGGCTGTCGCCTCGGCCATGTCGCCTGATTCAGACAAGTTAACCGTTTCCGGGATGGGACCGGGCTGCTTGCCGAATGCGATGCGCACGGTGTTTGTGGGGAGTTTGTAGCCGGCGGGGAGTTTACCGAAATATAGCGGGACTTGCGGGCGGTAGTGCGTATCGCATTGGCCCGGCGCCGCCATGGGCTGCCCTGGTTTGCTCGTGGAATCCTTCACGTCTACGCTGCCGAGCACCTTTGCAAACATCTCCGGCGTGATGGCGCCGGGACGGAGCACCGTGGGCTTTTCGCCTGCAAGCGAGATGATTGAACTTTCGACTCCAACAGTACAGGGGCCACCATCAACAATGCCCGCGATGCGGTCGGCAAGCTGTGCTGCCACGTGCTCGGCGGTTGTCGGGCTCACGTGTTTGAACAGGTTCGCGCTCGGTGCGGCAAGCGGTAATCCCGATTCCTTGATGATGGCCTGCGCAACAGGGTGGCTCGGGAAGCGCACGGCGACGGAGAGCAACCCGCTGGTACACAGGTCCGGGATGCAATCCTTCTTGGGCAGGATAATCGTCATGGGGCCGGGCCAGTAGGCTTCGGCGAGTTTGTATGCGGCTTCGGGTATGTCTTTGGCAATGTCGCTCAATTGTGCGATGTCTGCAATATGCACGATGAGCGGGTCGAATGTCGGGCGTTCCTTGGCGGCAAAAATTTTGGCGAGGGCCTTGGGCTCAAACGCATTGCCGGCAAGCCCATACACGGTCTCTGTCGGGATGGCGACGACTTCGTCCGCTTTGAGCAGGCGGGCGGCTTCGCTGACACTTGTCCATGGAGGGAATTTCATTATGGCACAAAAATAAAAAAGGATGGCGTCGCTGCCATCCCTTAAATTGTGTTTGCACCCTGTGCTTATGCTTCGGGGGCCGCTGCCGGGGCTTCGACCTGGTCTTTGCGGCCGAAGGCGAACACCTGGTCGCAGGCGGTATTGAAGCGCTTCCAAATCTTGTCGGACTGGTCGCGGGGTACCGCACCGACTTCTTTCCACAGGTGGCGCAGGTGCTTTACCTTGTTCATGGATACACCCACAGTCTGTTCGTTCAAGTCGGTGAGCAGGTCTTCGGCCTGTTCGCAGAGCAATACCTTCTTTTGCAGGTTGTTCTGGCGGGCCTGTTCCTGAATGTCGAGCTGGTCGCGGCGTCGTGTGAAGAAGTCGTCGCAGGCTTCGCGGAATGTCTTGTGGATGAGCAAGTCATCAACACCGCAACTGCCCAGGTTGCGCCATTCCTTCTGGAGTTCGCGCACGGCTTCGGCAAGCTGGTTGCTGCCAGCGCTTTCGGCAAACTGGCGGACCTTTTCGATCATGTCTTGCTTCTTGGCCTTTACTTCGTCGAGCTGCCTGTGGAGATCTTCATCCTTTTCGGCACAGCGGCCGAGGAACTGGTTGATTGTCTCGTTGAAGCGGTCGCTGATGCTTTCGACAGATTCCTTGGGAACCATGCCGATGTTTTTCCATTCGGCTTCGATCGACTTGACCGTCTCGATGAGTTCCGGCGTTATGTTGTTCATGTCAAGAGCTTCGAGCTTGTCGCACAGAGCCTGCTTTGCTTCGAGATTCTTCTGCTTGGAGGCATCCATTTCTTCGAAGTGAGCGCGTTTCTTTTCGAAGAAGGCGTCACATGCAGTGCGGAAGCGGGTCCAGATTTCATCGGACTTGCTCTTGGGTACGGGACCAATCGCCTTCCAGGCTTCCTGGAGGTGCTTTAATTTGTTCGAAGTTGCATTCCAGTCGCTGGATTCCTTGATCGCTTCGGCTTCTTCGCAAAGCTTCACCTTCTTTTCGTAGTTTGCTTCGCGGGCCTGGTCTTCTTGCTTCAGGTTTTCCTTGTGCTGGGTGTAGAACGCATTAGTTACGGCCTTGAAACGGTCGAACAATGCGGCCATCGATTCCTTGGGCACCATGCCGATGGATTTCCATTTTTCCTGGATTTCCTGCATGGCCTTGAACTTGTCCTTCCAGAATATTTCTTTGTTGGCGACGAGTTCTTCGGCCTTCTGGCAAAGCTCTTCCTTGGCTTCCAAATTTTTCTGGCGTTCTGCCTGCTGTTCTTCGATGAACGGAGCGCAGTTCTCTTTGATCTTGTCGCAGAGGCCCTGGAACTTTTCGCGGTATTCGTTGAGCTTGGCCGGAGAAATGGGGCCAATTTCACGCCACTTGCTGCTCAGGTCGCGGAGCTTGGAAAGGACTGCCTGGCTTGGTGTTTCGTTGCTCAGTGTTTCCATTTCGGCGAGAATTTCGTCGCGGTCTTTTTCGTTGTGCCACGATTCCCACTGCTGCATTTCCTGGAAACGTGCAGTGGCGCTCTTGTATTCTTGCCACAGGTCGTGGTACTTGAACTTCTGTTCGCCAACGATGGACTTCCATTCCTGGAACGTTTCGCGGAGCTTCTTGTTGATTTCCTTGAAGTTCTCGTTCTCGTTGATTGCCTTGACTCTTTCGATGAGAGCAGTGAGCTTCACCTTGTTTTCGGCAATCACCTTTTCGGCGTTCTCGTTGAACGTGGTAATCTTTTCGCTGAGCTTGTTGCGCAGGGCGTTGTAGCTCTGGAGGACGGGGTCGGCACCTTCGAGGAGCGGGAGCTTTTCCCATTCGCGCACAATGGCGTGGAGATACTTGGATGTATTCTCGCTCGTGTCCGTATCGGCAAGAGCTTGGAGGCGTTCCAGCAGTTCTGGACGGGACGCTTCTTTGTTCTCGGTCTCTTCGTTGTTCAGCTGGCTTTCGAGTACGGCACGCTTCAAATCCTGAGCCTTGAAGAATGCTTGGTTGAATCGCTTGACGCTTGCGGCATCCATGACGGATTTTTCGGCGTTCCATTCTTCGATGATGGCGTCGATGCGTTCGCCCTTTTCCTTGGCGTCGTTTTCGTTGAGCAAGGATTCCAGTTCTTCGAGAGTTTCTGTGAGGTGCTGCTTCTTGGCCTGCAGTTCTTGTTCGGCCTTGAGTGCTGCAATCTTTGCTTCGTTTGCTTCGTTGCAGAACTTGATGAAACTTTCGTGAATCTTGTCGAGTGTTGCTTGGGCTGGACCCATACCCAAGGTCTGAGCTTCTTCCATCAGGGCTTCGAATTGGGGACGGATTGCCAGAGGATCCTTCTGGGCGGCAAAGTGGTGAGCCTGCTGGATAAGGGCTTCGCGCTTGCTGAACAGGAGGGCTGCGGCCTTCTGACCACCGTCCTTGGCTTCCTTGGCCGCGCGGAGCTTTTCGGCGGCCATCTTGCGGATGGTGGTGTGCTTGGAGTTCTTGGAAATGTCCTGGAGGGCGTTCTCGGACTCAAGGCGCTCGAACGCGGCCTTGGCTACGCTTTCCTTGGGGTCGCGGTTTGCGGCATAAGTGAGGAGCGATTGCTTGGAGCACTTCTTGACCAGCTCGAGCCGAAGTTCGGAAGACTTCATGGACTTGAGCAGTTCTTCGGCGTAGCGAGTGTCTTTCAATTCATCGAGATGCGCAATAATATCGGGGGTTGCGGCTTCGCGGAATTCTTTCAGCTTCTTGGTGATTTCTTCGTAGTAACGCGTTTCAGCAAGACGGCGGACCATCGCTTCGGTATCGTTCTTCGAAATGTTCAGCAGTGTAGAGACAATGGTCAGTTTTTTGATTGCGGCCAGTCTTACATCCTTGTCTTCATCGCGCAACGCGATGTTTTCCAGGATGTCCTGATGCTGTGAATTCAACTCGTCAATCGCCTCGATGCGCTTTTCAGGGTTGGAATTCTGCCATTTCGGTTTAAATGCGTCCAATAAGCTCATAGTAAACTCCGGGGAAGGTTCAGGCTCCTTGCGAACCTGTGAAACATAATCTAATTAAAACAATATTAAAAAATTTTAAAAAACTTTTATTTTGTAGGGTTTGATGCTATTTTTTAGCCCAATGTCGAAACGGATCCCCAAAACACAAGCGCCCGAAGCGGTTAGGATGAAGATGAAAGCGTCTTCTCTGGCTGAGTTCTGCGAGGTGTATATCCCGCAGGCCCCGTCCGTGTTCACTTACGGTGTCCCCGAAGGGGCCTCGTTGGAGCGCGGGAGCGTTGTCTGGGTTCAGTTGGCTAACCGCAAAAAACCGGTGCTCGCTCTTGTGTCGAAGGTGACTGCCGAACGTCCGGAGTTCGATGTGCGTTGCGCCTTTCCCCATGCTTCGGGGTATGTTTTTGGCGAGCGGTACATGGAAATGCTGGAGTGGACTTCCCGCTACTATATGAGTACGCCGATGAAGGCCTTGGACGTTTTCTGGCCAGCCGAATTTGAAAAGTATCTAGATGCGCTTGCGGCCGGTGTTGGAGATTCCACTGAAGATTTGCCCGGTGATGATGTGGCGAAAGATTCCATTCCCGCGCGGCCAGATGCGCCTCCTCTGACAGATGAACAGCGCATAGCCTTGGAATCCCTTGTTGCAGACCTTTCGGGGAATGGTTTCCGCGGGACGCTGTTGCATGGTGTGACTGGTTCGGGCAAGACGCGTGTGTATCAAGAACTGGCATGGGAAGCTTTGTCCCGTGGGTTGAAGGTCTTGATTCTTGTTCCAGAAATCGGCCTTACTCCGCAAACGTCGAAACGGTTCGAAGATTTTTTGCAGGTGCCTGTACAGGTGCTACATTCCGCACTTTCTGCTCCGAAAAAGCGTGCGGCTTATGTTTCGGTGTTGCGTGGCGAGGCTCGAGTCGTACTCGGGACGCGCAGTGCAATTCTTGCACCATTTGATTTTGATGTCGTCATCTTGGACGAAGAACACGATTCCTCCTTCAAACAACAGGATCCGGCCCCGCGTTACCACACCCGGGAACTCGCTTTCCATGTAGCGCACAAGTACGGTGCCTTGGTCGTTCTCGGGAGTGCCACGCCGAGCCTTGAGACTTACCGCAATGCGGTTTTAAACAACATAAAGATTTTGAAGCTCAAAAAACGTGCGACGGCGGCCTCGCTCCCCGATGTGCGTATCATAAACATGGCCAAGGTGTGTCAGCAAAAGGGCCTCATGTTGTCGCCGGACCTCCGCGACGCCTTGGTGGAGTGTGTTGCCGGTGGGGAACAGTCCATTGTGTTGATGAACCGCCGCGGCTACTCGAAAATTCGCGTGTGCAGCGAATGTGGCGAAACGCTCTATTGCAAACATTGCCATGTTCCGCTAGTTTATCATAAACAGTATGGCTCCTTGATGTGCCATTACTGTGGCTTGCTCTATCCGGTGAACACTCCGTGCCATTCTTGTGGTGCGGGAACGTTCGAGTTCGTTGGCGGCGCTATCGAAAAACTGGAAGAAGAAATTGCCGAGTGGGTGCCCGGTGCGAAAATTGTGCGCATGGATCGCGATACGACGCAGAACGTGGGCTCTGTTGAAAAAATCTTGGATGCGTTCCGCAATCGTGAGTACAACATTTTGCTCGGGACGCAGATGGTCGCGAAGGGCCACGATTTCCCGGGCGTGAGGTTGGTGGGTATCGTGGGTGCCGATAGTGGCCTTGGCTTGCCGGATTTCCGCAATACAGAAAGGCTGTTCCAGCTGTTGAGCCAGACGGCGGGCCGTGCGGGCCGCGTACAGGGGGGCGGCAAGGTTCTAGTGCAGACGCTCAATCCCGACGAACCGGTGATGCGCTTTGCTTTGCAACACGATTTTAGTGGCTTTGCTGAATGGGAAATGCGCAACCGTGGCGAGGCGTGCTATCCGCCGTTCTGCAAGTTAGTGGAAGTCTCGTTCGGCAGCAAAGATGAATCACTTTTGCGCGAAGCCGTTGGCCGTGTGGAAAAAATGTGCCGTGCGGAAAAGTCGATGACGGTGATGGGCCCCGTAGATGCGTTTGTCCCGGTGGTGCAGAATGTTCGCTGGGCGAAACTGTATTTAAAAACGAACGAACTTACGCCCGTCCGTCGAATTCTTTGGCCTGTCGTGAACGCTGCGAAACCGTGGTTCCCTGGCGTAGAGATCAAGGTCGAAATCGAATAGGTTAACCTATTTCTGCTTCAATATGGCACGGAGTTCATCGGCGGCCCTTTCAAGGTCGTCGTTGATAATCGTGTATTCGTACTTGCCCTTGGTCTTTGCGAATTCCATTTCTTTCTTGGCGTTTTCGAGACGCAGCCGGATGACTTCTTCGGAGTCGGTGCCGCGCCCGCGCAGACGGCGTTCCAGTTCCTCCTCGCTCGGCGGGAGAATCAGGATGCCAGTCGCATCGGGGTAAACCTTGTCAAAGTTCACCTTGCCAAAAACGTCGAGGTCAAACAGCACGCGTTTGCCTTGGCGGAGCATGTCTTCGACAAAGAACTTGGGCGTGCCGTAATAGTTGCCGTGCACTTCGTTCCATTCGATAAGGCCGTCTTCTTTAATTAGCTTCTCGAACTCTTCTTTTGTCTTGAAGAAGTAATGGACTCCATTCACCTCGCCTTCGCGTGGTTTGCGCGTAGTTGCCGAAATGGAATATACGATGTCGGGGAATTCCCCGATGACTTTGTCCTTGAGGGTTGTCTTGCCTGCGCCACTCGCGGCGCTCATGACGAATAGTTTATTGCGCATAATAAAGTGGTTAGTGGTTAGTGATTAGTGGTTAGGGCTTAGAAAGTGGTTAGTGGCTAGTGGTTGGTGGTTAGGAATGAAAGAACTCATGATAATCGCATTCCTAATTGCTAGTCACTGTCTACTGTTTACTAACCACTGTTTACTTCTTACTTCCTACTTCTTATCCTCAATATACAACGGTCTCTGCTTGACTTCGTCGTAGATGCGGCCGATGTATTCGCCGAGAATGCCGATGGAAATCAGCTGTACACCGGCGAAGAATACGATGGCGGTCATGAGCGAAGCCCAGCCGGGAACGGTTGTCGCGGGGTTGAGGAATTTCTCGAGGATAGACCAGACGAGAAGACCGAACCCGACAATGACAGCGGTGAAGCCGAGATAAAAACTGATCTTGAGCGGGGCGGAACTGAAACCGGTGATGCCGTCGAAGGCGAGGCGCAGCATCTTCTTGAGCGGATACTTGGAAGTGCCTGCCGTGCGTTCGGCGCGGTCGTACTTGACGCCAATCTTCTTGAAGCCGACCCAGCAGACGAGCCCGCGCAAGAAGCGGCTACGTTCTGGCAGGTTCTTGAGCTGATCCACCACACAGCGGTCCATGAGGCGGAAGTCACCGGTGTCAGGCGGAATGTCGATACTTGTAAGTTTGCCGATGATGCGGTAGAACGCGAACGCGGTGAAACGTTTGAAGATGGTTTCGCCCTTGCGCTTGTTGCGCTGTGCGTACACGACCTGATAACCTTCGCGCCATTTCTCGAGCATTTCGTGGATGAGGCTCGGCGGGTCTTGCAGATCACCGTCGATAATTACGACGGCATCGCCCGTGGCGTGGTCAAGGCCCGCGCTGAAGGCTGCCTGGTGGCCGAAGTTGCGGCTGAAGTTGACAATCTTGTTGTTCGGGTTGCCCGGAAGCAGGCCTTCGACGATTTCGCGGGTGCGGTCTTTGGAACCGTCGTTCACGAATATGAGTTCATGCTCGACGTTCTTGAGTTCTTCTTCCAGAACCCGGTAGGTTTCGGCAACGATTTCTTCTTCGTTGAATACGGGGATAATTACGGATAAGAGCATTATTTAACTTCCGGGTTGATGATGTCCACGTGGTCGCAGTCAATACTGCCGTTGGCGATGGACTTGATGGTGAGTTTTTGGATGTCCTTGATATCGGCCGTGAGGGTTCCGAGGAATCCGGCCTTGAAAAATTCCGTTTCGGCGAGAACCCTGCCGTCTCCGAGCACTTGCATTTTCACGCCACTGCTACAGAGGGATTCGTCGTCGAGGCCGTATTGCATGGAGAACGTATTGAATTTGCCTTCGATGTTGAATACGGTTTCGGAGGCGGCGTGGGTGCCGTAACCGAACTTGAATCTTTTCCCGTTCACGGTCATCTTGTTGCCTTCGATGGATTCGTTAATGTGCAGCGAACCCCAGGCTTGCGTGTGGCTTTCGAACTTGACTCCATTCAGGGCGAGTGCTCCGTCCTTTGCGTTGAAGTAGTAGTCTTCGATAGTCCCGAGAACTTTTCCGTTCGGGTCTTTGACGGAGTATGTAATCTTGTTGTAGCCGGTTATGACGCTATCCTTGGGTACGCTGACTTGAAGAGCACCGGCTTCGTAGTGGCCTTCCACAAGGATTCGGTCGTTCATGTCTACTTTATATGTCCATTGGCGGGCTTCTGTGCGGGAGTCCTTCAGGTCAATGCCGAGGACAAGCGCTGTGTCCACCATTTCGGGGGCGCTGACCGTGATGATCTTAGACGGGTCGTAAGACTTGCGGCCCAGGAACTTGGCAATTTGCACCCAGTAGTTGTTCGTGACGAGGATGTTCTTGACGCCTTCCAGTTCCATTTCTTTTTCGAACACGTCGCAGGTGGTTGCGATGCGGTGCTCGACGGCCTTCTTGTGGTAAGTCTGGCTGTCCCAGCAATCGAGGCCGCGAATGTAGTAGACTTCGTCGAACTTCTTCATCAGGTCGTTAAGCGCGTTGGGGCTCATCTTGCGCGCTTGGTCGTAATGGATGGAAGAAATGCCATAACCCACGAAATGCCACGGACGCCCGTAGATGAACAATCTGTTCTTTGCAGGCATTTCCTTGAGCCAGGCGAGGATCTCGTGTTCCTCGATGGTCAAGTGGTTCCTGTTGTACATGATGTTCTTGTTGAAATCCGGCTTGTAGTGGGCGGTCCACCCGGAGAGCACCACGGCAACGACAATCGCTGCAAGAACGGTGAAGCGTCCTGCGTTCTTGGACTTGGAATCCAGACTCGTTTTGACGATGGTTTCGACAAAGTGGGCGATGGGGAGTGCGGCGACAAACGCCATGGACGGCAGCATCACCAAGCTATAACGCTGGTTGATTTCGATACCGAAGTCACCGGAGACATTCTCGAGAATGACGTAGGTCTGCAGGTGGTAGATGACGAGGAATGCGAGGACTTCGAGGTAGAAGAAATCCTTCTTGCGCAGGTCGTAGAATGCGCGGAACAAGAGGTAGGCCGCTCCCAGCGCGAACAGGTAGTTGAAGTAGCTGAGGAACGGGTTGGAAAGTTCGCCGTTATCGTTGAGCGGCTTTGTCATGATTTCCCAGTTCTTGAGCAAATCTTCGATGAAGTGCCCGTGTGCTTCGTATTCGCCACCCTGGAAGCCAAATCCCTGGAAGTAGCTGATGGTAAGGAGTGCCGGCACCGAGAACAGCGAAAGCGTCACGAAGAACGTGGGAGCCTTGTAGTCCTTGGAGTCAAGCAGCTTGGGCAGAGCGAAGATAATGAAAGCGAATAGGCAGAATGCCGTCTCTTGGCGGGTTTGTGCGAAGAAGGCGAGAATGAGTGCGAGCAGAGCCCAGTGTTTGATGGTGTTGCGGTCAAACGCCCACTTGAACACCAGGAGTGAAAGAGCAGAGAGGAAAATGTAGAGCGGTTCCACCGACATGGCGCGGAACTGGAACAGGACGGTCGGTTGCAGTGCGAGCAACAGCGATGCGAAGAATGCGAGCAGCGGTTGCCTTGTCCATGCGACGATGGCGAAGAACATCAGCAAGAACGACAGCGGCAGCATCAGGAGTTCCAGGTTGAATATCCAGTGGAGGTCACTGCCGAACAGAGGCATTCCTATGTAGTACAGGAACGAGAGCCCCTTTGTCTTGAAACTGTTGGACTTGGAGGTACATTCCAGTTTACCATCGGAGAAGAGACCCTGGTTGCAGGTGCCGCTCTCGTGGTTGTAGAACATGTTCTGCGCAACGGACATGAACACGCTTTCGTCGCTCTGCACGCGGTGACGTGCTTCGATTTGCGTTGCGGCAAAGATGGAAACGGCGACCGCGAATGCAAGAGCCATGATGCTGAAAGCCTTTGCAGGGAGGATGCCGCGGAACCATTCGCGGAAATCCTTGTTCAGCACGGCGAGCAGGACGATAGCGAGGGCGAACTGTACACAGAAGAGGGGAATGGGAAGGTTCAGGTCCAGTTGCCGGATGGTTTCCTTGTGCCCAATGTTGGGGGCGAGATAGACCAGGAAGGGGATTGCCAGTGCCAGGATTACTCCCGCGATTCCGGCGGGATGGGCTAAGTTCTTGAGTAAGGCCAAGATATCGTTTTTGATTTTCATGGTTTCATTCCAAAAAACTATTAAAACCGCTCCTTTCGGGGGCGATTCCGTCGCTTACGGCGACTTCGGGTCAAAATATAACTTTTTCTGAAAAACCCAATTTTTATGCAAAAAAAGGCGGGGCATAAATGACTTTTCATCTTTAAGCCTTGAGAGAGTGGCGAGAAAAAACTACATTTGGCGCGTAAAAAACAACATCGAGAGAGGTTTTACCGTGCAAGATGCTCTAGTTACAAAAGCAGCCGACAACGTCCGAATTTTATCCGCTGCCATGGTGCAGAAGGCGAAGTCCGGGCATCCGGGTGGCGCGATGGGTGCCGCCGACGCCACGACGCTTTTGTTTGCGGAATTTTTGCGCTTTGATCCGGACGATCCGGAATGGATGGGCCGCGACCGCTTCTTCATGGACCCGGGCCACATGAGCCCGCTCCTGTACTCCGAGCTCGTGCTCACCGGTCGCCTCACGCTCGACGACGTGAAGAACTTCCGCCAGCTTGGCAGCCGCACGCCGGGTCACCCTGAACTGGACGTGATGCTCGGCATCGAGAACTCCTCGGGCCCGCTCGGTATCGGCCACGGCATTGCTCTTGGCGCTGCTATCGCCGAACGCTTCATGGTGGAACGCTTCGGATCCATCCTCGAGCACAAGACGGTCTGCCTTGTTTCTGACGGCGGCCTCGAAGAAGAAATCGCGTACGGCGTGGGCCGTATCGCCGGCCACCTCAAACTTTCGAACCTCATCTTCTTCTACGACGCGAACCAGGTGCAGCTGAGCTGCAAGACCGAAGACGTGATGAGCCACGACTTCATTGGTCAGTACGAGTCCTGGGGCTTCCGCGTTATCGAATGCGACGGTTCCAACATCGCCGAACTCCGCAAGGCATTCAAGGAAGCCTGGGCCGAGAAGGAAAAGCCAACGCTCGTGTTCGGCCACACCACGATGGCCAAGGGCGCTGTTGCCGAAGATGGCAAGAGCTACGAAGGCGAAGTTTCTACGCACGGCCAGCCGCTCAACGCTGCCGGTGCTTCTACTACCGCGACGGTCAAGAACCTCGGTGGTAACCCGGACGACCCGTTCCAGGTGTTCGACGACGTGAAGGCTGCATTCGAAGCCCGCGCAAACGAACTCCGCAAAGTGGTAAAAGAATGGAAGGTAGAGAAAGGCAAATGGGATATTGAAAATCCTGAAAAGTGTGGTATCCTCAATGAATGGCTCTCCGGCAAGGCTCCGGTGCTCAACCTCTCCAGCCTCCCGATCAAGGAAGGTGTCGCTACCCGCGTTACGAGCGGTACGGTTCTCGGCTACCTCGCCGAAAACTTCCACAACATCATTTGCAGTTCCGCAGACCTTTCCAACTCCGACAACACGCAGGCGTTCCTCAACAAGACGGGCATCTTCCGTCCGAACGACTTCAAGGGCGCGTTTGTCCAGGTGGGTGTCGCCGAACTGACGATGGGCGCCATCATGAATGGTATCGCTTTGCAGAAGGGCTTGTTCCCGATTTGCGCTACGTTCTTCGTGTTCAGCGACTTCATGAAGCCCGCTATCCGCATGGCCGCCCTCATGGGCCTGCCTGTCAAGTATGTGTTCACGCACGACAGTTTCCGCGTGGGCGAAGATGGCCCGACGCACCAGCCCATCGAACACGAAACGCAGATTCGCTTGCTCGAAGACCTCACGAAGAAAAACGGCAAGGCCGAAATGCTCGTGCTCCGTCCGGCAGACGCGTTCGAAACGCTCGCCGCCTGGGAAATGGCTTTCGAAAACAACGACAGCCCGACGGCACTCATCCTCACGCGCCAGGTGGTGAACTCTCTCCCCGGCGACAAACGCTACGAAGCCGCGAAGGCTTGCCGCAAGGGCGCCTACATCGTGAGCGACAATACCGCCGCTGGCAAGAACCCGGACCTCACACTCGTCGCAAACGGTTCCGACGTGCTCTTGGAACACCAGGCCGCCGAACTCCTCCGTGCCGAAGGCAAGGCTGTGCGCGTTGTCTCCATGATTAGCCCGGCTCTCTTCCTCAAGCAGGACAAGGCTTACCGCGACCAGGTGCTCGTGCCTTGGACTCCGGTGTTCGCTCTCTCCAGCGGCCTCCCGGTGCTCTTCGACCGCGTAGTTGGCGGTTTCGGCAAGGCTTGCGGTCTGGAACGCTTTGGCGCTTCCGCTCCGGCTGGCGTGCTCGAGAAGGAATTCGGCTACGTGCCCGAGGCTGTGGCTGCGAAGGCCAAGGAATACCTCGCCGAGTTTGCCCAGAACGTCGCCGACTTCAAGAAGGTGAATGGGTAATTTCGCGAGGCGTAGCCTAGCGATAGGATTTATAAGAAAAAACGACCAACCGGTCGTTTTTTTTGTAAGGGAAATTATTTATGACAAAAAAAGCCCTTTTGCCTCACGGATAATGACGAAATATCAAAAAAAGTGCTTTTTCCCCGCGAAAAAACCTATATTCAAGCCATGATTTGCCCTTTTTGCAAAACCGACAACGACAAGGTTGTCGATAGCCGCGTGAGCGGAACTTCTATACGCCGCCGCCGTGAATGCCTTGCCTGTGGCCGCCGCTTTACAACTCGTGAATATATCGAGTTGCAGCCGCTTACCGTTATCAAGAGAAACGGGAGCAAGGAGCCTTTCCAACGCGAGAAACTGATGAAGGGCCTTATGGATTCTTGCAAGAAGCGCCCAGTGTCCAGGGAAGACTTGGAAAACTTGGCGACTAACGTCGAGAATTCCTTGCCGGTCAACGACAGCTTCGAGGTGACCTACGACCAGATTGGCAACATGACCATGCAGGAACTCAAAAAACTCGATCCTGTGGCTTATGTGCGCTTCGCCTCCATCTACCGCGAGTTCAAGGAAGTCGGCGAGTTCGTGGACCAAATCAAGAATTTGGACAAGTGATGCTTGACAGCTGTGAGCTATCTCTAACCTCATAGTCCCTAGATCCTAGCCTCTAGATCCTAGCCCCTAACCTTCCATGCTCTCCCTCCTCCAATCTGCTTTCGAAAAACGTTCTCCTCTGTTTGAGGTGACCGATGCTTACCGCATTGTGAACGGGGCCGCGGATGGTTTCCCGGGGGTTACTCTCGACAAGTTCGGTGATCGTTTCCAGGTGCAGTTTTTCGGGCCGGAAATGCTTTCGCGCCGGCGGGAAATCGTCGAGGCCATTGTCGGGCTGTTCAATCCCGTTTGTGTCGTTGTGAAGGAGCGCCTTTCGCGTTCGGGCAAGTCTTTGGAAAATGCTCCGATGGAAGTTGCTTTTGGCTCGCGTGAGGATGCCGTGGGCGTCGTGCGCGAGGGGCGCGCGCGGTTTCATGTGGATTTGCTCGATACGGTGAATCCGGGGTTGTTCCTTGACATGCGCCATGTGCGCCTCGAAGTGGAGGAACGCTTCCGCGCGATGGGTGGCGAATGTTCAAAGGAGATCCCCGCCTTCGCGGGGATGACAATTGAAAAAGCGGGGATGACAAATGAGGGTGGTCCGCGCTTCCTCAATCTTTTCAGCTACACGTGCAGTTTCTCGGTGCATGCTCGCCTGGGTGGCGCCACTGTTGCAACGAATGCCGACATCAGCGGGAAGATTTTGGACAAGGGGCGCGAAAATTATGCGCTGAACGGGCTTGACTTGCGTCCGGGAGAATTTTTCCGCGGCAATGCGCTTGAATACGTGCGCTGGGCTTGCAAGAAAGGGCTCCGCTTTGACGGTATCGTGCTTGATCCGCCGAGCTTCGCCCGCTTCAAGGGCTTCAACTTCAACGTGCGCGAACACTTGATGCCGCTTGTCTCGGAATGTGCTCAAATCCTGAACCCGCACGGGTTCTTCATGGTGAGTTCCAATTACAGCGAGTTTGTACTTGACGCATTCTCTCGTGATGTGCTCGATGCCGTGAAGTCGGTACACAAGAATGCCCGCACTGCTTGGAAGCGCGGGCAGGATATTGATTTTGCGGGCAGTGGTTCCACGAAGGATTCCTGCCTTGTCGCGACACTTGTGGAAGTAGGAAGTAGACAGTAGGACAAATGCGTAAGGCGAGCGCCGCGGTCAAGCTTGCTTGAACATGGCCGAGCCGAGCATTTGGTACTTGAGCGAAGCGAGAGTACAAGTAGGCAGTAAGCAGTGGTTAGTGGTTAGGGATGTGTCATGCCCGGCTTGACCGGGCATCTCCTTTTTATCTCACTGCTTATCGCTCACTGCCGGCCCCTTGAACCTCGAACCTAGAACCACGAGCCACGAGCCACGTGCCTCGTGCCTCACTGCTCGTCGCCTTCTTCCATCGCGATTTTCAGTTCCTTCAGCTTGCGCCAAAGGGTGGCGCGGCTGATGCCGAGTCGCTTGCAAACTTCGGTGCGGTTCCCTTTGCAAATGCTGAGCGCATGCAGAATGTGACGGCGCTCCATTTCCTCGAGCGAGAGGATTTCGTCGGAACTGCTTGCGTCCTTCTTTTCGCCGAGGGTGATTTCTGCATAGCCGTCCTGGGCCTTGCCCGGATAGGGCTCGCTTTCCGTCCCGCCGCGTTCTGCCGAACTTTCCTGCGGGGCGATTGCGCCACCGTTATCCCAGACGGTCTCGCCGTTCGCGATGGCCGCCTGCTTCATGTGCGGGATAGCGATAGGCTTTTCGTTCGCTTCGTTCTGGACTTCTTCGGGCAAGTCTTCCAAGCGGATGACTCCGTTTTCCGAAAGCACGATGGCATGCTCGATGATGTTCTCGAGTTCGCGGATGTTGCCCGGATAGCGGTAGCGGCTGAGCGCATATTGTGCTGCGGGTTCGATGTCGACAATGTCTTTGCCGTGGGCTTCCTTGTACTTGAGGATGAAGTAGCGCACGAGTGCAGGAATCACGGGCTTGCGTTCGCGCAGGGGCGGGAGCTGCAAGTGGAACGTGTTCAATCTGTAATAAAGGTCTTCGCGGAACCGGCCTTCGAGCATGGCGTCCTTGAGTTCGCGGTTTGTCGCCGCGATGACGCGCACGTCCACATAGCGACTCTCGGTTTCGCCCACGCGGCGTATCTCGTGGTTCTGCAAGAAGCGCAGGAGTTTGACTTGCGTTGCCGGGGAAAGTTCGCCGACTTCGTCGAGGAACAGTGTGCCGCCGTTTGCAGATTCGAACAGACCCTTCTTGTCGGCGGTGGAACCGGTGTACGAACCCTTCTTGCTGCCGAAGAGTTCGCTTTCGACCAGGTTCTCCGGAATGGCGCCGCAGTTGACGGCGACAAAGGGCGCTTCGCTCCTCTTGCTGTAGCGGTGTACAATCTTGGCGAGGAACTCCTTGCCCGAACCGGATTCACCGGTGATGAGCACTGTACTTGTTGTAGGGGCAATCTTGTAGACAGTCTTGAGAATCTTGCGCATTTCCGGCGTGTTGCCGAGCAGGCTGTCCAGAACCTGCGATTCCATCAATTGCGCGGTAGACTTGTTCTGCTGCTGTGCCAGGGCCTTCTTGGCCACGTCCTCGAGCTGCGAAATAGAAAGCGGCTTCATGAGGAAACTGCTGGCGCCTCTGGAAATGGCGCTTGTCGCGCCGGGCCAGTTCTTGTCGTTGCACAGCACGTAGATTTCGATGCCGGGGTGCCGTTCCTTCAGGTAGCTCACCATGTCCATGTTTTCGAGCATGAGGAAGGGAACCTCGATGAACGCGAGGTCCACCGGTTGGTTCTTGGCCAAAGGCATGAAGGCGTCCTTGTCGCTGCACACGACAAAATCCGTGTCCGGTATGGACCACGAATGCTGGATGTCGCTGATAAAGTTTTGATCTAAATCGGCGATCAGAATTTTCATAGGCTTTTAGTGCTTCTGGATGATTTCCTCGACCTTCGCTCGGAGTGCCTGTAGGTCTACGGGCTTGTTGAATGTCGCTGCGACGTCGAAGTGCTTTGCCGTGATGAGGTAATCGTCGGCTGCCGTACGCCCGCCACCGCTGACTGCGATGATGCGGTCACCCATTCCCATGCGGCGGAGGTCAAGGATAACTTCGTAGCCGTCAACATTGGGCATGATAATGTCCGTAATGATTACATCGTAGACGTTGCTCTGGTACAGGGCTTTGGCTTCTTTCCCGTTCGATGCCGTATCGACATTGTAGCCCTTGATTGTCAGGGCGGACTTGAGCATCAGGTTGAACTGTTCGTCATCATCGATAATCAGGATTGTGGACATGGTCCCTCCATATTATTCATTCTTTTTAGGCCAATATAGATTAAATGTGGTGCCTTTGCCTAGTGTAGTTTGTACGTTGAAGGCTGCTTTTGCTTCTTTTAGCAGCCGGACGGCAGAAGACAACCCCAGTCCGAGCCCTTCTCCGGGGGCTTTTGTTGTGAAAAATGGGGAGAAAATACGTTCCAGCGTCCCGGCGTCCATTCCGGTACCGGTATCCGAAATGCTGATTTTCGCATACGAGCCGGCAGGAATGGGGACTGCATAGGGCACGTCCAGGGATTCTTCCAGCGTCTCGGAATGCATCCGGATAGTGAGCTGGCCACCCGTAGATTTCATTGCGTCAATCCCGTTCTTGACAATGTTCGTAATGACTCGTTCGAACGAGGCCACGACACCCATGATCTTGATATCCTCGTCGAGTTCGGTAGAGACGATACGCATGCCCTTCGGGAGACTCTGCGTGAAGCGGACGACGACATCCTTGATGATGATGTGGGGCGAGAATTCTATGGGTGGGATGGCGGTAGATGTGTTACCGCGGATTGTGCTCAGCAATTCTTCGAGAGACTGCTTTCCACGTTCTGCGGCCTTGCGCGCTTCGCAGATAAACATGTAGGCCGGATGGTCCTCGGCGATAGATTCCTTTGCGAGGTCGCAGAATCCAATCTGCGATCCGAGGATGTTGTTGTAGTCGTGCGCAAACGCTCCGCACAGTGTGCCCAGTTCTTCGAGGCGGGAATGGATATACTTCTGCTCGCGAAGCATGTCGCGTTCCTTTTCGAGCTTGCGCTGTTCGGTCATGTCGATTTTCAGCCCGATGACCTTGTAGGGAGCCGATTCCGCGACGATGGGGATGAACAGGTTGTCAAAGATGAAAACTTCTTTCCCTTCGCGGAAAAGTACGTTCGCTTCGTCCTGGGTGATGATTCTTCCGCTCACGGTTTCGTACGAGATGAATGATTTCGAAATTCCCTTCATGCGTGCTTCGTTTTCGTAGCCCGTAATTTGTTCAGGATTGTCGAACGAAGACGACTTGTTCCCGCGGTTGGCGATATCTTTCTGGTTTTGCATCACGTAGACGCCTTGCTCGTTCTTGGACCAGAATTGGAAGGGAAGAGCGTTAATCAAGGTGAACAGGAAACTCTTGTTCTCGTCGGAGCGCTTTTCAGAAATATTGAGGCGGTCCTGATAGCGGATGAGGTCTTGCTTGTATTCTACGTACTGTTCGTTCAGATCTTTGATGCGCTGTTGGTAGTACAGCGTATTGGTGAGGTCGCTGAACTGGATGACGAACTCGCTGGAGAGCATGTTGAGGTGGCTCTGGTAAATCTTGATATCGAACTTGTGAATTTCGTTCTTGATGGATATCTTCTGGCTCTTGTAATGGGACTCGCGGAAAAATTCCAGATTCTTCGAGAAAATTTCCTGGATGTATTTAGTCTGGAGTTCATCGATTGTCGTCTGGAACATCTGCAGCGCAATCGGGTTGGCAGACTTGATACGGCCGTCTGAATGGTAGCAGATGATGCCGTCGTTGATTTGGTTGATAATCCTGGTCAGTAGCCAGTACGAACTCTTGTTCTTATATGTTATGGACGTGAAATACTGGATGGCGAGGATGGCGAGGAATATGCTGCAGCACTGGTTCCAGAAGAGGAAGTGCATCTTGTCCGGTTTGAATGATGTCGTCTGGATTATGGGCAGGATGAAATCGAAGGAATAGGCGATGAGGAATATCGTAATGAAACAGGCCAAAATTTTCGTATTGACCTTCACCATGTTGGAGCTGCTTGACTGCATGCATCTCTTGAACAGCTGGTACATCGTCGCGATGATGGGCGGGACGACAAACAGGATGAAGAACGTCGAGAAAATGATGGCGATGGGGTAGTTTTTCAGGGGGTAGAGCCCCATGATTTGAATTTCGGTGAGTATGCGAATGTCGAAAATGGCGAATATGGAAACGAGCAGGACCGCGCAAATGGCGATGGTGTTCCATACTTTGGATGGCCCCATGTCCTTGTAATCGGAATCCAGTTTGCCAATCCTATAGATTGTCGTTCCAGTCTGTATCCAGGCGAGGGCTTGGATTGTGAACAGGATGAGCTTGATTGTTGAGGTCTGTGGCTGAAAGAGAAATAGCGAGCCAGTGAGTGCGCAGAGGTTCCATACGATGTTGATATGGATGAACTTCACGATGGGTTCGGGAAGTTTTTTTGCATTGGTCTCTTTCCAAAGCAGCTTTTTAAAGCCAAGCGACATCATTAGCGCTAAGGTGGACAGCGCTATGATGTATGGCGAATGGGAGTACAAGACCTCGTGCATGCTTGACGAAAACTAAAAAAAAAGCTCGCACTAGGCGAGCTCTTTGGGGAAAAAGTACGGACTTCCTTTATTTTACGCGCTTGATTCCGAATTTTTTGGTTTTTTCGTAGGTACTCCTGAACTTGAACCTCTTCTGCGTTTCCTCGTCCAGGTTCGGGTTGGGAGTAAAGCGGTTCTCTAGTTCGAGCTTGTAAATGTAGGCTCCGGTGCCCACAATACGTCCGTTCTTTGAGCGGACTCCCTTGCCATCGAGTGTTGCCCATTCTACGAAGATTGTGACCTTGTTGTCGGAAGAAAGGTACGTGTTTGGTGTAATTTCGTAGCTTCCGTCGATGAGGTTCACGAAGGATCCGAGATTGGTGTAGGTAGGAATCCTGTACTTGATGGTCATTGTATCCCAGGCGGGCGGCTCGTCAAAGGCGGCTCCGCGGGGGATGGTCATATCGATAGTCCAGACGGGCCCTTGCAGCGGCGTCAATGCTGTATCGATGGAGGCAACGACCTTGCCGTCCTGGATGGCGTCAAGTTTGTGTGTTGTCGGGTTGTAGATATAAATGCGGAAGTCGGAATTTCCTGGGACCGGCGGGGAAACTTTCTTGGGGTCGACTGTGATGACTGGGCTCTGCAGGCCAACGTCGTATTTGACCTTGGGTTTGCCATCGCCAGAGACGGTGACCCAGGGGTTGTCGGTCACGGGCATATTTCCGCTCTTGTCGACGAATGCGCTAGCATTAAGCGGTGCAAAGCGAAGTCGGTCTCCTTCCATGACTGCTTTTTCCGATTCGTTCATGAAGAACACGTCTAATGTCGTGTTTTGTCTAGAAAAATTCCATCGCATCAAGTCTTTGGAGTAGATGCTGACATCGCCGCGTTCGCGTAGGTACAGCTTGTTCGAGGAATCTACGATTGCCAAGGGTTCGCTGGCGAAAATATTGAGAATCTCGAATTCGCTGGAAGACCTGATCATTGCCGATGTGAACACGGGGCCAACTTTGTCTTCGGCGATGACGCTGTTTGTTTCGTAAGCGGCGCCTGAACCAATGTGTTGCATGACAAGTCCGGCACCGATCAGTTCCTTGCCGTTGTAGCTCCCGGAGTAGTTGCCGTTGGTGTTTCCTAGGCGGAACGGAGACTTCAACTTCAGAATGGCGGTCTTGCGGTCGTCGCTGAATGTGTAGCTGGATGTCCAAAGCGTTTCGGGCACTGCGCTACCGAATTCGATGGAAATACTGTCGGGCTCATGGCGCTTGTCTACAGGCGATGTGAAAACGGCTTCCACATATTCGGCAAGACCATCTTCGTCCTTGTCGCTGATGTAGGCGTATGTCATCGGGACGGGGAGAATCTTGAGCGTGATGGTGTGGATTGGCTGCTTGCAGGTGCCGACTCCATTGCCGGCCCTGTCCGTGATAGCGCTGGTGAGCAGAAGTTGCCCGCCCATGCCTTCCTTGACGATAGAGGAACCATCCTGAGCGAAGTCTACAGTGAGTTCCCAGACGTTCAGCGAGTCGTTGTAGATTCTTGCGTTAGTCACGTTGACGGGTGTTGGCACGGGGCTGTTTCCGTTGTAGAGCTGTATCGGCCATTCCAGTCCAGGAATGGAGACGGGTTCGCTGAACTGCAGGTACACGCGGTCTGCCTTTGCCGTGTCGAGACGTTCCAGAACAGATACAGACAGCAGCGTGGGCGAGATGCCGTCGCCATAGAAGTCGTTAGATTCCTTGGGACTGCCTTCGACGGTGCTGACAAGCGTGATGTTGCCGCTCGGTGCCGTGTTGGCGCTGGTGTCCTTGAGGGCTATCTTGACAACGAGATTGGTCCCGTCAAGGCTTTCCACGTTATCCGAAGTCAGCGTGTCGTTGCCGTAGGTGAAGCGGATCATGGAGAACTTGGTATTTTCCATGTAGGCGTTCGAGAGCGTGATGGCCATGGCGTCGGGGACGTTGTCGCAGTTGCGGTCAACCATCTTCGCGGCGGTGATAATGGGCCAAGGCGGAAGGTCTTCGACAATGAGGATGGCTTTCGCATTGTCGTAGGCGATAAGCTTGGTCGAGTTGGCCGTGGCGTAGATGGGGGCCGTGAGGGCAGAATCTGCTTTCACATAGAATACGGCCTCGCCGTTCACGATATCGATAGTCGTTGTCGGGATCGTGGCTGTAGTGCTTGTGAAGAACTGGACAAGCGGATTGTCGGATGATACCAAGACGGAAATGTTCTCGGTGGTCATCTGCTGCTTGAGGCTGTCCTTGAGAATCAGGTGGACTTCGGCAAAGCGACCCGTGTAAACGTTGATCGTATCGACCGTGAATTCCAGGTAGCGCTGCTCGGGCGGTTGGGTGATAGTGTCGATTTCGACGTTGCTTCTCACGACATCGCAGGCGCAGTCGTACTTGTTCGTGGTGCTCTTGTTGGCGAAGTGGTTATGCCAGGCAACCCATTCGATGTAGTTGTTCCCGTAGGCGAGGGTTGTGTCGATCTGGAATGAGACTGCATCGGTCCTGCCCATGACAAGAGGCACGATACTGACGGATTCACTGTTCTTTTCGACATCGTCGAGGAGTCCGGTGGGCGAAACTCGGGCGGTGCCCGAATACGTTGTGTGCGGGTCATCCTTTTCGACAGAGAAGTACGGAGTGACAAACGGTTGGTCGAATGCCAACTTGACATTCCTGCGGACAAGCGGTCCGTCGTCGTTGTCGTCCGGACCATAGCCGTAGATGTGCTTGCCGTGATAATAGACTGCTATGTAAGGGTCTTTGACAAAGGCTACGACGGAATCACCCGAAGTGTTGGCTTCGATGAATTCACTTTCATTTCTGGTGAATGCCGGGCCTTGGGTCAGGTCGATGCCCTTGAAGTAGATCGGGTCGGTGTCTTCGGTATGTGGACGCAGTGACCAGGAACTATCCAGTTTTCCGAAGTTTGTTTCGGTGAGCTTCAACTGGAATACGAGTCTTCCAGAAACTTCCAAAACTCCGTTGACCTTGATAGGTAGGTAGTATCCGCCCTTTCCGTCTGGTTGAGGCGCTTCGTAGGAAATGCTTGAGGAACCATTGACGAGACCGCCACCACCAAATTTCTGCGTGATGTATGTGACGGGGCCGAGTGTGTCCGTCTTGGTGTAAAAACGCATCTCGAAATCTTCGAAAGAGACGGTGTCGTTGTTTGTAATGGAAATGATGAACTGTTGGCAATCTTTCCAGTTGCTACATGGGGTTTGGTACGAAGACGGTTTGACGATTATTTCAAGGTTTGCGTAGACATCGTGTTGTTCGGTCGTGAAAGAAAATTCATCCGATGTAGTGGAACCCGAGGTTACGGTGAAGTAGTAAGTCGTCCCAGGTTTGAGCCCCGTGAGCTCCGCTTCGTGGAACAGGACGGCGCCTGCGTTCGCCGCTTGGGTGTCTGTCGGAGAATGGGTTTTTGTCCCGTAATTGACGATTCCGTTCGACCTGACGTTAGTCCACCAGTAGATTTTTGCGCTGCGGTGGTCGACTTGGCAGATAGTGACGCCACTGATCTTGGTGGGTTCGAGAGTCATCGTAAATTGATACCATTGACCATGGTTGTCGTCCTTGGCGATGTTTCTCTTGGTGTCCATGCCTTCGAGGTAGAAATAGTACGTGGCACCCGGAGTAAGGCCCGTGAGCGTCACTGAACCACCCTTGCTAGCCTTGGATTGCTGTATGCTCTTGACGTCGCTGCCGTTGGGCTGGGTGGCGTAAAATACGGTAACCAGGGCAATCTCGTTCGCATCCCAGCTTACGATGGCATCGGTTTCTGAAATGGGAAAACCTGCGATGTTACTGAATATTGGCCCCTCGTTGTCGGGAGGGAGCTTTTCGGCGAGGCTTTGTGCCGGAATCAAAAGTTGCACGGAAAAGTCGATACAGGTCTCTGTCGCTGTATAGTCGTTCCAGTCTTCAAGTAGAACTTTGGTGGGGGCCGAGCCGCCCATCAAGGCGCCTCGGGGGCAGCGGTATTCGTAGGGCATGCCTCCGGTGTTGTATCCGTCGGGGTTTGCGGTACGATTGTGGGGGTGATTCTGGTTCTTGTCGCCAGCTCCCATCAAGAAGGATATATCCCAGGGGTTTGCGCCTAGGTTGTAATAGATGTTGTCGAGAGCGAGGTTCAGATAGGCTTCTTTTTCGGCACCTGTCGTGATTTCGGATAGCATGAAAATGGCGTTTGCTGCGCCAATATTATAACGGTTAAAGCCCCAGTCGCTGGATGTCCAGACAAGGTTATAAGGTGGTGTTGAATTCACGGTGCCGAATCGGTTTGTGTATACCGTATTGTCACCCTTGGAACCGTCGTCGGTCAAACGGCGTAGGGAATTGGTGGCGCGTTGTATGAGCGTGTCTCTTTCCGCTTCGCTCAAACCATAGCTGAGGGCTACATCTTTGTCGCTGAGGATGAGCTTTACGAAGGAGAACAGTACATAAGCATGTATGTTTTCGTAGTCGGTCATCCAACCGCCGGGATAGAAACCGCTTATAATTCCCAAAAAACCGCCCCTGAAATATGGGCCTGCGTCGTTGGGCTCATTATTGTTTATGTAGTTCGTGTAATTATTGAAGATTGTCGTGTCTTTATATAAATGATAGCGATAGGTGGTGTCTTTTGTTGCATACCATAGGGCAAGTGCTGCTGCGGCCGCATCGTCGTTCATGTTGGACTGGTTGGATCCACCGTCGTATAGGCCGTCGGGAATATCAGATGTCGTATAGCCATATTGGCCCTTAGGGGTATAGGGGAGCATGACATTTTGGTAAATGTCTTTAGCCGCTTCGAGGAGTGAGTCTGCGTAATCGGGGTCGTAAACCTGCCAACCGACGGAGAAGTAGGCTAACGATGCAGCAAATGCACCTGCATACGTTCCGATGTCTTTGTAAACATCTCTATCGGGCCCGCCTTTTGCATAGGGTTGAGCGTCCTGCCTTTCGGGGAGGTCCCAGAAGCCATGGTCTAATGCGTTGCCAACGGTGTGGTACATCTGGTGTTTTTCAATCAATCCGTCTGCCTTCGACGCCTTGTAGAGTTTGAAAATGTAGTCTGCACCAATTTTTGCTTCGTAGAGGACGTCCGGATAGTCATCGGTGAATGCTGTGTCGGCATAGGAATTGCCGTAACGGTCTTCGGCCTTGTCCTGATACACGAGATAAATTGTTGCAAGTGCATAGGCTGTATAGCCAATGGTTTCCGATGGTTTAAAATGGTCACCGCAGTCGTGCCAACCGCCAGTCAAGTCGTGGCCTATCGCGGAACCATCGTGCAGGTGGCATGGAGCGTGCATGTGGGACTTTGTATCACCGCAACGTTGAATGCCGAAGAACTTTAGGGAGTTTTCGAAAATGGCATTGAAAATGGCCGGATGCACGTGGAAGGTGGCGGAGGTGTCTTTCCCAATGACAATGAAATATTCGCCTTGCTTCGTAAGGCCCGTAAAATCGGCCTTGGAAAGTTGTTCAGTCCCGCTCGAAGTTTTCGATCCGAATTCATAGACTCTTGCGATGGAGGTGAATGTACCATTTACCCAGATACCGGGCTTGGTGAACTGACCGAGATTCGTTGTGACACCATTGAATTCTTCGATACCGCTGTTGGCGTCGATGACGGAGAACTTCGTGCCTGCGGGGATATCGGCGACGTATGCGTATTTGGGGTCTTGGGGGCGGAATCCGGATTGGTTTACGCGAATGGGACGCCTGTTATAGACGTTCAGGGAATCGAGGTAGCGGCGATCGCATGTTTTGCAAGTGCGGTCGATTTCGGGAAGGCCTGCTGCTGAAATGGATTGCGAAACAAAGAGGCAAAGCAGAAAGGCTATAGCGGATAAATGTTTCATAATTCGATATGTGTTTTTTGATGGAACACGAAAGAACCAAGTTGCACGAGCAACTTGATCCCATTCCTGAAGGGAAATATACCTTTTTTTCTTGTGAAATAAAATAGGGCAAACCTCCAAAAAAATTGCTTTTATACTATTTTACGCGCTTGAATCCGAATGTTTTTGTCGCTTCATCGCTAACCTTTTCGTTATTGCCGTTTTTTGGGTTGTTTCTCAAATATCTATAAACTATGTTAAAAAAAAGAAGTGCGAAAACGTCGGTATCATAAACTGTTCTCTGTCCGTTCCTTTTGCCGGAAATTGCAAAAATGGAAAATGTAAATCACAATTTTTTGTCACAGTTTTTTTGGAAATTTTGTGTGTAGGCAAATTGAAGACTTGAGGATGAAATTGAAAAAGGTATACAAAAAGAAAAGGGCCCGCTCGGAGCCCTTTCTTTATGAATGATTTTGACAACTCTTATTTTTTCGGCGGACGACGGAACCCGAAGGAAATGGTTCCAGTTTCGTTCTTCTTCTTGGTCGATGTCTTGTCGCCATCGTCCGGTTGTTGCGCCACATAAGCGCCCTTGGCCGTGATGTCGTAGCGGCCAATGAAGGCTCCTGTGCCAATCTTCTTACCCTTTTCACTAATCGGAGCTCCGTCGATAGAACACCATTCCAGGTACAAGGTCATGGAACTGTTCGTATTGATGTATTGCTTCAGGTCGTTGAGATCGAAATCGTAAGTGACCTTGTTCGCAAACGAACCGAGATTAGTGAAGAAGTCGATTTCCATTTTGATTTTGTATTCTCGCTTCGCTTCTCCAGATAGCGTCTTTTCAAGAACCTGGGGGAGCGTGAAGTCAATTTGGAATACCGGACCGCCGTGAATATAGTTGCTTACCGGGGCTGCGGCGACTGGATGGAGTTTGCCGTCACCTTCGGCAATGACGATGTTATCGTTGTTCTTGTTTTTGACGGAGAGCCTGAACGACTGATCCTTAGTCAGGGCGACTCCGTTGTAGGCAAATTCCTTTTTGCCGGTAACGAGGTGTTCGAGCATTGACACCTTGATTTTTACGTTGCTCACGATACCTTCCACCGGTACCCAGGGGGTTTCTTCGCCTGCGAACAAGTCCGCAGCATCCTTGTAGAAGCTTGTATTTTCATTGGGCACAAGCCTTACAAAGTCACCGATATGGATTGTTGTCGTCAAGTTGTCATCGTCATTGTAGTAGTAGGTGAATGTTGACGAATTGGTAGAATGATCGATTCGGGTCAGGTGGAGCTTTTCGATATAGATGCCTGTTTTGTCATCGCGGTTTCTTTCGATGAGGTAGGAGTTTTCCGGCACAGAATCCAGGGGCTCGGACATGGTGAGCGTCAGCACGTCGGTCTGTCCTGCATCCTTCAAGTCAAGCCCTTTCCAGGAGGCTTTCAAAATAATTGGAGGACACTTGTCAGAGAGCGGAGCCGTGTTGTCGTCGAAGAATCCACCCAGTGGGCCCTGCCTCGGCAAAATCAAGCCATTGCCAGCACGGCTGCCGTAGGTCGTGTTCTTGAACGTACCTTCGGGAATCTGGATGCGGATGATGGAATACTGGCTCTGCACTTTTTCCTTGACTTCGGTTGTTGCCGGAATGAAGGTGGAATCGACTGTTGTCTTGCAAGTGCTTGCGTCTTCTACGGTCTTTTGGCCGATGGATTGGACAACCTTGCGCTTGACGGTTTCTCCCGTTGTGGAGTCGAGTTCTTCGACGGTCGTGAATATCGTGTCCGGAACATTGACCGTTTCGCAGAAGGTCTTTTCCTTGGTGGACCAGGTGCCCTTGGACGAATCGGGGTCAACTACGTAAGAAATTTTTTCAACGATATCACCTAACAGCGTGTCGAGAGTCCAACCACCTTCCGGCTTTGCGAATGCCTTGTAGATGTCAGGATTACCCCAGTAGACATCGATGGTGTCGAACATGTCTTTTTCGCGGAGAATCTTGGAGAATTCGATGTAAATCTCGTCGGGCTGTCCGTCGCCGGTGGAGTCGATAATGGAGGCGTAGCGGGCGGGCACCGGGCGGACCGATTCCGTGATGGTGACGGGGCCGTTACAGGTTGAAAGTGCATTGCCCACTTGGTCGGCTACATCGAAATTGGCAAGGATTTCAGCCTTGAAACCTTGCTTGACAAATTTGCCCTTGTCGTTGCCTTCGATAACGTATTGCCAGCTCTTGCCGTTGTCGGTCGTCGTGGCTCCGCGAACAACGATGGTCTCTTGCGGAACATCGGCGGTACCGTCCATGATACGGAAGGGCCAGGTTGTCTTGGAAGACAGGTTGACCGGTTCGGAGAACATGATCTTGAGTGTGTCTTGCGGATACATGTGATCTTCGTTTTCCAGGATGGTCACGCTGACAAGTGTCGGTGCGATACCGTCGGTTATCTGGATTTCGGCTATCTTGAGAGCGCCGGCTTCTGTCATGTAGAGGGTGATTTTACCACTGGGGTCTGCAATTGCCGGGAAATTGTCGCCTAGAGGTATCTGGGCTTCTTCCCCGATAACGGGAGCCGAGGGCTTTGCCTTAATGACATTGGTCGTGTCGTTGCTGAGGACAATGGCAACACTGTCAAGCGTAATTTTGTTGTTGTCGAACTTGCTGCCGGTGAAGGTCATGCTCAGGACATCGGCCGCAGAATTGCAGTCCGTGTCGACCAGTTTCGCCAACTGCGGAATCGGGGTCGTCGGCTTTGCGTAGAAGTATTGCGACGTGGAGTCTTCTTCGTCCCCGGAGTCAATATAGGTGACATAGACGGTGTCACCGCCCAACAGAGCTACGTTCGGGATGTCGGCTTCTTCCTTCTTGACTGCGGAGAGCCACTCGCTTTCGAAGTAACCGAGAGCTTCGTTTGTCCTGTCCAGCGTGAGTTCTGTAGTGGTGCCGGTTCTGGTGTTTCTCAGCGAAACGGTCACGGAGGAGTTCTTCGCGTTGTCCTTGTCGCTTACGATGATCTTGAACTTCATCGGGTTGTCGGTAACGGGGCTCATGACAGAGCTTCCGTCTTCGCGCACGAGTTGGAGCTTGCCGGCTGTGCGGTCGCCCTTGCTGAACTGGACGAAGTAGGTACGGTTGTTGAATGCACAACCTCCGTTTTCCTGGCATTCGGAACATTCCGGATTCGGACCGGCGAACACGGTGATGTCAACCTTGTTCGTACCGATGGTCAATTTCACCGGGATGTCGAGGTCGTACTTGCCGGTTTCGTAGTTGTAGATGGCCGCAAGTTCACGCTGTTCCGGTGTGAGCGCCACGCCGTTGACCCAAATGTCGGTCACGTAGCCACTCTCGGTGATGAGTGCTGTACCGCGAAGGTGCATTGTGCTGACGGCAGAATCAAGCTGGATGTAGGATCCGTTAGACACATTGAACGGCGGGTTGTAGGCGACGGTCATCTTGTAGTCGGCCTTCTTTGTAATCATTTCCTGGTAAGACGGACTGAAACCGGAGATGAATTCATCCTTGCGGTAAACGACGATGTAGGGGTTGACTGGCGCCTGTTCTATGTCGCCCTGGTCCTTGTCCCAAACCGGGACACCATCGTAGTCGGCTCCATCTTCATCGCGATTGTGCGGCGACCAGGACCAGTCGCCCGAATTTGCAGAGAGGCGTTTCTTGCCCGGGGTGCGCAAGGTCTCGCATCCACCGTTTTGGTAGATACCGCTCGAGAAGCCGAGGTCGATACGCATGCGAGAAGAAGACTTGATGGTGGTGCCACCCAGCGGTACCGGGATGTACCATTCATAGGTTCCTGTTGTCGCATTGTAGGTGTCTTCGAGCTTGACGGGGACGGCGTGTCTCAGGTAATAGCGCAGGGAGTCGTCGACGCTTTGTCCGTTCTTGTTGACGCAGGGCCTGTTGAAACCGGCTTCGTCGTAAGCCTGGCAGATATCTTCGTCGACGAGCAGCGGGCAGGTTCCCGGCTGGTTGTTCACGCCCGGTGTGGCTTCGATGTCTTCGGGCCTTGCTGTAACGTAGAAGCGCAGCGTGAGGTCGTCAAACGGCTTGTCTTCGTTGTTGGTGAGGTTCAGGTTCAAGAAGTCCATACCGCCGAATTCGTACTGGTATACGCTTACGTCGAAGTTATAGCGGCGTACCGGAGTCGTGAACTTGAGGGGCTGGTTCTTGTCGTTGTTGCACTTGCGGACTCCGTTGCTTTCGACGCAATAATAATATGTGGTCTTTTCTTCGAGGCCTCCAATCTTTACGTAGTGGAAACTCGTGGGAATGCCGGATACGTCGGCGTTCTCGTCGCCTGTGTTCCACTTCATTTTGTCGTAGGTGGTTTGCACCGTATCCCAGTACATTTTGGATTCGTACTGGCCGTTCGGCGTGTACCACATGATTTCGGCGCTGTCGGCGGAGAGGTTACAGACCTTCACGTTCTGGATATCGGCCGGGCCCGGTTCGCTCACGAGCGTGGTGAACGAGAACGGGGTGCTGGTGCTGTCCACGAGCCACTTGGTGGAGTACGCCTCGCTGCGGGCGTTGATAGCCACAACCTTGAAGTAGTAGGTGGTGCCGTTCTTGAGGCCTGTCATGTGGATGTTGTGTGCAACGCCAGGGACGGAATCCTTGACGGCAATATTGAACGGGCCAGTCTCGTTGGTGCTGTAAAGAATCATGGCCGGGCCACGGACGTCCTGTGAAATTTTCACGATGGCAGAATCGAAGCCCACATAACGGATTTCCACGTTAATCTGGGATGGAGCGCGGTTACGGTCTTCTTCCTTGATGGCCGTCGTCGCCGCGGCGAGGAACATTGCGGTACCGTCGATACAAGTTTCGGACTTGAAGTAGTCTTCCCAGCTGAGCGTGCTCGGAACCCATTCGTTGTTACCCGTGGGCGGGACACCGCCAAAGATGGCACCGGTCGGCGGGTTGTACTTGTAACCTGCACCGGGCATGTTCTTTCCTTCGGGGTTGGCTCCGCGGTGGTGGGGATGGTTATCGCTCTTGTCACCAACGCCAATCAAGAAGGAAATATCCCACGGGTTCACACCGAAGATATAGTTGAGCTGGTTGATACCGAGCTGTTTCATCTTGGCGGAATTCCAGTTCTGCACGCCTTTCTGCGGTAGCCTGATTCCTTCCAAATCCTTGGTCACATCGGCATAGGCGAATACGTCAAAAATGTTGCCCGCCTGGTAGCGGTTGTAAATCCAGGCCATCTGGAACTGCATTTGGTACCACAGGTCGCTTGCCGAAACGGTTGCCGAGCCATTGCTCGGGTGCGGAATAGTGATGGAGGTGGAACCTTCGCCAGACCTGGCGGCGACGTTGTTGGCGAGCATGAAGGCGACGTTTTCGGCGTACCACAGGCGGTCTTCCTTGCTGATGCCAAAGCTTTCGGCGGTCGCATCGTCCTTGAGCAACAATTTATAGAATGCGTAGAGCGCGTATGTCTGGACGTTGGCCCAGTCCGTGTTGCTGGACTTGCGCATGCCGTCACGGGAGCCGGCGAACCAGCCACCGCGGAAGAATCCCACGCCGGGTTCCTGATCAACACCGATGGTCTTGTCTTCGACGGCGTCGTTCAGGTACTTCATGCCGGAATCCGGATAGGTGCCGAAATGGAGCGCAATGGCTGCTACGCTGATATCGTCGAGGTAGGAGTTACTGCCACTATAGGCCGGGGTTCCCCAGTCGCCCTTGGACTTGTTGTTGGTGTATGTCTTTCTGCCAAGGGCCAGGTCTTTTGCAAATTCATAGAGCTTTGTGGCGAGCATCTTGCAGGAATCTGCGAAAGCCTTGTCGTAGGTGGCGTATTCGCGGCCCAAGATGGCGAGACCGGCAGCGATTTCACTGGAAACGTTTGCGTTGAGTTCTCCCAGGCGCACGTCACGTTCGTGCGGGCCACCACGACGGGCGAGTGTGGGCGGGAGGGCGTCCTGGTTTTCCGGTCGGCCCCACCAGCTGTGGTCGGCGCCGAAGTTACCGATAGAAACGGGCATGTTGTCGATGACGCCGTTTGCGGCGCGGTAGGCCCTGAGGAAGAAGTCAGCACCGTGCTTTGCTTCGCGGAGAATGTCGGGAATACCATCCGTATTGATTGTTTCGCCCTGGTTGTAGGCATAGTTGTCGTCGTCACGGTCCGGGTTGCCGCCTGCGACAACGGCGAGGACCATGAATGCGTAAGCCTGTGTGTAAGATTCCTTGAGGTGGTCGCCGCAGTCGTACCAGCCACCCTGCAGGTCTCCTTCTTTGAAGGAAACTCCGGTGGGGGCGCGTTCAGCGATGTCGTTCACGACCGGGCCTGCACCGTCCTTGGTGTGGCTTGGCTTGTGGAACCACGATTCCGAATTGCCGCTGCGGTTGATGCCGTAGAACTTGAGGAGTGCGTCGCGGACCATGGAGTACACGCGCTGGCTAATAATGAATGTGGCCGAATATTGCTTGAGCACCTTGATGCGGTAGCGTGTGTCTAGCGAAAGGTTTCCTGCCAGCTGGACGATGTTACCAATACATACGGTTCCAGAAGGAGCGTCGGCAGTTGTTTCGTAACGGCCCTGGTTGGCGGTCGCTGCGTCTGTACCGGCCTTGATTTCCCAGTGCGCAGAAGTCTTATGCCCAGTCGACTGGAATGTTCCGCCAGAGGCGACTTCGTTACCATTGATATCGACAATGGAGAACTTCTCGGCGCAGTTGCCACTGGAAACATAGTAGAACTGCATTTCGGGATCGTCGGGGAGGTAGCCTGCCTGGTTCACGCGGATACGGCCGATGCGGAGGTTCTGCGCATCACGGAAAGCCTGGTTCAGCGTGTCGGGAATGTATCCGTTTGCAACGAAGTCCTGGGGCATGCTTCCGACGGGGGGGACCACGTTGTGTTTTTTCCGGTTCGGTACGTATTTGCTGAAGCTTTCTACGGTACCGCCGTCGTCAGTTGCTGCCGTGTCCCACGTCATGGGCCAAATGGGCCGGATGAGGTCGTAGGGTGTCGGCTGCTCCTGTTCTGCTGCGGTAGCGAATACCACAAAAGCGAAAATACATACAATAAAAAACGGCATATAGCCTCCTAAACTGGGTTTTCCCAATACCATAGTTTCCTATTCCCCTAGAAAATAGCCATTTTAATCACGTTTTGTTGTCACGTAATCTTTTTTTATGCTGAATATGCACTTCCTTTTATATATTTTTGTTGTCATGAATCGTTTTAATAGATTTTTTGTTCCTGCTGTGGCGGGTGCTTTTGCACTTGCGCCCTTTTTTTCCAGTTGTAGCTCGTCTTCGTCGGCCGGTACCGATGACGATGATTCTATTATCAGTTATGAGGATGGGCAAAACCCGTTCGCTTCCTCGTCTTCTGTCGAAGAATCCGGAGACCAGGGGGGGGATAAAGGGAATTCGGAAGAAGGGAAATCGGGAGACGATAAACCATCTGATTCGAAAAAGTCGTCTTCCTCTCGGTCGAAGGATGGGGACAAGCCTACACCTCAGTCGGCTGCAGTTGCAGACTGGATGCCTGTTTCTGCTGCAGCGACAGAAACTGTCAGTTCCGAAGAAGTCCTTGCCGATGCCAAAAAGGTGGTGAACGGCTCCTGTGGCCCGATGACCGACGAAATAGACAAAGGCGGGATGGCCACTTGGGCTTTCTACCGTGCTGCTGGCGACGTATTTGACCAAATCATGTCCCCGTTTGTCTGGACGTTTGATGATGGGAAGGTCCTGAAGGGCAACGGTATGGACAAGGTGAACAAGACCTACGAAACGTCCGGTGTCTATAAAGCCTCTCTGAATGTCGATGGCAACGAAATCGAATGTGACCCTCTGCGTGTACAGGGCATTCCTATCACGGTCACTTCTTGCAAGGCTGCGAAGAATTCTGTCAATGCGGGCGAAACCATCACCTGGACTGTAGAAGCCGAATCCGAAGCGGAGATTACCGGGTACTCCTGGAAATCCAGTGATGCCGAGGTTTCTGGTAGTGGGACTTCTGCGACGATGGTGGCTACCGGAGAAATGCACAAGAAAAACGTGAGCGCGACGGTTTCGGTGACCAACAGCGACAAGACCGTTCTGGATTATACTTGCGAATCGGTGTCCGTCGTTGATCCGAATCAGGTCGACGTGGTTATCGCGTATTCGACTGAAGACGCTTCCAAGGCCTTTACTGGCGGGCAGACTTTGGTGGCCCAGTATCCTCCCAATGCGGTTAACTGCCAGCTGGTTTGCGGTGCCCAAGGCGATGGCGTCATTCTGGAAATCGACGGCGAGGAATATAAGATTAACTGGTCCGCGAATATTACACCTAAGACTTGTAAGAACGGTTCTGCTGCCGGAACGAAGATTACCGTGAAGGCTTCGATGCAGGTCACCTGCTACGTAACGTACTAATCCCCCTTGGAGCGCCTCTAAGGTGGCCTTGAATTAAATTAGAAAGGTCCTGCGTTTATTCCGCAGGCCTTTCTTGTATCTATGTTCTAGGTAAACCTTGTGTTGTGGTGCTTCGAATTGTAAGCTGATGCAAAAAGAAAGGCACCCCGGTTGCCCGGGATGCCAACTTTATAAGGAGTAGTCAGTATAAAGTATCGTTTAGTGCGCTACCTTGACGGAAACCGTCTTGGAGCCACTTCTCAGCATGTAGATGCCGACCTTGCCAAACTTGGCGAAGAGAGCGTCGCTGAGGTTCGTACCGTTGTTGGCCTGGATGGTGCCCAGGTAACGTCCGGTAGAATTGAATACCTTGTAAGTCTTGGAGGCATTGACAGCCTTGATTTCGCTGGGGAGAGCCGCAATGACTCCGCTGTTGTCAACAGGAGTGATGCCCGGATTCGATGAAACAGGGGTCGTTGTCGTCGGGGCCGGAGTGTCGGAACCTTGATTGGTGCCCGTTCCGCCCCAGTCAAAGTTGCTGAAGTCGGAGTTCCCACCGCCCTGGCCGGCGTCACCGCCACCGAAATTCATGCCGCCGAAGTTGAACCCGCCACCATTGCCACCGCCGAAGTTGAATCCGCCGCCGTCGCCACCGCCGAAGTTGAATCCGCCGCCGTCGCCGCCGCCGAAGTTGAACCCGCCACCATTGCCACCGCCGAAGTTGAACCCGCCACCATTGCCGCCGCCGAAGTTCATGCCGCCCATGCCCTGACCGGCACCTGCGTCACCAGTGTTGCCGTTGTCGGGGGTCGTGGCCGACGTGCTCGAGGTCACCGGGCTAGCTTCGCCGTTGTCGCTCATGTTGAAGTAGGTGTAGTCCACAGAGCCCGTAGCGCCGCCACCGGCTTCGGTCATGAGCATCACTTCGGTCACGTTGCCGAACTTGAGCTGAGCGGAGGCGCCGCCCTTGGAACCGCGGAGTTGCTGGTTCTGACCGGTGAAGAGTTCGTCCCACTTCTTGAAGTGGGCAGAAATGTCGATGTGGCCGCACTGACGCGGAGTTTCACGGATGCTGAAGAACTGCACGAACGTAGAGGTTCCCGACTTGGAGGGTTCCTGCTGACGGAGGAATGCGTGGATAGTGTACTTGGCGCCGTCCACAGTGATTTCGCCGAACTTTTCGCCGACATACTGTTCGCTCGGCTTGCTGTACCAGTCATCCACGATGTAGTATTCGGTTTCGGGGTTCTTGGTCCAGCCATAAACACCGATATAGCCGTAAGAGGCATTACCTGTCTTGGTGTACTTGTAGTCGACCGTGAAATGCTTTGTCGTGTGGCTAATGCCGTTTCCGTTGTACTGGTAGCCCACACGAGTCAGGTAGTCGTTCGAACCGCTCCAGTTGGCCTTGAACGTACCGTTGTTGTAATAGGTCATGGTTGCGTTGCCACCCTGATACCACTGCTCGAAGCCCCAAGGTGTGCCGCTGATACCTCCGACTTTGTTGCCGCTCACGTTGGTTCCGTTCCCCGGATGTCCCATATCCTCGTTGCAGGCGTCCACGGCAAATGCGTTGCTCACGGCTAATCCGAAAGCGACTGCCGCTCCGATTTTGACCGCTTTAGAGATATACTTTTCCATTTTGCCTCCTCATATGGAAATAGATATAATTGTCTAATATGTGAAATTAATCACACGTCTAGAACCATTACTATATAGGGGGCGTTTTTTGTTGTTAAAAAAAACAACGTATTTCCGTTGAGCAAAAAACAACATTGCGATTGTGCTTAAAAAAAAGCAATTTGCGATATTTGACTTCGTTTTCAAAATGTGTAAAAAAACGACAACATGCAAAAAAGCGTCCGGCTGTAGCCGGACGCCGAGAATATCGATTGTTGTAGGAATTAGTCCTTGCCGGTGAAGATAATCACGAGCACGGAGGCCACGAACGCGGCAGACACAATCAGGAATTCCCACGGGTTTTCCATGATAGTGGTCTTGGCGGAGCCCATGCTGCTAGCTTCGAGAGCCTTCTTTTCTTCGGCTTCCTTGGCAGCCTTTTCCTGGGCGGCCTTCTTGTCGGCTTCGGCCTGGGCGAGAGCGGCACTATCCACTGCAGGTTCTTCGGCCTTGGCTTCGAGAACTTCGGCAGCAGCGGTATCCTTGGCTGGTTCTTCGGTTACAGCGGCTTCGGCAGGAGCGGCGGAATCAGCAGGAGCGGCAGCTTCGGTAGCAGGGGCTGCGGAGTCAGCAGGAGCGGCAGCTTCAGCAGCGGGAGCTTCGGCAGCAGGTGCTGCGGGGGCAGCTTCAGCAGCAGGTGCTGCGGCTTCGGGAGCGGGAGCTGCTTCGGCAGGAGCGGCAACTTCAGCCTTGGGTGCTTCGGCGGCGGGTGCAGCGGCAGGAGCTGCTGCGGGTGCGGCTGCGGGAGCGGCAGCAGGGGCTGCGGCTTCGGCAGCGAAGACCATTGCGGATGCAACCAAGGTTGCCAACAGAATCTTCTTCATAGTGATATTCCTCTCTGGGTTAAAACTTTTATGTCCAAAAAATAACACTTCTATAAGCGGATGGTCCGAAAAAAGTTAAAAAAAGTTAAAAAAATACTCCAATTTGACGTTTCATCGGTGTTTTTTGCAAAAAAGGCCTTGTTGTCAGGCGGGACCGCTCCATCTAGTCGGGGATTTTTTCGATGAAGGACGTGGTTCGATTGGCTCACCAACTTAGACGAAAGATTTATCTTTGAAGAAAAATTCAACCACCAACCACTAACCACCAACCACTAACCACTACTATGGCATTCAAATACGAAGCGACCGTGCAGCACGGCGAAGACAAGACTGAATATGTGAACCTCGGCAAAGAAGGCATTTCCGTCGCCGAATTCGAAGGCAAGAAGATTTTGAAGGTCGCCCCCGAGGCGCTTACCAAAATTGCCCAAGCGGCATTCGAGGAAGTGAGCTTCAGGCTCCGCCCGGCCCACACGCAGAAGGTCGCGAAAATTCTCCAGGACCCGGAAGCAAGCGATAACGACAAGTTCGTTGCCCTTACACTCCTCAAGAATGCCTGTGTGGCCGCCAAGGGAATCCTCCCGTTCTGCCAGGACACCGGTACTGCCATTTGTATTTGCCACAAGGGCCAGCAGGTCTGGACCGGCGCCGACGACGCGAAGGCCATTTCTGAAGGTATCTACAACGCCTACACCGGCAAGAACCTGCGTTACAGCCAGATTGCGCCCTTGACCATGTACGAAGAAAAGAACACGGCTTGCAACCTCCCGGCCCAGATCGACATCCATGCCGAAGAAGGTGCCGACCTCAAGTTCCTGTTCGTCGCCAAGGGCGGTGGCTCTGCCAACAAGACTTACTACTGGCCCATGACCAAGGCGCTCCTCAACCCGAAGTCCCTTGAAAAGTTTATCAGCGACAAGGTGAAGACGCTTGGCACGGCGGCTTGCCCTCCGTACCACCTCGCCATCGTGATTGGCGGTACTTCTGCCGAAATGAACACCCATACGGTGAAGCTCGCCAGCTGCGGTTACCTCGACGACCTTCCGACCACCGGTAGCGAAGGTGGCCGTATGTTCCGCGATGTGGAAATGGAAGAGAAGGTTTTGCACATCTGCCAGAAGACTGGCATCGGCGCCCAGTTCGGCGGCAAGTACTTTGTGCACGACGTGCGCGTGATCCGCTGCCCGCGTCACGCTGCAAGTTGCCCGGTTTCCATCGGCGTCAGCTGCTCTGCCGACCGCAACATCAAGGCGAAGATTGACGAGAACGGCCTCTGGCTCGAGAAGATGGAACACAATCCGGAACAGTACCTGCCGAAGGGCGACGCCGTGAACATGGCCCCGGCCGTGGAAATCGACCTCGACCGCCCGATGAAGGATGTGCTTGCCGAACTCACCAAGTACCCGGTCAAGACCCGCTTGAACCTCAAGGGCACGATGATTGTGGCCCGCGATATGGCCCACGCGAAGATTGCCGAAATCTTTGACAAGCAGGAAAAGGGCGAAGCCCTCACCGATATCGAGAAGACCGTTCTCGAAGTCGTGTCCAACCACCCGATTTATTACGCCGGCCCGGCCAAGACACCGGAAGGCATGCCCACCGGAAGCTTCGGTCCGACGACTGCTGGCCGTATGGACCCGTACGTGATGCGTTTCCAGAGCAAGGGCGCCTCGATGATTATGGTTGCGAAGGGCAACCGCAGCCAGGATGTCACGGACGCTTGCCACAAGTACGGCGGCTTCTACCTCGGCTCTATCGGTGGCCCGGCTGCTATCCTCGCCGAGCAGAACATCCTGAGCAACGATATCGTCGCCTTCCCGGAACTTGGTATGGAAGCCATCCGCAAGATTACCATCAAGGACTTCCCGGCGTTCATCCTCGTGGACGACAAGGGCAACGACTTCTTCAAGGACTTGCTGTAATCCTGCGATATGCTCCATGTGTTTCGCCACGAGATACGCCTGATATTTAGGGAACCCCGGTTCTGGATTCCCTTTATCATCCCTCCGGTCATTCTGGCCGCATCGCAGGGAATCGCTGTGTCTCGTTACGGCGGACAAATCATGGAGGGCATGGAAGGCTACATGATGCTCCTGCTAGGGTGCATCATGGCCCCGATGGGGGCGCCTTTGGCTGCCGACAGTTTTGCGGGGGAACGTGAGCGCGGTTCGCTGGAATTGTTGCAACTGTCGCCAGTCGCTCCCGCGAAAATTTTTTGGGGCAAGCTATTGGCGGTCATTCCGTTCCCGGTGGCGTTTTCTCTGCTGGTGCAGATCGCCTACTGGTTTGCCCATCCCGCAGTTTCTACCACGGAGGCTGTCGCCTCCATCTTTGGGGCAATCTCGGCCGTGCTTATAACGAGTGCTTTTTCGCTGGTGCTTTCGCTGCGGGTCAAAACGGTGCGCGCGGCAGCACACCTTTCCCTGTTCGTGGTGGTCCCGCTGTTATTGCTGGTTCAATTGGGGCATGATGTTTTTTTGCAGGGGTTGCTAATTCCGGTGGTCGTCCTCGCCCTGTCGGTGTTGCTCTGCGCTTTTGTCGCTTTCCTAAGTTCGCGAAAGTTTGTGAGTTTGTAAGTAAAAAATCAAGATAATGGAGAATGCCCCCGCTTTTGGCGAGGGCATTCGTGTAGGGTAGCTATAAGCCGGGTTCTGTACCTTCGAAAGAAGGCGATGACCATCTCTCTGGGTCAGTCGTTACCGACCGCCTCAAGCGACCTACCCGGATGTCCAACAGCTGCGGGCAGCAACTGGTCCTTGCGGACGGACTCCTGCTTGGTCTTGCACCGGATGAGGTTTACCATGCCATCCCTGTCACCAG
>JAEERM010000015.1 GCA_016285835.1 Fibrobacter sp.
CGGCCGCGAATGGTACTCCGTGAAGGCCATGGTCCCGCAAGAAGAAGCGAACGCCATCATGGACCGCCTCTGGGACGTGGGAGCAAGGAGCATCCTGCTGTTCGGAATCAAGAGCGCCCGTATTTAGCAATGAGGTCGCGCAAAGCGCTTTGAGCAATGGTGCCGGCACTACGTGCCTTTGAGCTAAAGTCAGGTGCCTTCGGCACAGTTATAATAGCTCATGCCCCATACGTCAAAGAGAGCTTGCGAACGGCCTCAGATCTCACACCTCAAAGGACCGAAGGTCCGACCTCATACCTCGAGCCTAAATGCAATCTCTCGCTTATTTAGCACGCCAGCCGATTCTTGACCGCGAAGGCAAGATTTACGCCTATGAGCTCCTTTTCCGCGATTCGCCCGAAAGCGACATTGCCGTGATTTCAAGCGATGTACAGGCAACGGCCCAAGTGCTGGAAAATGTCCTCAACAACATCGGGTTCCAGCGTCTCATCGGTGACCACAAGGCGTTCATCAACTGCAGCCGCCAGATGCTGCTCGACAATATTTTCGGATTATTGAACCCTGCAAACTTCGTGCTGGAAATCCTGGAAGACGTGGAAGTGGACAGCACGCTCATCCGCGCCGTAGAACGCTACAAGGCCCGTGGTTTCGAAATCGCATTGGACGACTTCATCTACAACGACGATTACATCCGCCGGTTCGAGCCGCTGTTCAAGTACGTATCTTACGTGAAAATGGATATTGCGGACAACGACAAGGAATCGTTGGAAAAGGCGGTCCAGTTTTTCCGCCCCATGCACATCAAGATTCTCGCCGAAAAGGTCGAAGACGAATCGACATTCAAGAAGTGCCTCGACGACGGCTACGACTACTTCCAGGGATTCTTCTTTGCCAAACCCGAATTGGTGACCGGCCAGAAGATTGACGCGACCTCTGTCGCCATCCTGCGCATTTTGCTGTTGCTCCAGTCGCGCCCGAGCTTGGAAGAACTTTGCGAAAAACTCGACGAGACACCGGACATTGCAGCGAACCTGCTCAAGTTCGTGAACTCAGGCAACAACGGCGAAGGCAATGGAATCAAGACCGTAAAAGATGCCATCGTGTGGGTCGGCATGAGCCACATCCACAAATGGCTGATGCTCATGCTATATGCGCGCCCGGAACTCGGCATCTCGCCGCAGAGCTCGCCACTTTTCCAGAGTGCGGCACACCGCGCCAAGTTCCTCGAAATCGTCGCGAAGGCCATCGAACCGACAAACCCATTGTTCGCCGCAAAGGCATTCATGGTCGGGCTCATCAGCCGCATGGACGCACTGGTGCGCGCCCCCCTCGAGACGATCCTCCCCGAATCCCCCGCCGACGACGAAATGAGCGAATCCCTGCTCAACAGGAAGGGGAAACTCGGCACACTACTCCGGCTCGCGGACGCCGTTGAACTCGACGACCGCAAAGCCATTCTCATGACAATCGAAGAATTAAAGATTTCCACCAAGCAGCTGAACCGCTGCATCAACGAGGCATACAGTTGGGCTAATGAATGTTGAACCGCAAAGTCTAGAAGCGCTTATCTCCGAATTCGCTTCGCTACCCGGCATCGGACTCAAGACGGCACGCCGCCTTGCGTACCACATGCTTTCGCGTAACAAGGACGACATCCGGCGGTTCGCCGACAACATGATAGCGGCTTCGACTTCGGTCCACCCTTGCCCCAACTGCCATGGTTTTACCGACCAGGAACTTTGCCCCATCTGTAGCTCCAGGACAGGTTCCAAAACTCTCTGTGTCGTGGAGAAAAGCGCAGACATTCTCCCGTTCGAGCGGTCCGGCATCTACAAAGGACTTTACTTTGTCCTTGGCGGCACCATCTCGCCGCTGGACGGAATCGGCCCAGAACACCTGCACCTGCCGCAGCTCGTGGAACGCATCCGCGATGAGGGCATCGAGGAACTGATTTTTGCGCTGGGATCGAGCCCCGAAGCAGACAGCACCGTGCTGATGATCGACAGGATGCTCGCCGACTCCCCCGTCAAGAGGACGCGCCTCGCCCGCGGCATCCCGATGGGCAGCGACCTTGAATTTATCGACGAAGTCACCATGCTCAGAGCATTTGAAAGCCGAGGCGCCATATGATTACCGACGAAAAGAAGTCCCATCGCGCCCCCGTCATCGTGGGCGGCTACGAAATCCGCTCCGCCGAGTTTGTCAAGGCGGCAGTGAACCTGAAGGGCCTCCCGGAAGAGCGCCTCCCCCAGATAGCCTTCCTCGGACGCTCCAATGTGGGCAAGTCGTCCCTGCTGAACGCCCTCATGGGGGCCAAAAAGTTGGTAAAAGTCAGCGCGGAGCCCGGAAAAACCCGCGAATTGAATTTTTTTAAAGTCAACAACGAATTTTTTCTTGTAGATTTACCAGGTGTAGGCTTTGCCAAGGTGAGCATCAGCAAGCGCGACCAGATGGCAGACTTCATCCGCGAATACGTCGAAAAGTGCAAAGACCTTCGCGGGCTTGTCTACCTGGTAGACATCCGCCACGGAGGAACCGCCATCGACATAGAGACGGTGGAAAGCATCCGTGCAACGGGGTGTCCCGTGCTGGTTGTCGCAAGCAAGCGCGACAAGGTGAACCAGTCGGAATACGCCAAAAGCGTGAAGCTCATCAAGCAACGCCTCGGTTTGGAAACCAATCCGGTTTGTGTCAGTTCGCTGAAAAAAACCGGGCTGGACGAACTTTGGGACGAAATCTTGGAAGCTATCAGGCAGGATGCAAGAAGTTAGGAATTGGCAAAAATTGACCATTGTCGGGAAGGCCTTCCACAGACTGGGGCTTTTCCTGATGAAGCGCACCGTGGGCCAAGAGGTCGCGCTGTTCTTCCGCGCATACGCATCGCTGTTCAACCGCAGCCGCAGTTTCAAAGCCGACACCAAGAACATCATCGCCCAAGCATTTTTCACAGGCGTCGAGATATTCCCCATCCTCTTTATCGTGGCAACGTTGTTCGGTGCCGTAGTCATTATAGAAGTGCTCACCATGATGGGCAAGATGGGCTTTGACGACGTTATGGGAAGCCTCATGGTGGTCGTGGTCATCCGTGAACTGGGCCCCATCCTCACCGCATTCCTCATCGCCGGACGTAGCGGTTCTTCGCTCACGACATACATCGGCAGCATGGTCATCAATTCCGAGGTGGACGCGCTTGCAACCATGGGCGTAAGCCCCATCCGCTACCTCGTCATGCCGGGCCTCATCGGCGGGACCATCTCGACATTCGTCATGACGATTCTCTTCAGCGCGATAGCCATTTGTTGCGGTTTCCTCGCCACTCAGGGGCTCTCGTTCCTTATCAGCGATGTCATCCACGCCAAGCTCACCTGGAGCTACCTTTCCTCGGAAATTCTCGATGCGATGTCGCTCACGGACTTCGTACTTATCATCGTGAAACCGCTCGTATTCGGGTCCATCATCACGACGAACGCCTGCTACCAGGCACTGAACATCCCGCACGACATCCGCCAAGTCCCCAAGGCCACCTCCCGCTCCGTTATCAAGTCCTTCTTGTACATCGTCATTGCAGACGTGTTTATGTCTATATTCTATTTCCTCGACTACATGAACGAACTCTCGAAAATCATCTAGAGGAAACTATGCCGAACACGAACGCCCTACGAATAGAAGATTTGCACCTGAGTTACAAGGACCTTATCGGCGAACGCTTTTCTAAGCCCAAGACGCTGAGCTTTTTCGAGAAGCAGATGCACACGCCCGAAAAGGAATTGCTTTCCGGCGCCAACATGACTTTGAAGAACGGCGAGACGCTCTGCATAGGCGGACCTTCGGGAACAGGAAAGACGGCCCTGCTGCGAGTTATTGCCGGGTTGAACCGCCCGCTGGCGGGAAAGTTTTATTACTTCGGGGAATACATCCCCCCCGAAAGGCATACCGCTTTGGAAATCGCCCGCCGCCAAGTCGGGCTTGTGTTCCAGAACGGAGCACTGATTTCGAACCTGCGCATCAAGGACAACATTGCGCTCCCGCTGCACTACCACAAAAAAGGCACGCCAAAGGAAATCGAAGAAAAAGTCAACATGGCCATGGACTTGATGCGCGTTCGCAGCCAGGCAGACATGTTTCCGCACCAGTTGAGCGTGGGCATGCAGAAGCGCGTGGCTATTGCCCGTTCCTGGGCGATGGACCCTAGACTGCTTTTGATGGACGAACCCACCGCAGGCCTTGACAACTACAACCGCCGCAACCTGTTGCCGCTGATTGACAACATGCGCATCTTGTTCCGTACATCCATCATCATCATCACGCACGATTTGTTGATGGCCAAGGAACTCGGCTGCAACATCTGCTTTGTCTACAAGAAACAGATTACGGAGCCCAGACCGTTCGATTACTGGCTCAACTCAGACACAGATATTTCCAGGGTGCTCTTCCGAGACCTTCACCGCAACGCATAAATATTTCAACGATACCCCATGACCGATACATCCATGTTTCTCCCCTTACCTGACGATTTCCATGCTCACCTCCGCCAGGGCGACTTGATGCCCGGCTACGTACGCGACCTTGTAGCCCAATTCGGGCGCGCAATCATCATGCCGAACACGATTCCCGCCATGACGAGCGCAAAGGCGATTGCCGAATACAAGGCACAGATATTGGATGCCGCAAAGGACGTGCGCCCGGATTTTGAACCGCTCATGACGTTCAAACTGAACCCGAATTACACGGAGCAAGATTTGAAAGACATGATGGCGGTAGGCGTTGTCGCAGGCAAATACTACCCCGCAGGCGTCACCACGAACAGCGCCGACGGCATCAGCGATTTCGAGGCCGTGTTCCCCGTGGTCGCGATGATGGAAAAACTTGGCCTTGTGCTTTGCGTGCATGGCGAGGAGCCGGGCGAGTTCTGCCTCGACCGCGAGCCCGCATTCATCAAGCGCGTAGAGACTCTTGCATCAAAGTTCCCGAAACTGAAAATCGTCTTTGAACATTTGAGTTCCGCAAAATCGGTCGAGGCGGTAAAGAGGCTGCCCGCAAACGTGGCGGCGACATTCACGGTACACCACTTGATGATGACGCTCGACGACGTGGTCGGAGACGCCCTCAGGCCGCACCACTTCTGCAAGCCTTTGCCGAAGCGGCCTGAAGACCGAGCCGCAATCCGCGAAGCGGCTTTCAGCGGGAACCCGAAATTCTTTCTCGGCACGGACTCCGCCCCGCACCAGCTGGGCAAAAAGGAATGCCCGTGCGGGGCGGCGGGCGTCTACAGCGCTCCCGTGGCCATTCCACTGTTGGTACAGGAATTCGAGAAAGCAGGCCAACTCGACAAGCTGGCGAATTTCATCGGTGGCTTCGGTGCAGACTTTTACGGGATCCCGCGCACGACCAAGCAAATCGAAGTCGTAAAAGAGTCGTGGGTTGTTCCCGCTGTAGTGAACGGCGTGGTGCCGCTTGCCGCGGGCCAGACACTTGAGTGGAAAGTCAAGTAAACTTCGCACAAAAAAGAATCGTACACTTTGCGCGTCAGGGCAATTTTTTTTCAAATTTACGTTCCCTGACTCGCAAAAAATATACATTAAGAGCAAAAAACAATAGGTCTTTTCATGGCATTTTTTCGATCGCTTTTCTATTACGTTTTTGTAGGCACAGGGATGTGCATTCTCGGCCTCCCCTTCATGTTCTTTAAAGGGAAAATCCTCGGGCGCTGGCAAGAAAGTACGCAAATCTGCATTCCCTTTTTCAAAGTCCTCTTCAAGATTACCGGTATCAAACTCGAAGTCGAAGGAAAGGAAAACATCCCCGACCACAAGCAGTTCGTGATTGTCGCAAACCACCAGAGTTTTTTGGACATCAATGTCATCTGGCCTTCCATCGCCATCACGGCGTTCATCGCGAAAGCTGACCTGTGGAAGGTTCCTGTTTTCAGCTGGGTACTCAATCATATCGGTTGCATTCCCGTGAACAAGAATCCCCGCAAGAACCTGAACATGGGAAGCGTCGTCAAGGACCGCCTCCAACACGATTACACAATCTCGGTGTTCCCCGAAGGCCACCGCAGCGACGACGGGCGTATGCTCCCCTTCCAAAACGGGATTTTCCGCATGGCCAAGGAAAACGAATTCCCGCTGCTGCCGGTCACGCTTGTGGATACAGGCAAACGCCTCTCGAAAACAAAGTGGGCGCAAACGCCGGGCACCGTAAAGATTATCATCCATCCGCTGCAAACACCGGAAACCTTTGTAAACAAGACCGCCAACCAACTGCGCGACGAAATTCACGACATGATCGAATCTGCATTGCCGTACAAGCAACAAGAAATTGCATCTGCCGCCGACAACGGCACAAAGGAGGCCTAGAATGGCTAAGAACTTACCGAGTGAAGAACAGATTATCGCTATCCTCCGTGACGAACCGATGGTCGGGAGCCGCCTGCGCAGCGCGCTCGGGCTGCCCAAGAAGCAGAAAATGGCATTCAAGCAGATGCTCGCCGACATGGTGGACCAAGGGCTTTTAAAACGCACAAGCCACAAGGAATACCAGCTCGGCGACGGGGAAAGCCTCGAAGAAAAACGCGACAAGCGCATCAAGAAAATTGCGGAACAGCATCCCGAAGACAACCGCCGTCTGGGTGCCCGCAGCCGTCGCCAGAACGACAAGTCCACCGAGACCCGCGTCAAGCGCGGCATCCTCCACCAGACAGGCGAAGAAGAATGGGAAGTCCACGAGCTCGATACCGGCAAGGTGTACGAGATGTGCCACCGCAGGCAAGCCCCGGGCAAGGAAGGCGAGACTATCAGCTTCACGCTGTACCCGCACCCGAAACTCAAGCACAGCTACCTTGCCAAGGTGGACCACAGTGCCGACGCTCTGAACATCTCTTGGGACGAAGTCAAGACGAAGTTCATGAACGACGCAAACCTCCCCAAGGATTTCCCGCCCGCCGTAAAAAAATACGTGGACAGCGTCAAGGAGCCCTGCGGCAAGGATTTCAAGGGCCGCGTAGATTACAGACAAACAACTATTCTCTGCATCGACCCCGAAGGTGCCATGGACCACGACGACGCCATCAGCGTAGAACGCACGCCTAAAGGCGGCTACAAGCTGGGCGTGCACATTGCGGACGTGAGCTACTATGTGCCCGAAGGTAGCGAACTCGACGAAGAGGCGCTGGAAAGGAGCTATACGCAGTACTTGCCGTGGACCGCCGTGCCGATGCTCCCCGAGAAACTTTCGAGCAACGTGTGCAGCCTGCACCAGGGCGTAGACCGTTGCGCATTCACCTGCATGATGGAACTCGACAAGAACGCGAACGTGCTCAGCTGGGATTTCCACCGCAGCATCGTGAAGATTACCAAGTCCATCACCTACGAACAGGCGATGGAAATGATGAAGGAAGGCGACGACGACATCAAGGCACTCGCCGAAGTGACCGCGCTTCTCAAGAAGAACCGCACCAAGGACGGCCTCCTGGAATTCCAGAGCACCGAATTCGGCTGCAAGTTCAACGAGAAAGGCGAACCGGAAAAAATTTACCCGCGCCTCACCGACGAAAGCAATTCGTGGGTCGAGGAGTGCATGCTCATCGCGAACAACTGCTGCGCCAAGGAACTCAAGAAGCGCAAGCTCCAGGGCATCTACCGTATCCACGAAGCGCCGGACACCAAGGACATCATGGAACTGTACTACATGTACCCGGACCTGTTCAAGGATTCTCCGGTGATGTTGCGCGATTTGGGCAAGCCCCGCAGCGGCGACACGAACCTGAACCCGACAGCATTCAAGCTGTACGAGCACTTGGTGAAGCGCGCCGAGGGCGACGAAACGCTCACGAATCGCATTTTGCGCAGCATGCAAAAGGCGCACTACGACAGCAACAGCTTTGGCCACTTCGCGCTGAACTGGCAGGACTACGCGCACTTCACGAGCCCCATCCGCCGCTACGCCGACCTTTGGTGCCACCGCGAACTGGCGCGCAAGGGCAAAGAAATCAATGCCGAACGCAAGAACAGCGTGATTGAAGTTTGCGATTTAATTTCGGCGAACGAAGTCAAGAACCAAAAAATTGAGCGCATCGCCATCAAGGTGTGCAGCTGCTGGATTTTGAAAAGCCGCATCGGTGACGACTTCGAAGCGACCGTCACGGGTATCGAAGAATGGGGCATCTACGTTTCCATCGCCGACCCGATTGCCGAAGGGCTCGTGCGCTTCCGCGACATCGCGGGCGATGACTTCTACGTGTTCAACCCGGACCAAGGCCTTGCCTTCGGCAAGAAGAGCGGGCGCACGTTCCGGCGCGGCGACAAGGTGCTTGTGCGCCTTTTGAGGGTGGACCCTCTGCGCGGTCAGGCGGACTTCAGCATCATCGAGAAACTCAGTTCCGAACCGAAAAAGCGCCGCCGTCAGGGAGACCGCAGCAACGAGAAACGCGCCGACCGCGCCGCCGCGGCGGAAGCCCTCGGCTACGTAAGCCAGCCCGACTTCGACGACGAACCGGAATACGCCTCCGCAGGGAGCCACAGGAACCGTGGTGGCCGCAAGGGCAATTCACGCGGGGGCAAGTTCGATGCCGACGCCCCGAGTTTCGAACGTACCGGACGCGGGCCGCGCAACCGTGCCGAACGCCGTGCAGCCCTGCAAGGCGACGATTTCCACGTAGCAAGCAAGCCGCGCAAGACAAAGGGCGGACGCTTCCGCAAGAGGTAATATGCCAAGCTATAGGAAAGTCGCACTCTACGCCAGCTACCAGACCGGAAAAGACCTTCCCGGCTATGTGCGTTTTGCCCTTTCGCGCCTGGCCAAGACCGATTTCCATGTCGTTCTCCTGACAAACGAGCGCGAACTTTCGTCCCAAACATATGAGTTCATCGCCGATAACGATATCGAGCTCTTCTTGACGCAGAACCACGGTTTCGACTTTGGCATGTGGCACCGTTACCTCAAGCTCAAAGTCAACAGCCCCGCCGCGAACGGCACGCAAGATGCCATGGGGAACTTGGACCGCCTCCTCGTGCTGAACGACTCTATCGTCTATTTCCAGGACCATTTCGAGAGGTTCTTCGCCGAAGCCGAAAAAAGCAGCGCCGACGTGGTCTCGCTCACGAGCAGCAACGAGTTCTTCCCGCACCTCCAATCGTTCTTCTTGTACATGAAGCAGCCCGCCCTCGGAGCATTCTTCATGCACATTTTCGAAACACCCGAGCAAGACAGTTTCGAAGCGACCGTCCGCAACATGGAAGTCGGCCTGAGCGGAAAATTCGTGGAAGCAGAAGTCCGCATGGAAGCACTCTACCCCACGACCGGCAGCCCCCTATTTTCCTACAAAGACCTTATTGAACAGGATGCAGGCTTTGTCAAACGCAAACTCCTGCAACGCCGTTTTTCTTTCAAGGAGAAGGTCCACTTCATCCGCAACGGAGCTTACGACGCACTCAACGCCGACTACCGTAAAATGGCGAAAGACGCCGGACTAGACGCCGAATTCAAGGAAGAATGGTTGCCGCGCCCCATCGGGGGCAAGGCCCTGCAAGCAGCGAACCAGCTGTGGGAAAAAGCCTTCGATAAAATCGGCTGGCCCGTGCTGCGCACCCTTATCAAGGCCAAGTACAAAATACTGCGCAAGCCTCTCAAGGGCGATGAGTACAAGTAGCGTCGCTACTTGGTTTTAAAGAAAGTGGTTACCTGGATGGAATCCTTTTCCCCCACCCCGGTTTCGTAATGCATGATTCCCAATGTCCAGGTAACCGTAAAATCTGACTACATACAGATTTTTCAAACACTCATTCTGACGGAATATAATCCATCAGGCGATTTTCGCCATAATTGACAAAGACCGTATCATTTTTTTTCGTAAACGTATTTTGGAATAAAATATCCTTATAGGCCATATCTTTCAAGACATTGACCGGCGCGGAATCCGCATAAGGGCCATCGGCAGGGCCGAGAATTTGTTCTTCATTTGAAGAACAAGCCACAAGGAGCGCCACCGCAAACGCCAAAAGGAACAGAATCCACAAAAATTGCAAGATATGTAAGAATGTCCAACGCATACAAAACCTTCATCCCTGCAATAAAAATAATACTTTTCAAAAAAAAGGAAATTTTTTTATACAATCCGCACAAAAGCGTATTTGACATCACGAAAATTTGTCTTGATACATCCGGCCAAAGCAGGAACAACATATTTTTTTCGTAATTTATCCGTACCGGAGCAATCTTTAGTTTTTTCACCAGCCCGAAATGCCGATAATCATAGTTTATCCGCACAACTGGGATCACGAGGCGTTAATTTTTTTGATGAAAAGGCCACTCATATTCAACAAACGAATATTTTTCATTATCACAAAACACACCCCCTTCATGTTATAAATATATACAAAAGACCCCCGGCGTTGCCGGGGACCTTGCGTAGTATTATCTTTTTCGCAATTACTTTACATCAATTTTCAAAGTCTTCCCCTTGGAAGATTTCGCCAGATAGATTCCGCCGCGTTTGGCAAGCCTTGCCGTACCGGTACGTAGCGACTGCATATCGGAGGCCTCGACCATACCGATATAACCGCCATTCAAATCGAACACCTTGTACTTACCCGAAACTTGAGCGAGTTGAGCGAGGACAGACACAGCCGTGGTTCCCTCGTCAGCATCGCCAAAGCGGAACCAGTCGACTTTAGCATGAGCCCCAACAACAGTCAGGCGCACGAAGTGTTCACCTTCCTTGAGGTCGACCGTTCCTGCATTAACATCCTCAAAAACGCTACTGCCCTCGCCTGTCTTGGGAACGGCAACCGCTTCGGTCACGTTCTTGCCGTCAATAGCAAACTGGATGGAAGAACCTTCGCGACCCGACGCGGCGTGGACAATCAAGGGATAGGAGCCCGCCTTCGTCACCTTCACCGAGTACTCCAGCCACTCGCCGGCCTCGGTATAACCGATGGCGTAGTTGTCACCGCCCTTTTCGATATCCACACCATCATTGCGGTATTCCCCGCCCTTGTTCACGGAATCTTTGTCCATGTAACTATCGTTGCCTTCGCCAACACCGGGAATGTCGTAGTTTTCAGCTTCTATCTTGCCCGGAATTTCCGCAACCCTGTCGCCATAGGTTTTGCGCGGAACGGGCTTCACCGGAGTGTTCACACCCACAAGCGTCACGATGCAGTCCTTGTTCTCCGTGTCGCCAGCATCCATGGTAATAGTCACAGAACCATTCTTCACCTCGACTTCGCCTTCGTCTTTTGCATTCTTCGCCTCGCTAGTCGTGTACATGCGGAAAGCCCCGATTTCAGCACCGGGCACGTTCACCGTCACTGTCTTTTTGTTCTTGTAGTCGCGATTCACAAGCACCACGATAACACTGTCTCCGTCGGCGCTCTTGTAGGCACTGGCAAACAGATTTGCCTCGGGTTTCGCGGTCGCTCCCACGCGGACAGCACCCGGACGGATGAACCGGGCAAACTGGCTCATCACATAGCCACGCTTACTGATCTTGCCAATTTCGTTTTGCGGCACCTGCAGCTTGTTGCCGAAATCCTTATCCATAATTAGGCCGTAGCAGCGACGAATATACCACCAGGTATATTGGTTGAAATTGCCGATGACAAGGCCACGGTGGATTTCGTAAGCCAAATCCATCGCACGCACCGTATCGTAAACGGCCGTATTCGCCTGGTCGCCCGTCTTCATGTACTTGCGCCAGTAATTGCCGCTCCCCTGGCTTTCGGTGTAGTGTTCCGTCATCCAGCGTTCCACGCCCTTCTGGTCAGCCAGCTTGTACGCAAAAAAGTCGTCGCCCGTAGAGGCCTGGCTCGCATAGAAGTGCGCCCCGAGGATATCCCAGTTCTTGAGGGCGTTGGGGTCGTTCAGCACCTTGTTGTAAAGGTTCTTGTCATACTTGAACGATTCCGTCGAAATCACCTTGGTGCCGTTCTTGCGCATCTGATCGGCATAGCCCTTGGTGAAGTTGTAGATTTCGTCGGCACTCCAGCAGGCCCATTCACCGCACCAGTCCGGTTCGTTACTAATGGAAATTGCGTACAGGGGGACGCCCTGATTTTTCATGTATGCCGTAAAACTGTTCAAGTGGTCAACATATTTCTGGTAATCCGAAGACCTTATATGCTGATTGGCGCCCGCATAAGGCGAGGTCCATGGAGTTGCATACAAGATAAAGTCATCGCCGGCGTACTTCTTCGCCGATTTTGCAGCAGCCACTTCCTTGTTGAAGTCGTTGGAACTGGCGTACACAGGAATACGGAGCGTATTGAGGCCAATCGTACCCTCGCCCGTACCGAACGCAAGTTTCGCATCGGCGTCAGAAAGCCCGCCGCCGTTCTGCCACTGGTTATGCACCATGCCGCCAAAGCCGCGAATAACCTGGTGTTCTTCGTCCAGTTTTACGTCTACCGTGGCCGCATTACCGATGGTAATGAAAACCCCACAAGTAAGGACGATGTTTTTGAAGCCTTTACAAAACATAACATGCCCTTTACACTTAACCGTGGACATTCACGGCTTTTTTCTAAATCTAACACGCCCAAGAGCACAAATCACATATTTGAAAAATCGTTCCAATGACATTTTGTCAAATTTCGCCACTTCACATTTAATACAAACTAATCAACGCAGTAAAAAAAAGAGCCGGCATCGCAGCCAGCTCCTTTGCAAGGTAAATATTTATTTTTATTTCAGTTTACTCTTCTTGATACCGAAGAATTCGATATCGTCTATCCAGAACTCGCTCGTCCCGGGCCCACTGAAGAGGGAGAAATGCGTTACATGAGTCTTGACCGCATCCCACCCAAGGTTTTCTCCGTTAGTATCGGAACTGTCAAGCATATCGGCCGGAGTAACGGAGTAACGCCTCCATACGGAATCCAGTTCCAGGTGCGTCCACGACTTGCCGGTAACAACGTCTTCCGTGCTATCCGCATTCACGTCGAACGAGACACTGATATGGTCCGTGCCCTTCGCCCAGAATACCACGGAATCCAAATTGCTGAAATCCACAGGATCTTTGAAGGCGTATCCCATGAGGGCCCAGTTCAGCAAGGAATCGTTCACAGAGCTGAAGTGCGCCACCCAACCTTCACGGTCGTCCACCTGTTCGGATTCAAGTTTAGCCTCGGCATATTGGGAAACACCGGTTCGCCAGCCTCTAACACCACTTTCAAAATCAGCGAACAGGGCATAGAAAGGTTCCGGCTCCCCAATTTCCAAGGAATCTACCGTTCTCTTTGACTTGATTTCCGTGAACTTCGTCCCGATAATCCTCGTATTTTCCACATGGGATTCCCAGCCGTTTTCATCCTTGTACGTGCTGTCGGAATAAAGGAACGCGACCACCTCAAGTTTACCCTCCGGCAACGAGTTGAACGAGAACGAACCGGATGTATCAGTCTGAACGGAGTAGTCCAACCCACGTACAGAGACCGTCACGCCCTCTGTGCCATCCGGAATGTTCACCTTACCACTCAAGGCGCCCGGCTTCTGGATGCGCAAAGGCATCTCGATAAGACCCGTATCGGCTTCGGTAATCTCTATTTTCTTGAATCCCTTCAACGAATCGTTACGAGCCTCGACCACATAGAAACCGACATTCATCGTCTTGATTTTCAAGACGCCATTCTCGTCCGTTTCGGCATCGACAAAAGTATCTGTTGAAGTATTTGTACCAGCAAGGTAAGAAGCAGAGCGGACAAGGACCTTCGTACGCGCCGCAGGAGCGCCATCAGCAAAATGCACAGAAAACGCGACGGAGTTCTCCGTCTCCAAAGACGAGCCGGCAACATCGCTATCCGAACCGCAACCAACCATGCACAGCGCGGCGCCGCACATGACCGTTACTCCTATATTCCACACCCGTTTTCTCATTTTGACTCCTTGTGTCCGTCCCCCATCGAAGCACCCAAGTCTCCTTTGCGGGCAACTGGGTAAAAAGCCATCGAGAGTTGCATAACGCGATCCGGGGATTTCGCCTCGTCAACACGTTTTTGCACCAGTCTGCGGAATTCCCGGAGCATATCTCCGAGGTCTTCGAAGCAGGATTGGTCAACTGACAAAGTAAGTGTAGAAATATTTCGTTCGTTAACAGGGATATTATCCAAAGCATCACTGGCTAAACCGAGTACCTGCTTCTGGAATTCTCGCACGGCAGAGGCTTTTTCGGGGCCACCGACCGTCAAATGGGCATCCGTAAGGGCCAACTTGCCCGAGGCAAGTTTCTTCACCAGGCCCACCTCTTTCAAAATCTCGATAGCCTCTTCGGCCTGGGCCTCGGTAATGGGCGGGCAAATGTCACGGGAAATCTGCTTGATATTGACAACGCCACCGTTCAGTTCCAGGTAGGCGCGGACAGCGGGAATCCACCAGTTGCGCAGGAGCTTGAGTTCGGCAGCCTCCAAGCTATGACGATCAACATCGCGCAAGGCGAGCGCCTTGGCCATCAGTTCGTCGTGCTTGCTTTTATCCTTGCTTACGGCAGCCGAATAGAGAAGGTCGAAATATTCAGCAGAACGCCCCGACAAGTCCAGGAGATCTTTGGCCGACGGCAACGCATGTGCCGGCAGGTGCTGCTTCTTTTGGAGCACGCGATAGAGGTAACTGGAATCCAGCCCCAGCTTATCGCCCATCATCCTGTACGAGTAGAAAGGCATCTCTTCCTTCCGCCTGTCGTAGTAGGATTTCAAGAAGTCGCGGTAGTCCGCTATGTCAGAAAAAGTAACCATCGTCTATAAAGTTATTTTTTTCATGCTTATAAAAGTTTACCCTTCATATCATTTTCTGTGGATGTTTTGTCCAAACCACTGATACGTAGGGCGTGACGACAGTCACACAACGGACCAGGTGCATTATATTTCTATCGAAAAATAGATAAAAAAGCCCTTTTCGGGAATACATGGCCAGGCATGTGTCTCCAAAAAGGGTTGCTCTTTCCTCAACGGAAAATTAAGTATTTAGCGCGTTCCCAGGTATTCGACAGCGAAAATCAATGTAGCGCCGCCAGGAATCGGTCCGGCACCGCGGCTTCCGTAACCCAATCCGGGAGGAATTATGAGAATTCTCTTTTCGCCGGGCCGCATACCCTGCACACCGAGTTCCCACCCGCGGATGACGCTACCGCCGCCCAATGTAAAGGCAAAAGGCTGGCCACGGTCACGCGAGCTGTCGAACTTGTAGCCGTTCACCATCCAGCCCGTGTAATGGACGCTCACCTTATCGCCCGACTTGGCCGGTTCGCCCTCGCCCTGCTTCACAATCGCATAACGCAAGCCCTCGCTGCCCGGTTCCAACTGGAGCGAAGCCGTATCCGGGAAGAAATCCATGCGTTCTGCCACCTCGGGATCAATCTCGGAAGAGACTAGTTCCACGCGGAAAACAAGCGTAGAGTTCGGAGGAATCATGGTATAGGCCGTGGCACCGTAACCCATGGAAGGCGCCACGCGAAGCCAGCGGACCCCGCCTTCGCGCATACCGTCAAGGCCTTTTTCCCAACCCTTGATCATCTTGCCCGCGCCAAGCGTGACCTCGAGCGGTTTGCCGAGTTCCTTGGAACTGGCGAACTTGCGCCCCGAAAGAATCCACCCTGTATAATGCACCTTGAGCACCGTAGCAGCTACAGCAGGTTTCCCGGAACCAGCCTTCTCATCATATATTTCAAGGCCCTTGGCGAGGCTCTTCCACTTTAGTTTGTTCACATCCTTCGGGAAGGCGTCCGGTTCCATGGGCTTATCGGCATGGACAAGTTCCACTTCGAAAAGGAGGTCGCTATTAGGCGGAATACCCTCCAAGGAATTCTCGCCATAAGCCATCCCCGACGGGACATATAGCCTGCGGACTTCGCCCACCTTCATTCCCATGAGTCCCTTTTCCCAACCAACAATCACCTGGCCCATGCCAATGTTGAATTCGAGAGGTTCACCGGACTCGTAAGTGTTCGCAAACGGGCCGCGGGGAGCGGATTCTTCGGAAGAATCCGCTGGCGCCCCAGTGGAATCCTTCACGGCAGCGGTATCCGCCTTATTTTTGCCATTTTCAACATTTTCGGCCTTCTGGGGCGCCACAGGCGCAAGCAGCAGCGCGCTGTCCGCGGCCAAAAAACCTTTGTAGTGAACTTTGATTAGCTGTCCAGCACGAATCGGATCTCCCGAGCCCTCTTTAATCGTTTCAACCTTATACGGAATAGCCCAAACCACACAAGAAAGCAGCAAAACAATAAAAAGATTTGTTTTAGACATAAAAACTCCTGTCTTACAAGATAGAAAATGCTAGTTTTAGAGAGTAATGAAATCGCCATAAACGGAATTGAATATGCTATCAGTCATCATCGTCATCGCGATTATAGTATTGTCGCTCATCCTGGCCGCCATAGGCGCCTACGTTGTCGTGCACAATTCCGACGAGAAAGAAGAAGCCAAGCCCATTATTGACGTGTCGGGCCAGTATGCGGTCGTCAATCGTTCGGCAAAGGAGCGTCTGATAGCGGTCAAACCCTCGGAAGCCTCTCTCAGGGCGTGGCTCGAAACTCAAGACCTCACTCCGGAGTCGCGAGAAGAGCTCATCCGCCAATGGAACGAATCCATGGAAGAGACCATCCGCACCATCAACGAAGGCGACAAAAACGGCACCGCCACCTACAGGATAGCGATAGGCCCCAAAGGCAAGAACTACTGCAAATTTGTAGACGAAGACAATTTTATCACCCGCGAACAAATCCGCCACCACGCCGAAATCCTCCCGCCTTATGTGCTGGGTTGCGATTGCAAGCTCATGCCCAGGCACCCCTGGGAAACCCAGAGCAAGGCGGACTGGAAAGCGGTCATTCCCACACACGGAAACTCTTACGACGTCCCCGATTGGAGGCAACTTGCATAAGTCACTACTTGGTTCCCTTATTTTGATTCCCGCACTCTCTTTCGCTGCGGGTTCCGCAATTATCACACTTGAAATGCCCGTCGGCGCAAGGCAGCTCGGTATGGGCGAAGTCGGTGCCGCCCTCGCAGACGATGCTACGGCCATGTATTACAACCCCGCCGGCCTCGCCTTTGGCCCCCTCGCCGACGAATGGCGCATATCCTACCCCGCCGATTCCAAGAAGGCACCCTTCTTCACAAAGATGACGGCCCGTTCAAAGAACGGCTTTTTCAGCAAGAGCGAACTCTGGGCAGGTACGGCGAACGGCATCCTTAAGTTCGACAGCGAACAGTGGTTGGACTACCACTCCGTGACGTTGCAGGGCACCGCGAAGGTCAAAGACGCAGTGCGCGTGTTCGTCGGCAGCGAACGCGGCCTCGACGAATACACCCGCCAAGTCAAGAAATTCAACAACATCAAGAACGCCGACGACGAATCCCACGTTGTCGAAGTCATGATTCCCTGGAACCTCGTTGTCAAGGACACCATCACGGCAATCCTCTACGAAGACCGCACCGAAAAACTCTGGGTCGGTACGCCCAAGGGGCTGTTCCGCTTTGACGGCAAGGCCTGGAAGAGCTACGAGAAGGAACTGGGAGTCCACCACGTCAACGCCCTCGCAAGCCAGGGCGCATCCGTCTGGATTGGTACGGACGACGGCCTGTTCGTCTACCGTAACGGCGGATTCGAACAAAAGGGCAAGGTGCTTCCGAGCCAAAAAATCAATGCGCTTGTCTGGTCCGAAATGCGCAAGGAACTCTATGTTGCAGTCGACGGTGCCGGTATCGCCCGACTCGTCCCCAAGAAGAGCGTGAACGACAAGGACCGCTGGAGCCTGTTCAACGAAGAAGACGGCATCATGGACCTGAAACCAACTGAACTTGCCGTGGACAGTTCCGGCCACGTGTGGGCAGCCCACGCCGGTGGTCTCAGCCACTTCACACTTCGCAAGTGGGAACAGGTCAAATTCGACAACAACAACATCAACGACATTTCTGTCGATGGCAAGGGAGCCATCTGGATTGCCACCGACAAGGGCGTGTGGCGCCATCTGCCGGACTACGCCACCGCAAGCGGACGTAAAGCCGAACTGGAACGTGGCACGGCCGAACAGGAAGGCGAAGTCAAGTCCGAAGACGAATGGACTCACTACCACTCCGGTAACGGACTTTCGAGCAACAAGGTCTGGGCAGTACTCCCGCAAGGCAACGACGTCTGGTTCAGCACAGCAAACGGCATGGAACAGTTCAAGGACGCCGACTACCAGTTGACCGCCTTCTACGAAAAGCTCCTACCCATCCTCAACATTCCTGACCTTTACCACCTGTACGGAGGCATGACCATTCCGCTCAACGACTGGGGTACATTGGGCCTTTCCGTGAACTTCGTGAGTTTCGGTTCCACCGTCGTTTCCGGTGACGTGGACGCCGATGACCTGGTCGCCTACAACAGTTCCGAAATTGTGGGCGGCATCAGCTACGGTACAAGATTCCCGAACGACTGGGGTTTGGGCCTTTCCGTCAAGTTCTTCTATTCCGACCTGAGTTCAGGCGGTTCAACCGACGAAGACGAGGCAACGACATTCGGCTACGCCTTCGATGTCGGCCTCCTCAAGAAAAACCTCTTCATCGACAAGTTGAATTTGGCATTGGTCCTCGCCAACATCGGCCCGAGCGTCTACTACGTCGACAAGACCATCGAAGACCCGATTCCGCTGACCTGGCGTCTCGGACTTGCCTACGAACTGCTCTCGCTGGCCGACTACCGCTGGACCATCGCTGCCGACTATAACCGCGAAACCATCTACGACGACGACAAGGGCAACCCGGAACCGTTCTACATCGCCTGCTGGAAGTCCATCGCCAACCCCGACAAAAAAGACACCAAGGGTCTCGAGACTGCAAAGAACTCCATAATGCAGGGCGTGTTCAATGTGGGTACCGAATTCATCTACTCGAACACGATTGCGCTGCGTCTCGGTTACCTGTACGACCGGACAGGCCAACGCCAGGAAGTCGACTTCGGTTTCGGTTTCATGCTCAGCGACATGTTGCAGTTCGACTTCGCGACCATCAAGGACGTAGGCGAGAACGACGGCGTGCGCGACGGCCAGATGCGCTTCGGCATGGTGTTTAAGTTCTAGAGGTTCGAGGCATGAGGTCGCTCGCAAGCTCGCTTTGAGCTATGAGGTGTGAGATAGACGAGAGAACGCCGCTTCGCGGCTACAGACGAGAGACGAGAGGAAGTAGGAAGTAGGAAGTAGACAGTAGGCAGTAGGAAGTAAACAGTGGTTGGTGGTTAGGAAGGGTTCTGTACTTAATCACAAATCACTTGATAAACTCACTGCTCATCGCTCACGGCTCGTACCTCGTGCCTGGAGCCTCGAGCCTATAGAAATTTGTCATTGCGAAGGGCGTTTAGCCCTGAAGCAATCTCTAGATATGAGTTAGGGATTGGGATCTAGGATCTAGGATCTAGGATCTAGGGGCTAGGGGCTAGGGGCTAGGGAGAAATATCACGGCTTCGCCGTCTTATATTGACGCACGAAGTGCGTGATTCTTATTCACTAGCCCCTAGTCTCTATTCTCTAGTCTCTATTCTCGAGCCTACTCCACGCGTTCGAGTATGATCAGGGCGCGTTCTTGCGTGCTGTTGGGAATCGTATAGAAATGCTTGCCGACAATCTTGTAGCCAAAGTCCTCAGGGTGGAACACCTTGAGTTCGTCGGCAACGGCCGGGCCCTTCATAAAGTACACGCGGCCACCGACCTTGAGTGAATTTTCCAAACGCGGCAACGTCTTTTCCATCCATTCAAAAGCGCGGCTGATGACACCATCTACGGGGAGCGTCATGCTGCGGCTCGTGACCTTGTGGCCAAACACGTCAATGCCTTTGAGCCCCATCTTCTCGATGACCATGTTCAAAAAATTGATGCGGTTCGGGCGCGGTTCGCACAAAGTAAGGCGAATCTGGGGATTGACGAGTTTCAGCGGAATGCCCGGGAACCCGGCTCCGCTGCCCACATCGATCATGCGGGCAGGCCACTCAGGAACAAACGCGTTGATGAGCGTGCAGTCCGCATAGTGGCGTTCCACCATCGTTTCAAAAGCGTTGAGGCGAGTCAAGTCCTGGTCGTCGTTGTTCGCCCGCAGCAACTGGTGGAATTCCCAAATCTGCTCCAGAGTTTTCCCCTGCAGTTCCACACCGTAATAATGCAAGAGTTTGTCTAACCCCGCCAAAGACGGAGTCACGCGCTTGCCGTTAAACAACGGGAATTCCGTACGCGGAGCCTTCATGTGCGGGACAAAGTCCTTTCCCAACGCACTGGCCCCACGAGCGGGCCCTTTTTTCGACCAGGATGATTTAGCCATATGTAAAAAATAGAAAAAGAACGGCTTACCCTGGAAAAAAAATGCTTTTCAAATGTCTATAGACTCAGGAGGCAAAAAATTGAGTCTAGACATCCATAATCGGCCGCTATCCATATTCTCTTTTCTCTTATTGGCTGCGTCCCTTTGCCACGGGCAATCCACAAGCATTGACGAATCCGACGTATTCGACTGGTGGGACAACGGCATCATCTCTCAAGACGAAGCCGAAGACATCTTGAGCCTACTCGAAGAGGGAAACACGCAAGAGGCATGCGCACTCGCAGAAGTCTATGCGCAGGAAGCCTGTACCGACACGGAGGCACCCCCACCCAAGAAAAAGGCAACAAGGAAAAAATCTGCCGACAAAGGGACCTCAAAAAATACGGACAAAGACGTAGATGAAGGTGCAAGCATCGCACCACATGGTTACGCCCTCTGGAAAACCCGAATTGATTCCACAGGGAACCCTGCCAGCACACGCAAAGAACTCCAAATTACATTCTACCGTTACAGATTACGCCTGGGTTCGCAAAACCTGCTCACCTACCGGGCCCAGCACTACGAGGCGCACTTCGGCAATATATCGACACGCGAGCTGCACAGCCTAATCCCCATAGACACGCTCATGGGGACAGTCGCCTACTTCCCGCTAGGGCCATTCCTTCTAGGAGGCTCGCTCGACACAGCCTTGGCCAAAACCGCCCATGCCGAATTCGCTTACGGCAAGAACAACATCGCCACCACCTACTGGAACATCCGCGAGAACAACTCGTTCGTTTTGCAGGCAACTACAAGCGAAGCAAATGTTGCCGCCTGGTACCAGATTCACCAAAGCATGCCGATTGTCAAAGTGCAAATACACTCGCGCGAGACGATTAAACAGGCTCGGGAACACCAGCGGAACTATCTCATATTCTGGAACACCACGGCCTACTTCCACGGCACACAAGTCCCCGAATACTCGCGACTCAGTTCCTCCATCCTAAAAAACAAATTGTGGGCTTCACAGAACATCACCCTATCGGGAACAGGGGAAACCAGAACAAAATTCGGCACTACCGCAAGCCTTTTCGCCCCCATCAATGCCGACACGCTAAGAGCCCGCTTCAAGATTACCGCAGAGACTGGCCCCAAGGCAATTCACGCCAAAATCAGCGCCACCTGCCTAGATGCGACAACGCGCTGCAAGCAAGACGATTTGGCGGCCAAGGTCATTTCGGAACACGGTACGGAAAATGTTGTCGCGATAGATGCTGGCGTAAAAGTGACATACAAACACGAAAATGGCGACCGGAACGACTTCGGCAAACCTCGCTTGGAAGCAGGAATGGCCTACATCGAAAAACCGCAAAACCGGCTCCGGATGGCAGTCATTTTACCCAAAGGCGACCCACAGGAAGCAATCACCTTGCGCAACGAAGCCAAAATAAAGTCCAACTGGCTCGAATGTTCGCTCGTCGTCGACTTCAAACAAAGCCGTACACAGGATATGCACCCTGCACGGGCCTACATCCAGGCAAAAATGGCGTTTTGACGCGAAAAAAGGCAAAAATGTTCCGACAAAGGCGTTTCGGTTACACATGTAAACAGAAATACCCCCCAACAAGGCACTTTACACCCGCCAAGATATGTAATTTATAGCTAAGCATACATTCCCGGACGCTTCCAGGTCCCCTCCTTTACCTGGAAGCGTCATTTTTTTTAGTTTTTCAGTATGATTGCAACGATTTCTTTTGTCGCGGCGATTGTCGGCGCGATAACTTTTTTACCCTCTATTGCCTTGAATATTGCGCTCGGTTGTGGAGCACCCCTCGGTGATTATGCCATGAACGCCAAGCACAAAGTCGTTCCCAAGGAAATCCGCAGGGCGTTCATCGTCCCCACCGTGATGCAATTCGTGGCCCTGTTCATTCTGCTTTTCGCGGGGCGGGTCTTGCCCGAAATCATCCCCTACATGATTACGCGCATTTTCTGCTTTTTCTTCGCGCTGTACCTCACGTTCTATACGGCAACAGTCCTTTTCAGCACGAGCCTCAAAGAACGCACGGTCATGGGAATTTTCGCAGTAGCCACGACGATATGTTTTTGGATAGTGGCGTTTGGGACATTGTACTAAAAGGGATTAGAATCTAGGATCTAGAGGCTAGGGAGAAGATTCTTTTCACTAGCCTCTAATCTCTATTCTCTAGTCTCTCTTTAGTTAGTGGTTAGGAGAATAGAAGAGAAAAATGAATATGAATACGAAAAAAGACATTCAATCGGTAGCGCCGAAACATAATTTCCAGGTGGACCTGGACCGCATCATTCGGCGTCTGGAGCGCACCGGCGAGGTGCCGCACCTGCTGCTCCATGCCTGCTGCGCGCCATGCAGCAGCTACACCATCGAATACCTTTCGCAGTATTTCAAGATTACGCTCTTCTATTACAACCCGAACATCGCCCCCGACGAAGAATACCGGCACCGCGTCGAAGAAATCAAGCGTTTCGTCGCAGAATTCAAGACAAAGCACCCAGTCACCTTAATCGAAGGCGAATACGACCCCAAGAAATTCTACGACGCCGTGCGCGGCCTCGAAAACGAGCCCGAAGGCGGCAAGCGCTGCCGCAAGTGCTTCGAGCTTCGCCTCGCCGAATCGGCCAGGCTTGCCAAGGAACTGGGAGCCGACTACTTCACGACCACGCTCACCATCAGCCCCATGAAAAACGCCCAGGTGCTCAACGAGGTGGCACAGGAGCAGTGCGATATCTACGGAATCAAGCGACTCCCCAGCGATTTCAAGAAGAAGGGCGGCTACAAGCGTTCCATACAGCTTTCGGCAGAGTACAATCTATATAGGCAGAACTACTGCGGCTGTGTGTACTCAAAACGCGACGCCGACAAACGAGACAATTAAATTCCTGCGAGCCCTACTTTCTAGGGTTCCTTTTTGTCATTGACTCGATAAACCGCTTTCAGAAAACCTTCCCTCGCATCCATGAAAAGACCAAGGAACCTTTCACTTTCGTCACTATCGCAAGACATTTCCCCATTTTCGTAAGTACACGGCAAAATTCTCCACACCCGATTGAATTTGACAACGTATGATCCGCAGTCCATTATATATTTTTTGTCAGGAGTATATTCTATACAACTGTTCATCTGGCCATTAGGGACAAGCATCATCGTGTTATTCCCATTTCTGAGCCCTTCATTGAACGACAGCAACAAAGTATCCCCTTTAAAGCTATACGCACCCCTCACTTCGCCATCAAAAAGAATATTTTCATCACTCGGGTCCGCAGCGGGTTCAAACGCAAAGAAAATGGAATCGCTATTTACATCGACTTGCATTTCCCCCAACTGCACCACCTTTGCACTAGAATAATAGTCTTCAATTTTGTAGTCCAAATATGCGTCATCACGCCATGGTTCCACGTCAAAACCAATAAACCTGTTGCGGCCGCTATTTTCGCAGTTCTGTTCCCCGTTTATGTATGCGCATGGCAAGAATTTCCATTCACCGTCCAGCCGGCCAATACCCGTCTTCATACTGTCGCAACCGTCAGCACCAATGAACAGGCAACCGTTCAGCTTACTCTCTGCGACAAGCATAATCGTAATCTCGTCCTTTTCAGGCCCTTCATTGAACGACAGAGACAAAGTATCCCCGTTTAGGTCATACGCAACCCTCACCGTATCGGCAAAGGAGAAGTTTTCATCCCACCGGCCCAAAATCTCATCATGAGGACATTCTTGATTGTAATAAAAAACAAAGACAAGAGAATCGTCCGTTTCACTGGTCAAAATTTTCGCACCCTGCGCCAAGCATGCATTTTGATAGGGGGTATTCAGCGGCTCGTGCGGTTCCGCACTAATATCATGGTCTGCATCCACCCAATCCTCGGTAAACCCAACACAACCCGACAGGAAAAGGAGGCCCATCACAGCCAGCATAAGATTTTTCTTGAGTATTTCGCTATTCATTTTCAGCATCCCCCTTCCGACTCAGCGGAAATAGTTGCAAATTCAACCGATAAACCCTATCGTATTTTTTGACCTTCGAAATAATATCCATCACATGCCGCCGGAACTTGTTGGCCTCGTCCATAAGCAGCAAATAAGTCTTTTCGTCCGCACCGAACGTGAGTCCCGAAACGTTGCGGTCCTCCTTCGGTATCGTATCCAGCGCATCGGCCGCCAAGAGAGCAAACTGCTTTTGCATTGCCTGTAACGACATGGGAACAGGCACACCGCCGTTTGAAATCCAACGATCCGTCTGTTTATAATTCCCGTAGCAATCCCTTTCCAAAAGTCCGAGCCTAAGCATCCGTTCCAAGGAATTGCGCACCTCACCCGCAGTCGCCTCGGGTATGCAGTTCTTCGCAATCTCGGAAGGCTTCGCCCCCGGCATAATCGGAGCCAACTCGCGCACCACCAAGTTCAACCATGATCCGAAATATTCAACCGCCTCCGCCCCGACGACATGCACCTTGTTCTCTTTCGCCAAAAAACACATCTTCTCAAAAATGCGGAGTCGAGTCACATCGTCCTGCGCTTCGCAAAAATCGACCATCAAGCAAAAGTAGTCCGCCTGGTAGCCGGACAGGCTCATGGCTCCAGCCACCCTCACTGCACCGACACGGCTCAAGCGAGTTTTTCCGTCACAGACAAGTTTCAAGTAGCCGGACGACGAGAATCCCGCAAGTTTTGTGAACTCGCGCCACGAGAAATCGGAAACCCTCTTGCGTTCCTCGTAGAATTCCCGCATATATCGCCGGTAATCTTGATATTCAGTAATCGGATTCATCGTCAGCCCTTTCCCATAATTTATCTTTTCCATGAAACAAATAGTGCTATTTTTTGCATAAAATCAAACTTTTTTAATCAAAAATACAACTATTCAAAATCCATATGAAACACAGCGTTTCATATGGAAGGGGACAGGAGAAAACACCCGTCCTCGGTTTCAGGAATAAAGGATTTACTTGTTATACCCGACGGCGTGATTCAGCATCGGGATTTGCTTTGCACTCAGGCCCAGCAGTTTCTGGATGCCCGGACCGTCCATGCTGGCACGGACTCGCGTCGCAATACCCACGGCAGAGCAGTATATCGAAATATTCTGAGAAACGATTCCCGCATCGAAGGCCCCCATGCGTCGATGATCGTCTTCCGAGCCCATCCCGTCGGCAAACTTGGACACATCGCTTACCAACAAGATGATGACCGGCGTCTTCATGCGCTCAGTAAACAGCGAACGATGGTCACCCTTCACCACAAGGCCCATAGAATGGTTCTTGGGATTATACTTGTACACGCTTTTCTGGTCGAATACGTAAAGGTCGATATCCTGCTTGTTAAGCGCAGACGGAGCCGTACGCATTCCCGATTCAGGCCGGTTAATCCCGTTGGCAGCCCAAAGGATATTCCCGAGGTCCTTTACCGGAACCGGACGACCGCTGAAACCCGTACTGGATTTGCGGTTTGCAAAAGCCTGCATTACATCTCGGCCCACCTTCGTCGGTGGAGCGTCGAACTTGACAACATCGCCTACTTCCGCAGACAATGCCATCAAAGGCAACATTAGAGCCACAATAGGCAATAATCTTAGTTTCATAAAACCCCCAATTACAGAGGAAAATACAAAAAATTATATGGGGTTCTAATCAAATATTACAGAAACAGCGCCTTTTTTAAGCATTCTCATAAACTTACAGAAAAATCCAGCATCAAAAAGCAAATAATTCGCCGATACATTTCTCACCCATTCAAAAAGAAGGGCGACAACATTCCATTACAGGCATCACAAATAAAATCAAAAAAGCAAGCAACTTTATATCAAAAATATAGCAATTTTCTCCCACCGCTTACCTTATTTTAGCATATACAACATAAAGGAGTTTATACTTATATGAATAAAAAATTCATCCTATTTTTAAGCGGTTTGCTGGTCACATTGGCTAGTGCCGAAGATTCCTTCATCAATCAATCCAATGCGACTGAACAGAAATCCATTGGTGTTTCCAGTTCACACATGTACAAAGTCAAAGCCTCGACAGACATTCTCGGGCGACACAACTCCAAGGTCGCAAAAACACCGACTGCCTATCTCGCGCCCTCTAAGGGCAGAGCTTTGCTAGCCAGGACCAGCAATTATGAGCCTCCAATTACGCCAATAACAGGACGTTACGAAAACTACAAAATAAACAATACCTATGTTCAGAATTATTGGCTTATTGACAGAAATATGGACTCAGCCACTTACGTCGGGTGGGCCAAACTGTTCGACGACAACTTTTTCAACGCAGTTGATTATCAGCCAAGCAGTCAATTAAATACAAACAATCCGTTGATTCCTTATTCTTTTTCAACTTCGCAATATGTGGATTATGGTCAAGAAAAGACATTCAAGAACGTTGAAGACTATGCGCACAGAGTTATCGCAATTGACACACTCTTTAACATAAACACACTTATTAACAAGAACAATCTTTATAGCGAAGCTCTTTCCAAGCATTTCAACGGGAAAGAAATCGGAGTTTATATAGCCGAAGAGGCTCAACCGCGTCAAGATGAGCACCCCTTCACTCCTATACACACTTGTCCAACTCTTAAGTTCAATGAATCTTCCAGCATTATTAATCACGCAAGCAAAGTAGTCCGAATATTCAAGTCCCTGGCAAAAAATGCAGCAATCTACACTGTTGACTTCAGCTGCCTACCTGTGTATACATCGGTTTATCCAACAAGACCTGACCGGTTCTCGCCCGTTCCCATCTACATAGGCTCTCACTCCTATGGAGAAAATAGCACCGACCAATATGGTAGCATCCCCCAAGAAGTTGACAACTATGTGTACAACACTCGCGTCATCGAATTTGTAAGTGCCGGAAATGCGGGCAAAGAAAACGGCAAAGAAAACGGCCACGAAATTAGTGAAACGGGCCAAGGTTTGAACGTCATTACTGTTGGAGCCGTATTACACCACGATCATGAAGAAACCCTTGATTACAGGACATCCATTAAAAATCCCCAAATGCCATCAGACGCCCAAACAAATTACTACGGTCATTCAGATTACGCTAGCTACGACAAACCGGAAATTTCCAACTATTCAAATCTATTTTTCAACAAGGATCCCGTCTATACATATAACTACATGAACATAGCGAAATCCTATACCCCGACATTCCAAGCCACAAGCGCAGCGACTCCATTCACCGCAGCCATGGTCGCCGATCTGTTACAACAGAAACCCTTCTATAGATGGCATCCCGAAGTCGTAAAAGCGCTGTTGATTACCGCCAGCACAAGAAAATTCACTCAAACACCCCATCAACAAGACGATACCGATAACAACCACAATAAGCTCATTAACCAAGGCATGCCAAACTATGCAGCCATGATCAAGCGCAACCGTTCCAGGTATTGGCTTGGCAACAACACTGATTTCTTTGAGACAAAATACATCTCATACAAAAATTATAACGTTCAAAAGGAAGTCATCACCTTCAGCGAGGAGAACATCACCAAAGGCAAGACATACCGAATCGCGATATCCTGGCTTTCCGACGGGGATAGAATCCGTGAACTTGGAAGAATTCCCCAGGATATTGACCTTATGGTTTCGCAAAACGGAGCCTCCAACGAAGCTTATTCCACCACAACGAACAACCCCTTTGAATTTGTGGAGTTTAAAGCTGAAAACAACAACAACTTGAACATCACCATCATCCGCCACAGGAATGATGGCGGCCGCGTGATGCTCGGCTACAATCTGTACGAACCGTAATTTTGACTTAAATTTCTCAATTACAAGAGAGGCAATCACAAGATTGTCTCTCTTTTTTGCTAGAAAGGCATCTTAAAATTTCTATCTTCACCTTTATGTACGATCCGCGATTTTTACCCATCTGCAAAGAAGACCTGGACGAACTCGGCTGGGACTATGTGGACGTGATTATCGTGAGTGCCGATGCCTACGTGGACCACCCGTGCTTTGGGCATGCCGTAGTGGGCAGGCTCTTTGAGCATGAAGGTTTGCGGGTCGCGATTCTGCCGCAACCGAACTGGCGCGACGACCTGCGCGATTTCAAGAAACTCGGCAAGCCCCGACTGTTCTTCGCAATTTCGAGCGGTATGGACAGCATGGTGAACCACTACACCGCCACCAAGCGACTCCGCAGCGACGACGCGTTCACTCCCGGCAACAAGGCCGGATTCCGTCCCGACTACGCGACGTACACCTATGCAAAAATTTTAAAGAAACTCTATCCCGATGTACCACTGTTGATTGGTGGACTCGAATCGAGTTTGCGCCGTGTGACGCATTACGATTACTGGAGCGACAAGCTAAAGCCGAGCATTTTATTCGATACGCAAGCCGACATTCTCGTGTACGGCATGGGCGAAAAGCCCCTCAAGGAAATCGTGCGCCTCTTGAAAAAGGGCGTGCCGTTCTCGAGCCTGAACTCTATTCCGCAAACGGCCTACCTTGCGCCCAAAGGGAACGTTCCCAAGAACAACCATTGGGAAGACTTACGCCTCGCCAGTTACGAGGAATGCACAGCAAGCAAGCGCACACAGATGGAAAACTGCCGCAAGGTGGACATCGAATGCAACAAGTGGTTCCAGCGCCGCATTTTGCAGGATGTCGCTGAACAGACCGTCGTGATCAACCCCGCGTACCCGCCGCTCGAATATGGCGAACTCGACGAAAGCTTTGAATACCCCTACGCCCGCGAACCGCACCCGCGTTACAAGAAGCGCGGAGCCGTGCCTGCGTTCGACATGATCAAGTTCAGCATCAATACGCACCGCGGGTGCTTTGGCGGTTGCAGTTTTTGCGCCATCAACGCGCACCAGGGCAAGTTCATCGCGAGCCGCAGCCGCGAAAGCATTTTGCGCGAAGTGGATTTGATTACCAAGATGGAAGGCTTTGCCGGCACCATCACCGACTTGGGCGGCCCGAGCGCCAACATGTACAACATGCGCGGCCGTGACCAGAGCCGTTGCCAGAAATGCGCGAGGGCAAGCTGCCTCACGCCCAAGATTTGCGACAACATGGACACGCTCCACAAGGAGATTCTGGAACTCTACCGCGAAGTGCGTAACCACCCGAAGGTGAAGCACCTGTTCATCGGCAGTGGCGTGCGTTACGACATGCTGCTGCAGGAAACCGACGACGAAGAACTGCGCCGCGACCACGAGGAATACGCCCGCGAACTCATCGACTACCACGTGAGCGGCCGCCTGAAAGTCGCACCGGAACACACGAGCGACGAAGTGCTGAAACTCATGCGCAAGCCGAGCTTCACTCTGTTCCACAAGTTCAAGGAATTCTTTGACGACGAATGCAAGCGCATCGGCAAGCGCCAGCAGATCATCCCCTACTTCATCAGCAGCCACCCCGGATGTACCGAGGCCGACATGGCCGAACTCGCGCTCGAGACAAAGCAATTGGGATTCCAGCTGGAGCAGGTGCAGGACTTTACGCCCACGCCGATGACGATTGCGACCGAGATGTTCTACAGCGAACTCACACCCGACGGAAAGCCGCTTTACGTGGCAAAGACACCCGAGCAAAAGAAAAGCCAGCGGCAGTTCTTCTTCTGGTACATTCCAGAGAACCGCCCGCAAATCCGCGCAACACTTGAACGTTTAAAACTCGGCAAGATTGGACGCCTGCTATTAAGCCGCAGTGCGATGGCCGAAGGCAAGGAATTCTTTCCGAGCAAAGAACGCGAAGAAAACGCCGAGTACCGCGAGCGCGAACAGCAGAAACGCGAACAGCGCTCCGTCACCATCGTGCCGAAAAAATCCGGAGAGAAAGGCCGCTGGGAAAATTCCGCCCGCAGGGAACGCCGCGCCGCGCAGTTCGGCGAGGCATCCAGCAACAACCAACGTCGCGAAGACAACCGCAACGAACGCCGGGAATTCAACCGCGAGGAAGGTCGCCGCGAATTTCATGCCAACCGCGACCGCAGCGGCTTCAACAACAACCGCAATAACGGCGGAAACAAGGGCGGGAATAAAAATTCCTCCCCTGTGCAATTCAGTTCGCGCCGTCGCGGACGATAACCAAAAAATCTTTTACCGCACCGTCACAAGCCGCACCTGCGAACCGCTACGCACAATGTAACGGCCAGCACGCGGCACTTCCAAATTCACAGGCGCCCCGTGGGCACGCGTAATCGCAATGACATTCCCACGCATATCGAATACGGCAACAGGGTGGTTTTCTGCCACGCCAAAAATGGTAATAAGGCGCGAAGACACTTCCAACCGTAACAAGGGCACCGCAGGCTTCTGCTTCAATAGAGTAATATCACTGTCTTGGCAACAAGGAAGCGAATCAAACTTAAGTGTGTCGAAATCAAATATCGGGTATCCACCGTGGCGCGTCCAAATTTGGCGGTCGGCTTCCGTCCCACCCGAAGTATTCAAGAAGGTTACCATCGTATCACTCTGCAGTTCCGCAGTCGTTTTATTGACACCCGCAAAGGCGACCGTATCGTAAGCAACACCGAAAGAAGCGATATTGGCGAGCGATCCATCAAAGAATTCGGTTTCCACTCGTTTAATGATCTGTGCATAACCGGCAAGCCCTCCTACAACATCGCCCTTTACTTCGGGTGCGGCGCTATAAACGTTTTCCAAAAACCACCCTGCATCATCCATTTTACCCACAAGCCCGCCGGCACAGCTTGCACCACGAGCCAACTTGCCTTTCGCCTCGACTCGCCCGTGATTATAGGCATCGCTTATTCGGGCCATATAGGAGTCGCCAACAAGACCGCCGACATGCAGGGAATCCGAACTCGTCGCCGAATCCGATGTAATACCAGTCACGTTACCATAGTTAAAAGACTTCTCCAACGCAAAGCCATTATATATCGTTGGGCGAGACCAATAGCTCATCCGGCCCACGAGTCCCCCCACCATTGTCTCGAACGAACCTTCGGCAGTGACGTCACCATGGTTCCTGAGCATCGTAAAAGTTTCATCCTTATAAGCCGTCAGCCCTTCGCCCATAACACCGCCAACAAACAAAATCAATTCCTTTGCATCACCGCGGGCCTCAACCGAACCCAAATTCAACGCATTAATTACGCTCGCCCAAGCGCAATCACCCAGAATACCGCCAACATAAAGTAGAATCATCTGTTCGTTGCTTTGACACATTGCAGAAACTTTACCGCTGTTAAACAAATCCTTCAAATCCACATGCGTCCTGAGTTTCGTGATATCCGATTCATTAATATGCCGGCCAATAACGCCACCGACATAAGACGAAAAATAAGAAGCCAAAAATCCTGTACCCACTGTTGACGAGTTAATGATAACTTTGGAGGATACGTCCCCGTAATTCTGGAGATTTTCGGCATTGCCGACGAGATTACCGACAATGCCGCCGACATAGGCAATGCGGCTCGACAAATCCACTTCGACTTTTCCGCGATTGATACAATTTGCCATGGCAATGCCATCCAACACACGGGATTGCCCCACAACACCGCCAAAAAAGACCTCATACGCACGCAGATATTCCGGCAAGTTATCTATGTTATGCACCTTCGCCGAATTACTGCAGTCCAAGATACCTCCCGAAGCAAAAGCGGCAATGCCGCCGGCTTTTGCCGTGGCGCCAACGGAGCCGCCAACAACATTGCAATTCTGGATTAAGGCGGTGTCCGTCTCCGTCGGAATCACAGATACGGCAATTCCACCAGCAGACTGAACCCCTTGAATATCGGTATTATAGACGTTCACGTTCCTGACAACCGAGTGAAGCGTGTTGACAATGGCAGCCACGCAAAGAACAGAATCGCTCACAAAAGAGCTGTTCGCAACGTTCAGGTCGTGAACGCCCTCCGCTCTCTGCCGCACAATTGTCTCAAAAAGGGATTTCTCCGCATTCAAGCCGTAAATGGTATGCCCGCGCCCGTCAAATTCGCCCCCAAACGCACCCTGGACATCGCTCCTGTTCCACCGTTTAGAGCACAGCGTAGACGTATCCGAGCCGAACACGATATCGTTTTTCAAGTAGGCGCGTATATCCATGTCTGAATTCTGCGCCGCAAGCACGGAATCTAAAAATCCGACAAGTTCTTCGGGAGACGTAATTTCGTAATAGATAGAATCTCCGCTGCCCACAGTTTTTGGAATCTTGGCGGAGCCATCCCATGCAGCAAAAGAGAACTGTGCGAATACAGCCAGCGCAAGGAAAAAGAAAAAAGAAAAGGCTTTACTCATTATTCCCCCTTCTCCCAAGCACCATTCTAAATATATACTCTAGATAGCTCTTTTGGCAAGACCCATCTAAGCACAAATTAAGAACAAGCCAGCACGCTCCACCACTCGCCACTTTCGCGTTCGACTTTCACCTTGAAGCCGGCTTCTTCGAACCAGCGGAGGATATAGTCCTTCTCGGTAATGAGCTGCCCCGAGATGATGAGTTCGCCGCCAGCGGCAAGCAGGTCCTCGATGTCGTCACGCAGGGGCCACAGTTCGCTACGGATCATGTTGCAGAGGATGACGTCGAACTTCGCACCATCCTTGAACGCATCCAAAAATCCGAGAATGCAGTCGCTCTTGTCGAAGCCGTTGCGTTCGAAGTTTTCGGCAATGCAGGGAATGGTGAGCGGGTCGATTTCCGTGCCCACGGCAAGCTTTGCACCCAGGCGACGGGCGTACATCGCGAGGATGCCCGTACCCGTACCGATGTCGAGCACCGTCTTGCCGTTGAAATCAATATTTTCCATGAGAGTCGCACAACTGCTCGTCGTGTCGTGCTCGCCTGTACCAAAAGCCGTCTTCGCCTCCAGTTCAAGCACCACGGCCTGCGGGTCGTCGGGCGTGAATTCCACCCAAGGCGGGCGCACCCAAAGATGCGGGCTCACCGATACAGGCTGCGCACGGTCGCGCCACCACTTGTCCCAATCCTTCGCAGGCTCGTCGCTCAGCGTAAAATGGTACTGCGGGAACTCGGCCACGATGCGGTCGCGTTCCGCCTTGTCGCCCGTATAAAAGCAAAAGTCCGTACGGCCTTCCGCCTTGGGGTCCAGTTCCTCGAGCGTCGCCACGCCAGCCTCGAAAAGCAGGTAGCTCGCCAGTTCAAATTCTTCGGCAGGGCAGTAGCCCTCCGCCTTGTACCATGTATCGACTTTCTGCATAATCCAAATTTATGAAAAAAAATGCACCCCCCGACAAAGAAATGTTCTGCAACGCACTTTTTGCGTAGAAAATGTTATATTGATAACATGCTGTACATTCACCAGTTCCCTGACTGGACCCGTTTCCGGTTCGATTCCAAGGCCATCATCAACGAGCTCGGCCAAGTCCGCCTCGAAGAGGGACGACTTTTGGGCATATCGGAAATGCTCGACGACGACACGCTCGAAGCCGAGACCATCGTGCGCGACATCATCGCGACATACGCCATCGACGGCCAACAACTGGACAACGAAATTGTAAAGGAGCAAGTCAGCAAGAAGGAAAAGGCAGACAACGCCGCCTTCAGGAGCCTCATAGGCGCCATCCGGAATTTCCGCGACGACATTGACGAAGCCCGAATCCTAGGGTGGCACGCAACACTAGCCGGCAAGCCGCAACGCCAGTACCGGAGCGGCCCAGGCCAAGTTCATTCCCGCACCGATAACTCGGTCGTGTTCGCAGGGCCCGGCCCGGAACGCCTCCCGCACGAAATGGGAAACTTCATAAAATGGCTCAACACGGCGCAACTGGATTCCGTCCTCAAGGCGGCCATTGCACAATTCTGGTTTCTCACCATCCGCCCCTTCGACGAGGCCAATGGAAAAATCGCAAGAGCCATCACAAACCTGCTCCTCGCGCGCGCTGAATCCTCGGGACATCTGCGGTATTCGCTCAACGAACAAATCCTGAACGATGTCGACAATTACTTTAGAATTCTCTCCGCAACGCAATCCGGCAACGGCGACCTCACGGAATGGATTCTATGGTTCCTCAAGACCTTGCGCAATGCGATACGCGAAGGGCGCACCGCAATAAAACCTTACGCCGAAGCCGTTCGGTTCAAGGGCAAGAAAGGCGCCGAAGGCATGCAGCCCCGCGCCCAGAAAATAGTAGACGCCGTCATCGCGGGAAAAATTCCGCAGCCGTTCAAGGTCACAGACGTGGCCAAGTTTACCGGTACAAGCCACGACAGCGCACTACGCGACATTCAGAAACTCATCGCACAAAATCTCGTCGCCCCCAGCAAAAAGGGAGGCCGGAGCACGAGCTACAGCCTCATCCTCTAAATTTTCCTGATTGTATTCTTGTCGATTGCATTGAAATGGGAAAGTTGCCCATACACAGCCTGCAAAAGCTGCGTCGTATTTGAGTAACCACGACCGCTACAAGCCGTCACGATGCCGCTCACGGTCACGTTCACCTCCGGATGTTCTGCCCAAGAAAGGTGAGTAACCTCATCGCGGAATTTTTCCGCACGTGCCAAAGCCTCGATCTCCGAATCGGCTTGCATCACATGCACAAAGTCGTGATTGCCAAAATAAGCAACACATTCGCCACCACCCACCAAACCCATTTGGCCAATGAGCCGGCCCACATCGCAAATCACACTATCACAGAAAAACGGTCCGTGCATTTCTCGAATTTGTTCTATGTTGTTGACACGGTACATCGCAATATAATACCCGTTCCGCTCCAGCCAAACAATGTTGCCCAGATAATCAAGCAAGTGTCGCCGATTGCAAAGTCCCGTGAGAGAATCATGTTTCGCAAGGTAATCCAACTTTGCCACCAAATTCTTTTTTTCTACAAGTTCGTTCTCGTAAGACCTAAGTACATAGCTCCCTAGAGCAAACACGCCCAAACCAAGGACGACAAGGGAAACGGTCATATCGACAAATTCCATATCGGGCGAGATTGGCGTAACGACATGTGGATAAAAACTGGCGACCAAGAAAGTTGCGATATACACGCACAGTGACAGGACGAACAGCACCCTCTTCGCAATACCAGATGGTCCAAAAGACAACAGCAAAATACCCGCAATAAAATACAGAGGCATTGCGCTCGAAAATCCGCCACAAGCAAAAAACAACATCGGTTGCAGGAACATGCAGACAATGGCGCACATCACCAAATGACTTGGAGCATACAGGTGCGTCTTGTACGCAAAAACGCTCAGTACCAAGAACAATATGCAACAGACCGTACCGACAACGACAGATACGACACCAATACGTTCGTAAGCGGAAAGGATTGTTGAAAAAATCCCCACAACAAAGCACAACGCCATGATAACCCAGAAAAGAGTCTTTTCCAGGGAGTCTTGGTCTTTCCAGAATTTTTTCAGTCTCTCAATCATTTCTACCTACACAGGTATAATGGCTAACTTTAGGTCCCTCTAAAAATCTGTATACTGCAAAAACCAACTTTTTGTCGCCAATTTGAACTTTACGGCAAACGGGCGTTTGATTGCCCCGCCAATATCACAGGGGGGGGGGGCAAACCTTATTCTAAATATATCTTCTTGGTATCACAAAGTCAATCCCTCCCCAGTCGGTTTGACCAAGAAGGAGGGTGTTTCCCTTGTTTGGCCCGTCCTATTCCCCTTGCTTGCAGTTCGCAAGGTAGTTCTGTAGTTCTTCCACATAGCGCTCGCCCACCAGGCCGAGCAACATGTTCCGCTTAGAGATGTAGCCAATTTCCATAACGCGGTGAGCCTCGGCGCTCTTGTCCTTGAAGGGCACTGCCAGATAGTCGCTGCCATTCAGTTCTTCGCAAATAATGCCGGAGCAGAGCGTGTAACCGTTCAGGCCAATCATCAAGTTCAGCATGGTTGCGCGGTCGTTCGCCTTGATAGTACGGTTGTACTCATTTGTACTTAGAATTTCCTCGGCAAAGTAGAACGAGCTGTTGTCGCCCTGCTCAAACGAGAGGCACGGGTAGTCGGCCAGTTGGTCAAAAGTGATGAACGGTTGCTTTGCAAGCGGGTGCCCCTTCCACAGATAGACGTAGGCCTTGCACTCTATCAGTTTATGGAAAGCGAGGTCGCGCGCATTCAGAAGGCTCTGGATTACCTTACGGTTGAAGTCACTCAAGTAGAGGATGCCGATATCGCTCTTGAACGAAGCCACATCTTCGATGACTTCCTTGGTACGGGTCTCGCGGATAGCGAACTCGTACTTCTCGGTGTCGAACGTCTTCACCGTCTCGACAAAGCTCTTGACCGCGAAGGAGTAATGTTGCGTGGACACGGCGAACTTTTTCTTGCGCTTGCCAATCTTACCGTACTTGTCCATGACAATCTCGTAATGGTGGTATAGTTCGCGGGCGTAGGCAACGAACTCCTCGCCTTCGTTGGTGAGGGTCACGCCACGGCTCGTGCGGTTGAAGATAAGGATATTCATCTCGTCTTCGAGGTCGCGGATAGCCGCCGTGAGAGATGGCTGCGATATATAAAGCTTTTCGGCAGCCTTGTTGAAGGAGCCTGTTTCTGCAATAGCGATGACGTAGCGGAGTTGTTGGAGAGTCATGGGCAATAGTTGGTGGTTGGTGGTTAGTGGTTGGCGATCAGGAGTTTCGGGATCAAGTTTAATTCCCTATCATTTTGATGGGGATAAATATAAAAGTTTTTCTTGATAATGGCAACACGTGATTATAAAAAAAATTTATTGCCGACAATCATTCTCATAAAAATACGCTTTTTACCTTACCCGTGGGCATTTCCTTCGTTTTACTTTCTTTTTCCACTCCCCCCACGGCAAACACTTTGTTATATTTTTATTATCGCAACTTGAAACCCTTGGAAGGTATATATATGGAACTGACACCATTGGACATCCGAAATCAAACTTTCCACAAGAAAAATTTCGGCGGAGTCGACGCGGACGAGGTCAAGGCATTCCTAGAGACTGCCGCCGTCGCCTTTGAACAGATGTCAAGAGACCGCACCGACCTGACCGAACGGCTCAAGATTGCGGAACAACGCGTAAACTATTACAAGCAAATCGAAAAGACCATCCAGGACGCAGTCGTCACCATGCAAAAAACGGTAGACGAAGTCAAAGCGACTGCCGAAAAAGAAGCAGAAATCATCATCGCCGAAGCCAAGGCCAGGGCAACCCGCGAAGTGGAAAACACCAAGCGCGAAGCCGAAAACCTCCGCATGGAAATCGAGCAGCTGAAGCAGCTCCGCAGCAACTACTTTATCCGTTGCCGTGCACTCATCCGCGGTCAGGAAGAACTCCTGGAAGCTATGGAAACCGACCAACGCGAGCTGGAAGCCATGTCTCCGAAGGAGCCCACCAGCGGATCGATCGGGAACGTTCTGGCATAGGCGGGAATATCGGGCCATGCGCATCAACATCAAGGTCCATGCGCGGAGCAAACGTGACAGCATCACGGCCCTGCCCGACGGAAGTTTCAAGGTGGATGTCAAGGCCCCACCCGTAGACGGGGCGGCCAACGAAGCCATCTGCGAACTTGTTGCAAATCACTTCAAAGTCCACAAGCGGGATGTAGAAGTCGTGTTGGGGAGCACTAGCAACAAGAAGGTCATCGAAGTGCGAGGAAAGTGACAGAAGGGAGAAGACATGAGAATACCGATTCACAGGAAAATATTCGGGTTGTCGCTGTCCGGCTTGATCCTCTGTACCCTCTCGCTAGGAGGGCTGGCACTTTATTTCACCAGCGACATTCTGCAGAAGCGTTCGCAGGAATTCCTCCAGAACAGGCTTATCGTTGAGCAGCACAAGATTGTTCCCCTCTTTACCGATATCGAGCATTTCGCAAACGGCATCGCAGCACCCATCCTCAGCGACATCCCCTCGATAGAAGCCCTCAAGCAAGAAAAATCCCGCAACGAGATTACAGAAAAAATCAACAACTACATCATGGCCTCGCTGGGCAACATCAAGAACGCAACCTCGGCTTACTTGCGGTACAATCCGGAACTTACGCCCCCCACCTCCGGGCTTTTCATCTCGAAAAATCCGGAAACCGGCGAATTCCAGAACATGACCCCTACCGATATTTCGAAATACGACTCGAGCGATACGGAGCACGTAGGCTGGTATTACCAACCTACCAAGGACGGGAAACCCACATGGTTACTTCCCTATCAAAACAAGAATATCAATGTCTACATGATTTCGTACGTTGTCCCACTCGCCAAGTTCGACCAGGACATCGGCATCATCGGAATCGATCTGGATTTCAGCAACATTATCAAGTTCGTTTCGAGCATTAAAGTTTATCAAACTGGATACGCATTCCTCGAAGACGAAAACGGAAAAATCATCGTCCACCCTACGCTGAAACCAGGCAACATTCTCAAGCCTAAAAAAGGGTACCGTGCACTGCGCACACAGTTACCGAACGGGATGTCCTTTGGCATTCGAGTTCCCGAAGCCGAAATCAACGCCGAGCGTTACAAGCTCCTTGTGGAAATTTTCATCTTCGCCGTCTTCCTGCTAATCCTGTTCTCGTTCATATCGGCAATGGTGGCCTATTCCATCACAAGGCCCATCCTCAACTTGACAGAAACAGCGAACAAGCTGATTAGCGGCAATATGAAGGTGCAATTCAAGGTCGAGACCAACGACGAAATTGGCGACCTTTCTAAAAGTTTCCAGACAGCGAAAGACCACATGCAAGAATACCTTGGCCAAATCCAAGGGCTCGCCTACAGGGACTCGCTTACCGGCATACGCAACCGCACCGCTTACGACGCCTACTGCAAAGAAGTCGATACCAAAATAGCGAGCAAGCAACTGCGCGAGTTCGGCATCCTGGTTTGCAACCTCAACTACCTGAAGTCCATTAACGACAATTACGGGCACGACAACGGCAACGCCTATCTTGTCAACTGCTGCAAGTTGATATGCGACATATTCTGCCACAGCCCCGTATTCCGCATCAGCGGCGATGAATTCGTCGTCATCCTCATGGGTAACGACTTGCGAAACCGCGGCGATCTCATCACGAACATCAACAAGAGGATGAACGCATCGACCACCGCCGAAAGCGCCTGGGAACGACTGAGCATCGCATGTGGATATTCACTCAAGGATATCAACGACACAAATATCGCCATGGTCCAAAAGCGTGCTGAAAAAGAAATGTACCGCATCAAGAAAGAAATGAAAAACACGAGGAAAGCCGATCACGAAAACGGCTTATTCCGCCAGTAAATATTCAATAATAATCCGGCTATTGTCAGCAACTACAATTCGCAATCACTCAATGCAGAAAGCGAACCAGATAAATACGCATCCCTGATGCAGTCCGCAACGGATTCGGCAAGGTCGGCGACATCCTGGGAAACTGTAATTGAGTCACCATCCTCATTTTCTTGGTCCGAACCGTTTTCTTTATTCGTATTCGCCTGGATAATTGAATCTGCGACCGCCCGAGCAATCGAGTCAGCAACAGCCTGTGCAATGGAATCAGCCCGCGCGCGTTCTTCCGCCCTACGTTCTAGTGCATCTTCATAAACACTTGCAGGGACCCGGTTCAGTTCGACACCATTCTTACTTACCACCTTGACAATGCCGTCATGCATGCCGTAGTAGAACGCAGAAATATTGCATTGCTTGTCCAAAGTATCCGTCGCATCGAATTTAAGAATGTTGTAATACGTAGAATCGTTGACCTCGAGAGAGTCCTTAAATATCAGTTTGTACACGCCCGCCGTTGCCGGGAAAACGGGTTCCTCGAAAGTAATTTCTTTATATTGATTCGGGCTGCACCAGACCTTGATGTTTCCGCCATTCGAATTTGAGGTCACCCACAAACCGATGTCAACACCAGACGTCATTGACTGGATGGAATAATGTAGCCAAGGATCGTCATCATTACTGTAAGACACGGATTGGATTAACTCATCGACAAATTTGACAGTATCGGCTAGGTATATAACCGAATCACGGACATATTTCCTCTTGGCATTCAGCAGAATTGTCGTGTCATCCGTATCTTCCGGCGGATCATAACTGTCAAAACAAGCAAAAAGGAGCGCCGCAAACGCAAGGAGAAACAGCTTTTTCATTAGTCATCCTCCTTCTCATTGATAGCGATGTGGCTACCGTCTTCCATCTCTATTTTCAAGATACCCTTTTTCGTCTGGTAATACAATTTGGCGTCCGATTCAACAGATGATTTCCGATCACGATCCTCGTATTTGCTCCCATAACTGACAGCAACATCCTTGTACGTAACACCGTTGATTTCCATTTCGTCAAAATAAAGCGAGTCGGGACCAAAATATACGGAATCCTTGCCACCAACCTTCTCCACGATACGCGCCTCTTTATGCGCAAGGGGATTTACAAGCGAGAATACATATTGCCCAAAACGCGCTTCAACGATTTCGTGTTTTTCTTTATCATCGGAGTCGTAATAGAAGGAGGGATTTTTGACGGAAAGCGATATCGAATAGATGGGATACGCAGATTCCAGAGTCGTATTCAACTGCTTTTGGCATAATTCATCTAGGTAATTATTCCTATCGGTGACGGCCAAAGAAAACAAGTAACCATCAGAATGTTTGAAAGGAATTGTCTTGCCCTTTTTATAGCCACCGAAATCGGCCTGGTAGCCCTTGATTTTTGCATCATCATGGCACCTTTCGCTATAGGTTTGGGTGGACGAATCAATATCGGCGCAAGCACAAAGGAGTGCCAGCGCGGTACATTCAAGGATAAATACGCAAGAATACATTCTTTTCATACTTATAAATTACATATTTCTCTAGAAAAAGCAATAGAATTATTCTTCAATTTCGGGGGTTGAGTAGTCTTTAATGCAACGGGCAGCGGCGTACCCTGTCGAACAGACTCCGGCAAAATCATTGGACGCCATTGCGGAGCACACCCATGCGGAGCCGGAACTCAAATAGTTCGTAGGCGTAATTTCCTTTGTGTTCACCTGGCAATAAGTATCGTCACCAGATTGAACATAGGGGCACTTTCCGCCATCTTGCAAGAAGTACGCTTCGGCACGACCGTATTCGTAAGGATTGTAAAGGTTCAACCCGTAGTAGCTAACGGAATCAGGTGCAACGAGTTCGTCCAGCTGCATGTTGGTATTTAAGTTGTCGTAAAGTTTGTTCCAGTCTTTGCTGGATGTAAGCCTGAATCCTGCCGGGCACGGGCTCCCCTCACGAATCATCGGCGAGAACACGTATTTTCCAGAATACGAATCTTGCGTCATCCACAGGGCGCTATCCACGGCGACAAGGCCTTTGCCGCTATCCAAAACCCCTTTCCACAGCAAGTGCTTTGCTTCGCAAGTAAAGGTGTAGCCGTCGAACACTCCGGTGGCGCCATCAGTTGTGCAGATTCCCAAATTCTCTTCCACGATGTTCAGCGGACGCCAGTACTTGTTGACGCACACATATTTGCCAACACTTGTCGTAGCCACTTCACCTTTCTTTGCATCAGTACATTCGCTCAACTTGCTCTTTGCCACTTCTTCTTCAGAAGACTTTAGCCAGCGCAACTCGTCGTAGTAGGTTTTGCAAGTGTAAGCGGTGTCCTTGAAGTATTCGATTTTATGTAACATAGTGCTATCGCAAGCCGGGAGGATGTCATTGGCCTGTGCAACGCGCCATTCATACCAGTCTGTCATGACATGATAGCAAACGTAGTCTTCACCCTTGTATTTGTTCAGCCTTTTATCATTCGACTCGTCACAAGCACCCAACACTTCTTCTTGTGTAGCGATGTCCCATTCTGCAAAAATGACTTCGCGCCATTCCTCCAAGTCCCAGTCATACGTTGAAGAAGTTTTCGTTCGGCAAGTGAAAGCGGAGTCGTCCATTACATGTACGCTGTCGCTGCGGGTGGAGTCGCATGGCCCGAATTCAAAATCCAGAATGTCGTCTCGCACGGAAATTTCCCATACCGTGTCCCGACAGGTCAGATAGTCGCCATTATGCGCAGCAACCTTGCCTTCGGAGGCACTGTCGCAAACACCGAGATTTTCAAAAACCGTGTTTTTATTGTTTACACAACGAACGTAAAGGTAGACTCCATTATAAGCGTAGCTAACAAAGCCCCAATCCATTTCGTCGTATTCGAACTTGGCAGCATCGTCGTATCTTCTCTGGTTTTTGAAAGCGTATTTCCAATAACCTACGAATTCACCCTCTTCTTCGTATTCGCCATCATATTTTCCACCGGGTTCCGCCGAAAAACCGATCGCATCACCGCCGTTTCCATTCTGGCCGTCGTCAGTGCTCAGCCAGCCACTTTCTGATTTGAGCGCCCATACCACAGAATCGCCATACACATTTTCCAAGAACTTGAACAGGTTCCGCCACTCTGTCTCGGTGGGCAAGTGCCAGTCTTCCGGACAAATCGTATGCGCTTCCGAAGATCTGTAGAGCCTGCCGTAATCTCCCTTGGCACCGACATCCTTCGAATCGTAAGAAGCGTCGGTTGCATACCTTAGGTTTTCTGTCATCCAAGTGACACCATCGACGGTTATAGTCGAATATTTCTTGCCATCGCGGGAATCCTTGAAAGAACTCGATTGTATCTCGATTTCTATGGTATTGCCGTTTTCGTCAGTAAAAGTCAATTCATCGATAGAGGTGCTCGATGCACCATCGTCGCCACACGCCAAAAAGAGGGATGCACTAATAGCAAGTGCGCAAACAAAAAAAAGAACGTTGGTTCTCATGATATCTCCAAAAAAAATTTCGTCAAATTTAAAAAAAACGCAGCATTTTATTGCTACGGTCTCTTACTAATGCTGTTAGAGATTGCTATTTCATCACGATGTTCACGAGGCCGTCGAGCGGGTCGCCAGCGGTTGACGCGATGGAGTCCTTGACCCGGCTCGCGATCTCGTCGACGCGCCGCCATGCGATCCTCATGTAGCTTGACGTGGCGGACTTGTTCATCTGTAGCGCGAACCAGGTGGTGACTTCCTCGAACTTGTGCGTGAAGCGCGATCCGTGAGCCACCCATGGCACCTTGCATGTGTGGACGGCCTTGCAGTGCGGGCAGTACACGCGGTACGTGCTGTAGCGGAGGAACACCTTGTGCCCCTCGAAGTCCGTGCAGCGCCATAGTCTCGGCCCCTTGCCGTTGCCATAGTCGTAGAACGTCCCCCTGTGGCCGCAGAGGCCGCACCTGTGACGGAAGGACTCTGTCGGGTGGACGTCTATGACGAGGCTGTTGTCTTCGATGGAAAGTTTGTCGATGACGGTGTGCTTGACTTCGAGCAGGGCTTTGACTATATTTTTGAACGGCATCTGAGTTATCCTGTGTTCAGTTTTTTTGAGCAAAAAAACTTTTAGGAAATTCAGGTGCCTTTTTTGTGCAAAAGGCTTGTTTTTATGCCGTTTTCAGGCTGTTTTTTAGGAAAGATGTTCCACACTTAGCTCAGAAGAGCCAATAAAAAACGTGGATTTCAGCTAAATTTCGCCATTTTTCTTTTTTTTCTAGCAATTGTCAAACAAAGACCGACAACCTTGGCCTTACTGACTTTTTCTATAAAAAATGGTATATTTACCATAGAGTCCTTGGTTGGCGAATGTCGGCTCCACGCCGTGCTTTTCTTTGGAAACCTAGCCGCTGATGGGACTCCATTTTTTTTGCTCTAACGGATTCTTGTCCGTATAGAAAATCCCATAAAACTAATTTATCTGAACATCAAAAACAGCAAGAAAGACTGGGCGCATTCGCTTATGTTCTGTGGAGGGTAATTTTCTAGTAATCCTTTTTGTTCAATAATTACGAGGTCAAAACGGCTTTTTTACGCAAATTTCGCCATTTTGGGTCCTAAAACCTCGTAAAATGCTCGTAATGAACTCGTAAAACTGTAAGATTTACGAGATTTCTCAGAAAAATAATCTCATCAAGATAAACCGCTACAGAAAGCCAAAAAGTTATTTCGTAGCGGATTATATGATGGTTTTATGGCGATTCTTGATCGAAAAAAGGAAATTGGCTAATATTAGCTTGCATCATCCCGTTCGTCATGCGCGGTAATGTATTTGCGGTTTGAATCATGAAACTTCGCATTTGTCGGACGCAATAGCCCTGCACAGACCAACTTATTGACATACTGTTCCAATGTCTTCGTGTGATACTTGACGCCAACCATGTCTATTATTTCCCGTGCTGAGCGAGGCGTTTCATCGCAAAATTCCAACACCTTTTGCTGCTTAGCAGTCAGGTGTGTCCCATTTCTTTTTTCGGCAGGGTCTGACACTTTTTCGTCGGGGGCTGACACTTTTTCATCGAAGTTTGACATTTTTTCATCGAAGTTTGACACTTTTGCCTTGCGGAAAATTATCGTACGGAACTCTTCAGAAACCTCTTGACAACCGCTTCTAAAATTTATACATTTGAGCAGTAATTTCTGCTTTTTTTCGCCTGTAAGCAGATGGAGTTGATATGAAAAAAGAATTGATACGTTGGAAAGTCTCCCCTATTGCGGGTTTTTGTCATTTGGTGTATATTCAGGCTATGACCAGGTTTTGCGATATTGACTTTCTCAAGGAATTTATATATATTAACTATTGTCGAGATATCGGCAACAAGTGCGTGGTCCTGCCTCAGTGGACAGAAACAAAAGGCGAGTGGTCCTACCTTAGTGGACAGACTCAAAAGGTGCGAGGTCCTGCCTTAGTGGACAATTTTAAAAGGTTACAATCCC
>JAEERM010000107.1 GCA_016285835.1 Fibrobacter sp.
AATAAACCTCGCTTCAAGCATTCGCCCATCAATCTGTTTTTCACTGATTTCACAATTATGAGAAACATTTTGCGACAGTTTAGTTATTTTCTTGTTGCTAAAATAATCTTGAAGTTCTTTGCATGTTTTAATATACCAAAGAGGGACAAGGGTATTGCAATTCCATTCTTCAGGGAAATCGACTTCATAGACTTCATCCAAGTCCATTTGTGGGTGCCATTTGTCTTCACATACTACAAATTTATCAACTTCAAGCAATGGCAACTCAATGTCTATATTGCGCTTGATTTTTAAATCAAGGGAACCATCTTTTGCAACTTGAAAGCAAAATTCCGCAATATCTTCTTTTGACGACAATGTTTGTGCCCAGCTAACGGCCCAGATACTCGCCGGTAAAAGGAACATCATCAAAAAGACTATGAATGTTTTGTAAATCATCTATTTAATGAACCTCGCAACCCGTCAAATCATATTTTTTCTTTAATAATGTATTCGTTGACGGACACGTTAATTCTGCGGGCTTCCCAGGTCCTCCCGGTCCATCTTCATGGGAGAACGTTTCGTGATACCATCCACACATTCTTTGCCACAACTCATTATTATAGCGAACCAATTCATCTATACCAGTTTTTTTCTTTGGATCCATTTTCTTTTTTATTGAAGACACCATATCTCTCAATACATCATTTTCATCACATACTATATTTTTTTCGCAAACATCTTCTAATACAAATTCATAATACGACTTGAACATATTTTTTTCTTCAAGACAAGAATATGATTCCATGTGACCTATTTCATGACGTTCTGCAGCTTCGTATTCGTCTATTGTAACAGTTCTATTCCCCATTCTATAACCTATCGGAGCTACATGATATTCATTTTTTCTCTTTATTGTTGCCGTTGCAGGTAATTTAAATGTGATTGTGTATTTAGGGTTATTTTTACCACATGAACCTGTTTTCCTTTTATTTGTTACTTCAATCCGCAAAAAACCATTTTCCATATTTGGTTTTGTACAAGGATGCCCACAATAAACTCCGACATCTTTCCCAACTCCATAATCTTTCCCTATGTCTCCACAAGGATAATCGGGGCATTCATCCCCTTCTTTTGCTAAGAAATTTTGAGATAGTCCGATTTTTTCTACAGGAATATATATAATATTTCCGACATCGAATGTATTTTTTGATATAGGGACAACTTTATTTTCACGTTTTCCAAACGTTCTTAGGAACTTTGAACGCTTTCCGTTTAAAAAACGTCCTAACGCATCATAATCTTTTTTAGTAGTAGAAAAATCAACCATATAATTTGTCATTTCGAAATCATCTTGATTGCTTGACGCAATCTTTTCCAAATAAAATCTATCGGGACATTGTCCATCAAAATCTTCTTCCCCAAACGGGTCATAGCAATCCACCTGCTTGAACCAACTGTGAGTGGGGAAATTGTAATTCCATAGCCAATCTGCATTGCAATCTATGTAGTCCTTGCTGTTATCGCACACATAACAAGACCCATTGTGCGCATAACAGGCAGAAACTTTGTCTGGTTTAGAACCCGGGAACGCAGCGCAATTGCCAATCCCTTTTTCGACCGGCTTTTCGCCAGTTTCACAGTCCACTTTGCGCCACCACCACGAATCGCTTGCATTGTAGCTGATGTTCCAGCCGTAAATAGTGCCGCGGTCAGGATTCAGAGAATAGCAGGCGCCGGGTTCCATGTTCTGGAGTCCTGAACTGAAAATCTGGTCGGGAGTATATACCTGGTCGGGTCCGGCGACAAATGGTTCATCAACAGGCATAACAGAACTACTTTCAACAACAATCTCTTCAGACGACGAACTAGATTCTTCACTGCTAGAACTTAATGAAGACGAAGAAGGCAGTTCCGAACTAGACGACTCCTCGCTACTACTACTTTCTTCGAAAGAGGACGAAGATTCTGAACTGGACGACTCCTCTGCAGAGGAACTGGAAGATTTTGGAGGAGCGCAATAATAAAGAATCTCATATGTTTTGTTGATAAGAGAAGTTTCCTCTTCGTAATATTCCATATATATCAGCGAATCATCCAGCTGATAAAACACCGCATTTTCACCCTTTTCGAACCGGCAAAGGTCTTCATATGACGAAATTCCTAGAGATTGATAATATTCATCAAATATAAAATCCCCCGAACCCTTATAAACATTCCAATTATTTAAATCCCATGGGCCATATTCTCCTTGATCCACACTATCACCTATATTTTCCCTTATCATTGAATAGAAGTCAATTTCCGCCTTCACACTTCTTTTACATTCGTTAAAAAAACGAACAACTTCCGGCTCATTGAGTAAGTCTGTCCTAGAATAATTTGACGGAAACATATCAAAATAAGAACTATCAAAATCATATCCCCACGAATTATCATAAGTTTCTTTCCAGTCGTAGTAATCACCCGAGGTTTCTAATCTCGCGTCCGATACAGAAGAGGCATAATAGGTATCGTATAAAGTTGCATCCAGAGTCAAATAATAGAAGATATCGTATAAGTCCTCATTCAGAGTAACCACTCGTTCGTTGCCCCAAACTGATTCTGCCGTTGGGCAACCTTCAATACTGGATTTATCCACATCAGGGCATGTATAAGTGACAGGAATGTCAGGAAAATCTAAATATTTCCATGCATCGCCATCAAATTCCCATTCCTCAATTCCAGGATTATAACATTCAAGATGCAATCTGAAATTTGCGAATACTCGGGGAATATTCGTCCAAATTCTCATTTCATTGTAAGAACACCCGAATATAAATTTTTTGGGACCAAAGAAGCCCGGTTTTCGCATATAATGCTTTTCTGTATCATACGAATGTTCATACCACAAACCACTTGCATGATAAAGGCGGTATCCTCTTTTATTACAAAAACCATCATAGCTATAAACTAAATCATACCGCCCATGCATAGAAGAAGAAGATACATCTTCGCTGGAAGAGGATTCCTCGCTCGAAGAAGACTCCGGTTCCTCGGAACTAGAGGATTCGCCGTCATCGCCCCCGGAGGAAGAAGATTCCGTACCCGAACTTGTCTGCTCCTGCGACGAACTGCTTGCCTTGGAAGAGGACGATTCTACGCTTTCAGATGAACTGGATTCGGAGCATCCAGGCAAGGACGCATCATCATTCCCACAAGCCGTCGCTTCTCCAGACAGAACACTTCCCCAGCTATTCAATGGGGTCATGCAAGATAAAGCCGCAATCTTGCACAATGCGTTGCAGTATTCCTTGTTTGCGTTCAGTTCTTCTTGCATTGTTACTGAACCACACGTATTACAACTAACCCTCAAAACGTACGCATTTTCAACATAGTAGCCACCGCATGTGTTATTTGGAGTGTTCTCCGACACCGATGACGAGAAAACACCGCCGCCACCTCCGTAACTTTCGCAACTCCTACGATACTCATCAGCAGCCTCAATAGCGAAGGCTTCTGATTCATAAAGCAGACAATCAGCAGACACGATTTCACAAAGCAAAAAGAATATTGCAATTACATTTTTATACATAATTTCCTCTATTCCCCGACAAACTTGAGATTCGGATACTTCGCCTTGACACAATCCTTGTACGCCCCGCTCCCTTCGGGATACTTGGCCTTGCATTCGCTAAAGTCATAGAGTCCTTTAGTTGCCGGCTTTGGAGGCGCATAGAGTTTGGCCGGTTTCGGAGGAACGCCCTTGCCTTCCGCCTGATTTTGCACAGCATTTTCATTTTCCGCAGGGAGACTCGCTTCAACGGACTGCATTCCGTCCACATTCGACAAGTCCACCTTTTTCTCGGAACGAGATGCGTCCTTCGAGCAAGAAATGGCAAAAAGAGCCATCAAAAACAATAGTGAAATTTTTTTCATTTTCTCCTTCCCTAATAAACATTTTAAAATCTACATACAAATATAAGTCATTAGTCTTTTACAAAGCAAGTAAAATAACATTAACTTACACGCAACAGTAGTCGCCTAGCCCAGTGGCTCCGAGCCATCGACACCTTGAACCGTGATGCCGATTTCAGCGAATTTGCAAACGATCCCGTATTCAAGCTATTGCAAAACGAGGTGAAATTATGTAATTTCAGTTCGAGGTATCTTATGACAGTGGACATGAGCGACTTTGACCGAGCTGTAGCCGAGTATTCAACGAGGTTGGAAATCGCGAAGAAAATGCGCGACGCGAACATGCCGATGGAGAAAATCATCGAGTTCACGGGCCTTTCAGAAAAGAAAATTCGCAATCTGTAATTTGCATACTCACCGCCCTGTCCCAAAGACAGGGCTTTTTTTGCATTATCAAAACGCTTTTATCAGGAATCTTCCCTTCCGACAACGATTTCAGAAAGGATGCTTTCGCTTTCGGGAATGTTACACAGCGTCTTCAGCTCTTTTTCGAAATAGAAATGCTCCGCATGGGAGACTTTGTTCAAAATACGTGAAGAAACGTGAACGGACTCGGCAATGTAACCCGCATTCATATTCAGGTAACGGTAAGCGCGATCCCCGAGAATGTTGCAGCACTCGTTCAAGTCGGCAGTCAGGATTATCGCAAACGTCGCGTTCTGGGCCTGCTCCGGGGCGGAGTGGCAACGGGCGAACTTTTTGTCGGACACTTGCGACGACTGCATGTAGATGGACTTTTGTATCGGGACGTACCTATAAACACCTGGATACACGAACATGACGTTGAACACGACCACCCATATCTTGAGCAAGCCTGCACCGAACATATCAATTTGCCCGAGTTCCAGCCAGCGCAAGATACTCGAAAAATCATCCAAATCCAGATTATACGGTTTGAAGGGGCTTATCCGCAAAGGCTTTTGCGGAAGCAGTTCTGCTTCCCTGTAGTAATAATCGTTCGTGAACTTCGCCGGGGTCAGCGGGAATTCATCACCCGGCAAGGACTGCGCCTGCAAGCGGCACACACGGATGCAGCGAGACAAATCGTCAATGCACTCGCAGCGGTTCTGGAGCATAAAACGCGAAGCGTACCGGTTGCCCGCCCCCGCCGATTCCACGGCATAAACTTTTTCCAAAGATTCGTTGCGGTTCGAATACGAAAAGCGCCCGGCACCTTCGTCCAAAGAAAGGGCGTTCACGTTCAGCGAATCTGGATACACGGCCAGCGCAGACAAGGGGATTTCTGACGAAGCCAACTTAAGTACGTTCGCAACGGAATCGTCGACAAAGCCGCCCAAAACAGTCGTCCTGAAGCCACGACCATTCGAGAACAGCATTTGGTTGCCGATAACGGCACCCGCATCCTTCTCTATTTCGCGGTAAGCGGCCTCCTTGAGCCTCCACACGGTCCGGCTAACGGAGCCGGCATACAAAAAGAGCATGGGGACATTCCGAATAAACTCGCTATCCGTAAAGCTATTCGCAAGTGTTTCCATCTCGGCACCCGCCCCAATCCGCACCAGCTGATGGCGGGCCACATCGCAGTAAAAGACTCCGTCGGGGACGCCGTACTTCCGGAGAACCACATAGATATTTATGGAATCGAGCCCGTCAAATGTCGCAGCGGGCAAAGGTGGCAACATGTGCCTCGGCATGGCGATGCGTTCACACCCGGGGTAGCGTTTGTCCGGAATCGGCTCGTTTTCCCAATGCAGCGAAAGCGGGTCCCCCGACAATCGGGGAGCATATTGGGTGGATTCGTGGTAAGATTCCGTATAAAAACGCATAAGGGTTCACTTCCAAATTAGTAATTATCGTCTATTTCTACTTTTAACCCCCTTCTTTTTTCTAGATTATGGCCGTATTTTTAATCAGGACTGAACTTTACGATGCCCTTAAACGAACGTCACAGAACTATCCCGAACTTTTTAGCCTCTGGCCTCCTTTGTACAATGTGCTTCATCCCCCTGGTTCCAACCGGGGCTCAGGCTATCGGTTTTTACGGGAACCAAAGTGACATCCAGTGGAAAACAGCCGGCACGGAACACTTCCAGTACATCTATCCGACAGAATACAGTGAACACGCGGCCGCCGTTTCGGCATACGCCGAAGCCGTCTACGACTCGGTCGTCAGCCGTTACCGTATTGATTTGCCAGGCCGAGTAAGCGTCACATTGAACAACGCCCTCTACAGCAACGGCAGCGCCGTCCCCAGCGAAAACGGCATCCACCTTTGGCTCACGAACTGGGATTTCAAGGTCCGCAGCAGCCACGGCTGGATTTCCGACGTTGTCACGCACGAGTTCAGCCACTTGGTCAGCATCGAAAGCGGGAGCAAGATTCTCCCGAACATCTACGGGTTCCAAACCGGATATTCGGACTACTACAACGAACGCACCACCACAGATTTTCTCTCGCTTTTCCCGTTCACGTTGCAACCGCTCTGGCTTGCCGAAGGTACTGCGCAATACGAATCGAGCCGCATGGGATTTGACTCTTGGGACACGCACCGCGACATGCTCCTCCGCGTTGCCGCACTGAACGACGACCTGCTCTCGCTGGAATACATGCACGACTTCTCGTCGAACTCGCTTTACGCCGAGCTCGGGCCGTACAACCAGGGTTTCTCCTTAGTCCGCTACATCAGCAAGCACTATGGAGAATCGGCCGTACCGAAAATCTGGTCGGAAATGTCGCGAATCCACAGGGTCACACTTGACGCCGCTATCAAAAAAGTTCTCGGCATCAGCGAACAGGAACTCTACGACGCCTGGAAAAAGGAAATCACGGAACAGTACCAAGCCCAGAAGGATTCTCTTGGCACGCTCGTCGAAGGCACAAAGCTCACGGAGGACGCTTTCTGGCAAGACTTCCCGATTGTTGCAGGCAAATATGTTTACGGTATTTCGAACTTTGGCGGGGATTGGTTCGACGGCGGGATTTTCAAGATGCCGCTTGACAAGACGAAAGACGAGAGACAAGAGACGAAAGATAGTACCGAAATTGTTGATGGCGTAGAGATCGGAAAAATTTCCATCGAAGACTCCAGCATCATAGACATCACGGAATACGCGAAGTCTGGCTTCAAGGCGAAGAAGGCTTGGTTTGACAAAGGCATTGACATATACGAAGACAGCCTCCGCGGCCCCATCCTCGCCTACATCAGCTACCAGAACCGCGACAGGAAGGGCCACGCCCATTTCGATGTCGTCGTCAGCGATACGAACAAGAACCAAGTTTCTGTCACCTACCTCACCGATGCCGTCTACCCCGCAATTGACAAGCAGGGGACCACAGTCGCCTTCGCAAGGCGCGAAAACGCGAGCACCCGATTCGTGCTGAGCAAGGTTCCCTTCCCGAAAGATTTTGACGATTACACAACTGAAGATCCCGTCGATATTTTCGTCCCCGACGCCAAATACCGTTACTACAACATCTACAGCCCCAAGTTCAGCCCCGACGGCAAGCGCATCGCCTTCAGTTTCTTCGACGACACGACCCGCGGAATCGCCATCATCGACAGCGACGGCAAGAACCACAAGATTGTGAGCAACGCCGATTACGACGAACGTGACGTTGAGTGGCTTGACAACGACAAGATTATCTTTGCGAGCAACAGGAACGGCATCTTCAACCTGTTCGAAAAATCACTTTCCACAAATGCAGAACGCCCCCTCACCAACGTCGTGGGCGGTGCATTCACTCCGGTTCTTTCTGGCGACACGATATTCTTCACGCAGTACGACAAGGACGGGTTCTCCCTGTACAAGATTGCCTACAAGAATAGCGCCGCAAGCGGACCCGCCGCGACCAAGGACAGCATCGTCGTCACGTTCCGCGACAGCGTCATGAAAATAGCCGACACCACCTGGAGCACCTGCCCCGAAGTCAAGGATTCTACGCAAGCCGACTCGGCCAAGTGCGTCCCGCAAGCCACCGTCGCCATGCGCGACAGCACCATAAAGATTGAAGTCCGCGACACAGTGAAGGTTTCAGCCGCCGCTGGAGATTCCACAACGAAAGACTCCGCCATCGTCTTGCACGGGAGCCTGCCCAAGCGCACCCAGAAGCCCCTCCAGCTTGACAACCGCGAATTTGCAGGCGCCGAGAAGCCCTACAGGCCCATTCCCTTCCAGCCCTTGTTTGTCCCGATGCTCATGTTCAGCGAGAACGCACCCGACCTGACCGTATTCGGCGAAGGCGAACTCAAGACCAAGGCGGGGCTTGCCATGATTCTTACCGATCCGCTCAAGAAGAACACCGTCCAACTCGGCCTGCTGCTTGAACTCGGAAATGGTTATGACTACATCAATGGCGACGGTATCAACCCGCGTCAAGAAAAAGAATTCTTCGCCTCGTGGCAGAACACAAGCACACCGCTCGACCTCGGCCTTGCTTATTCCTATGCAAACTACACAAGCAAGGACACCGTCCGCAACGATGACGTACGCTCAAACAACGGCGACTCGCTCTCGCTAAGCCACTACGCCATGTCGCTCCAGAGTGTCACGGGCTTGGCCGGTTACAGCATATTCAAGTCCATCGACACGTTGCAATTCGCGCTAAGCTACGGCTGGTCCGATTTCAATTTCTACGACATGGATGAATACGAAGACAGCTTCAGCTGGACCTACCAAAAACAAATTAAAGCCATTCTCGGTTTCGGCCTGTACGGCGACCACGAAGAAGAAGGAACCGGCATCAGTGGGCAGGGCAACGGTGTATTCGCCTACTACCAATACACCAACAGCGACCTTTACCGCCCAGGAACATTCTCCGAAAGTTTCTACGTGACCGAAAGCGGATTTGCCAAGCCCAAATACAGGAACTTCAATATAAACGAAGTCGGGTTGAACCTTTACGGAAGCCTGCCACTCCCAGTTATTGGCACACGCGTCGCCGCAGGGGGTAAAACAAGCGTCATCGCCAAATGGAACACCGACGCAAAGCAAGATACGCTGGATTCCTATTACTACAACCCCATCTTCTTGGAGGGTTACCCGTTCTTGCGCAGTTCCGAAAGTTACACGCTCGCCGGTACGAAAACCGCCATGGCGGAACTCCACCTATTGCAACCCATCTACGACGACTGGCGCAAGTCCTTCTGGATTTTCGAGACTCGTGATTTCTATGTCGACTTGTTTGCACAAATCGGTTCTGCTTGGAACACTAAGTGGTTCGATATGGACAAGTTCAAAGACCACGACTTCTGGGACCGTTCCGTCGGCCTGAGTTTCCGCATGAGCAACAAGATTTTCTACAACGTTCCGCTAGACATTTCGTTGACGCTGGCACGTGGCCTAAGCCGCATCGGAGAAGGCGAAAACGGAGAACGCTACACCAGCCGCAAACTGAATCCGATAGACATGCCCATTATTCCAGAATCCATTGCGCCGACTCGCATCAAGCTAAACATCGGCATGGGATTCACGAACACTTGGCAATAAAATTACTGGAAACCATTTCTCTTGGATGAATGAATTTCGCCAGGAAGGAGTTGCCCAGGGCTCGTTCTCAAGGCGTCTGTTCCTGTAAAATTCGGATTAGACCGCCCAGCCTTGTCTTGCTTGGCCTCGTCCTTCATTTCGATCAGGTACTTTTCCCACTCCTGAACGGCGTTGTCCAGTTCTGTGCGGGCATTCAGCATCATTTCCCTCAGCTGAACCAGTTCCATCATCTGTTCGCGCTTCATCGACCAAAGTTCTTCTTCGTCGGGCATACGCTCAATGTTGAACAAGAGGTTCAAATAACGTTCCTCAGCTTCCATGTAAGCCTTGTACATGCCCTCGTAAGCGCGGGCACGGTCCATGGCCATAGTCTGCGCAGCAGAACCTCCCGAAAGGGAACAAGCAGAAAAGAACATGGACCCGGCAGCAATCGCTGTAAGCAAAAAACGTTTCATCATTCTTCAGCCGGCTTCCTGATATTGTAAAGGCGTTCTAGAGTCACTTGGCTCTTGAAGGTCGCGGTATCATTGGTCGCGGGGTTCACCATCGTATGCTTACCGACTTTCACTTCGCGTTCCTGGCACGGAACGCCATTCGTCGGATCAAGTGTCACCCAGAACTCGGTATCGTATTCGCCCTTGAGCCCCTTCTGGTAAGCTTTGTACTTGTCGGGTACGATGTTGCTGCCCACATGCTGTTCCCAGATGTAGTACGGGAAACTTTCCGTTTCGTGCAAGTAAATCTTGTAGCCCAAGCACTTACGCTTGTCGAGCTTGTGGTACCCGTCCATCACCACAGAATCAATGCCGATAAGGGCGAAGTTCAAGCGTCCGCGTTCCTTGAGGAGCTCAGTCACGTTGCCCTTGGTGGGCACAGGGCCCTTGAGCAAATGGGACATTTCCCAACGGTGCTTTTCAAGGCGCTTCAAGTGAGGCTTGTAATCGGGGTTGAGCAACTGTGTACGCCAGCGCGAGGGCATCGGCGTTTCAGCAAGCAGAGTGTCGTAGCCATCCTCTAGCCCCTCTATCGAAACCACCTCGCGATCGACAGCGGACATTTTTACGTTCTTGATACGCCACACCAATTCCGACGGCATGAAATTCTTGAGGTAGCCGCGAGAACGGTTAATCACGTAATCCCTGTTGACCAGCACCGTATCGCCCTTGGACTCGTAAGTGATGTTGTTGAACGCACCCGTAATTGTACCGACGCGTTCCTGCCCTTCGAGATCGTATGTGGAAAAATATCCTTCACAGAACAATTCCATTTCAACAGGCGAATCAATTTTATAATTCACTTCGACCATATCGTCGCTGCAAGCAGCGACAACAAGAGCACAAGCACCGATAAACAGTTCTTTTTTCATAAACGTAACGTAAGGGGGATGGCCCCCAAGATGATTATTGTTCTTTCTGCAACCTGTTGTGGGTCAGGTTGATTTCTTTTGCAGCGAGGACTTTGCCGTTAGCGCTGAATTCAAACACTACCGGTCCCGGTTCGTGAACGCGGGCGAGTTCTCGGGCATCCATGTAACCACCGCGGTGGGCACGTCCGACAAGGGTATAAGCCCCCATCTTCTCGGTCACAGCCACCTCGTGGTCCCAGATTTTTTCACCCTTCCTGGCCAGAGTTCCACGATAAACCGTAGTCGTGAGTTTCGGGAAATCAAAGTTCTTGCCATAGCGGAACTGTACAAACAGTTGGTCGTTCATGG
>JAEERM010000201.1 GCA_016285835.1 Fibrobacter sp.
ACGCTATCGGTCAGTGCTTGCTTGCCAAGAAGATGGGCAAGACCCGCATCATCGCCGAAACGGGTGCCGGTCAGCACGGGCTCGCCACCGCCGCCGCCTGCGCCAAGCTCGGGCTTGAATGCGTCGTGTACATGGGCGAAGTGGACGTTCGCCGCCAACAGCCGAACGTGGCGACCATGGAAATGTACGGTGCGAAGGTCGTGCCGGTCACGAGCGGCAGCCGCACTTTGAAGGACGCCGTGAACGAGGCCATGCGCGACTGGGCCACGAACTTCCAGAACACGCACTATGTGCTCGGTTCCGCCCTCGGCCCTGCTCCGTTCCCGGATATTGTCCGTACGTTCCAGTCCATCATCGGCGAAGAAGTCAAGCGCCAGGTTGCCGAACGTAACATCGACATCGCCGCGGTCGTCGCCTGCGTGGGTGGCGGAAGCAACTCCATCGGCGTGTTTACCCCGTTTATTGAAGACAAGAACGTACGCCTGATCGGTGCCGAAGCCGGTGGCATCGGCCCGAACATGGGCGAGAACGCTTCCCGCATGACGGGTAACGCGAGCCGCGAAGGCATTGTGCAGGGCTACAAGAGCCGCTTCCTCATCGATGAAGACGGCCAGTCGCTGCCGACCCGCTCGATTTCTGCAGGGCTTGACTACATGGGCATCGGCCCGCAGCTCGCCGCCCTCGGTGAATCGGGCCGCGTGGAATTTACAAGCATCCTCGACAAGGAAGCGCTCGAGGCCGTGAAGTTCTTCGCCCGCAACGAAGGCATCCTGTTTGCGCTCGAAAGCGCGCACGCCGGTGCCGCCGCCATGAAGATTGCGAAGGAACTCCCGAAGGACAAGGCGCTGGTCATCAACATGAGTGGTCGCGGCGACAAGGACATCTTTATCACGAGCCCGGTGTTCCGCCCCGAAAAGTGGAAGGAATTCCTGAAGGCGGAACTCAAGCGCCTCGAAAACAACGAAGACATCCATGACGCGGAGATAATGAATAAATAGAGACTAGGGCCTAGAATCTAGGATCTAGGGATAATGTCATGCGTAAACTACTTTTTTATAAAGGCGGCGAAGCCGCGATTATCCTCACTAGTCTCTAGCCTCTAATCTCTTATCTCTAACAACCAACAACCTTTTCTTACGGCTTAATTATGATTAACCTCATGTCTCATCTCATTGCCGGGTTCCCGGACGCAGAAACATCCATCGCTATCGCCGATGCCCTCGTGAAGGGTGGCGCCAACATCCTTGAAATTCAGCTTGCCTTCAGCGACCCGAGCGCCGACGGTCCCGCTATCCAGACGGCATCTACTGTCGCGCTTGAAAAGGGCTACTCCACCAAGCAGGGCCTTGAAATCGTGAAGAAGATTCACGAACGCCACCCCGAAACGCCTATCTACATCATGACCTATGGCTCGCTCGCCTTTACGCCGGGCGTTGAGAACTTCGTGAAGATGTGCAAGGACGCGGGCGTTTCCGCCTGCATCATTCCCGACCTGCCGTTCGACTGCGACGAAGGCCTTACCGAAGCCTGCAAGAAGCATGGCCTCGAGAACATCCCGGTGGCGGCCCCGAGCATGACGAAGGAACGCCTCGAAACGATGGCCTCTCATGGATTCAAGTACATCTATGCCGCGCTCCGTGCAGGCACGACCGGCAGCGAAACCACGATTGACCAGGCGACACTCGACTTTATCGACACTGTGGGTAAGGGTGGCGCGAAGGTGCTCGGTGGCTTTGGCATCCGTAACGGCGAGCAGTCCAAGGTGCTTAGCAAGCACGTGTACGCCGTGGTCGCAGGTTCTGTGTTCGTGAACATCGTGCTCGGCAACGAAAACTCTGCCGAAGGCCGTAAAAAAGCCATCGCCGAAATCGAGGCGAAGGCTAAGGAAATCGCTGGGAAGTAACGAACGCTCATTCCCGACTTAATCGGGAATCATAAAACAATTTTATTCGTTCGCTAGTCTTGGCACAAACACGTACTCGCCTATACAACAACGCCCCGACTTAATTATTCGCCGAGGCAGGAATCCATCGCGGCGATAATCTTCTTCTTGTCCATGTGCTGGCCGATGAATACGAGACGGATGATGCGGTCGCCGTACTTTTCGTCCCACACTTTCACGAGGTCCGGGTTTTCGCGGAGAATGCGCTTTTGCATTTCTTCGTTTT
>JAEERM010000108.1 GCA_016285835.1 Fibrobacter sp.
ATGTTCGCCTTCATCTGCTCCTTGTGCGGGTTCACCTTCGGGCGTTCGCACATCACGATGCTGTCGATGTTCACGATTTCGTAGCCGGCTTTGCGGACTTCTTCGCCCACCTTGCGCAACAGTTCCAAGCTGTCGGCGCCCTTGAACGCGGGGTCGGTATCCGGGAAATACGTACCGATATCGCCGAGGCCGGCAGCCCCGAGCAAAGCGTCGCTAATCGCATGCAAAAGCACGTCGGCATCGCTGTGACCGAGCAGGCCCTTCTCGTACGGGATATCTACCCCGCCGATAATGCACTTGCGGCCCTCTACCAACTTGTGAACGTCGAAACCGATTCCAGAACGATAAACCTTGTCCATAGTCAAACCTTTTCTTTAACATTCTCAAAATTAAAAAATAAGGTGCCCATTCATTTTTTTGCTCAAGCGAAATATTATCTTTTTCCAAAAAGAGGATTTGATATGAAAAATTTTAGCGACAGCATCAAGTACGTCGGCGTAGACGACAGCGACTTGGACATTTTCGAAGGGCAGTACGACCTCCCGAACGGGGTGACCTACAATTCCTACGTCATCATGGACGAGAAAATCGCGATACTCGACACCGTGGATTCCCGCAAAGTGGACGACTGGATGGAGAACCTCAAGAAGCAGCTCGACGGCAAGGCGCCCGACTACCTGGTAGTCCACCACATCGAGCCCGACCATGCCGGCGGCATCCTGGCCTTCGTGAAGGCCTACCCCGATGCGACCATCGTCTCGTCGGCCAAGGCGTTCGCGATGCTCCCGCAATTCGCGCCGCTGCCGCAAGCGCAAAAGACGCTCACCGTCAAGGAAGGCGACACGCTCGCGCTCGGCAAGCACACGCTCCAGTTTATCGGTGCGCCGATGGTGCATTGGCCCGAAGTCCTGTTCAGCTACGAGCAGTCCGAAAAGGTGCTGTTCTCCGCCGACGCGTTCGGCAAGTTCGGCGTGTACGATGCCGACCCGGACGACTGGGCCTGCGAAGCCCGCCGCTACTACTTCAATATCGTGGGCAAGTACGGCAACCAGGTACAGGCGGTGCTCAAGAAAGCCGCCGCGCTCGACATCAAGACGATTTGCCCGCTGCACGGTCCGGTGCTCGCCGAAAATCTCGGCTACTATATCGACAAGTACAACACCTGGAGCAGCTACACTCCCGAAGACAAGGGTGTGCTTATCGCGTTTGGCACCATGCACGGGAACACGGCCAAGGCCGCCGAAGTCCTGAAGCAAAAGCTGACCGCCGCCGGAGTGGAAAAGGTCGTCGTTTCCGACCTCGTCCGCGACGACATGGCCGAAGTCATCGAAGACGCCTTCCGCTACGACCGCATGGTCATCATGGCCCCGACATACGATGCCGGGCTTTTCCCCGCGATGGAAGATTTCCTCAACCACCTCAAGGCAAAGAACTACAGCAACCGCAAGGTGGGCATTGTTGAAAACGGCACGTGGGCACCCATGGCTGCAAAGAAGATGGCCGAAATGGTGTCGGCGTTCAAGAACGTGACGCTCGCGGAAACCGTCGTAACGATCAAATCCGCGCTGAACGCGGATTCCGAAGCGGCTCTCGACAAACTCGTCGCCGAGCTGGCATAACATTTCAAGCCTTAATCGTCATTAACAAAAAATCCTCCGCCATCGCGGAGGATTTTTTTCAGTCAATGTTTACTGCTTACGCAATCAAAGCCAAGTTCGGGAAGATCCCGATGACAATCAAGGCAATCGCGGCGACCGTCACGCCAAAGCGGAGCAAGTAGGCGAACGGAGTGGAAACGCAGCAACTCTTCTTGCATTCGCACTTGTTCTTGATCGGCATAAAGAGCACGAACGCGACACGCAGGTAGTACACCGCAGCCACGAGGGAAAGGCCAAAGCCCGCAATGGCGAGCCAGCCGAGTCCACCGGAGAAGGCTTCGGTGAACAGCGAGAACTTGGCCAAGAAACCGGCAACCGGCGGAAGGCCGGCAAGGCTTGCAAGGCAGACCGTCACGCCGAGAGCGACATACGGACGCTTGCGTCCACTGCCCTGGAGGTCTTCCAGATTCTCGTTGCGGTCTTCGCGACCGGCCAAGTAGGCAATACCCGTCAGCGCACCGGCACTGGCCACGGCGTAAGTGACGAGGAAATAGAACATAGCACCCATCTGCACCGTACCATCCTTGGCGTAGTTCGGGAGCAAGAGGCCAATGACGATGAAGCCCGCGTTCATCACGGCAGAGAACGCAAGGATGCGGCGAATGGACTTTTGGGCAAGGCCGCTAAAGGCACCGATAACCATGGAAAGCAGCGCAACGATAACCACCATGTAGAACAGCCCCTTGGACTGGCTTGCAATGGTGACCGGCTCGGCAAGGTTCCAAGCAGGAGCAGTAGCGGACTTTGTAACGAGGATTCCCAGCCACACAGAAGCGAGAGCAGCAAGAGCGCCCACCTTCACGACAGCGGCCATGAAACCGGTCACGGCAACGGAAGCACCCGTATAAACGTCGGCAACCCAGAAGTGCACCGGAGCGGCACCCGCCTTGAACAGGAGGCCAATCACGGTCAAGAGCACGCCGATACCGTAGAGCGCTTCACGGCCATCGAGGCAAGAGGCAAAGAAATGCGTCGTGCCAGTAGCACCGTAAACAAGAGCCACGCCGTAGAGGAATATGGCGCTGAAGATGGAGCCCGAGACGAAGTATTTGAACACGCCTTCGTTCGCATTCACGTCTTTGCGGCGGATACCGACCAGAGCGTAAATTGGGAAGCTCGCGAGTTCCATGCCGATGAAAAGGGCAAGGAAATCAATCGCCTGCGTCATGAGACAAGCACCGCACGTCGCAAGCATCAGCAAAGCGTAAGCCTCGCCGCCCTTGTACTTCTCGTGGCCAAGCGTCCACTGGAGGCCGGCAATCCCGAGGAAAGCGCAGAACATGACCGATGCGCCGAGAACCTTGCGGACAGGGTCCATGGCGTACAGGTTGAACATCACGTCTGTCGTGCAAAGGTAGTAGGCGGCCATACCGGCGATGACGAACAGCGACGCCACCCAGGGGAGAATCTTGTGCTTGTTCTCGTCCTTGATGAACGGTTCCGCGGCAAGCGAAACAAGGGCGCCAACGGCGACAATGACAATCGGCAATAAATTGATGTAATTACTCATTTTCTGTAGCCTCCGCGTTTGTCTGTGCGGCTTCGCCATTTTGAGCGGCATCGGCAGCAATCATCTGCTGGATCAGAGCCGCGCGCTCGGACTCGTCAAAGCCCGCCTCGGCGAGCGTGGAGTCCAGCTGTGCAATTTCCTTTTCCGTCATCGGGTGGTGTTCCTCGGCGGACTCGCTGACTTCGGAGTTTTGCCCGGAGAGAGAATCAGAAGCAGGGAGAGCCTGTTCCGGTTCGCCTTCCTGGCCCGAGAGCTTGCTCATCTCTTCGATGGCATCCTCGTCAAAGAGGTGCAGGGAGTTGGTAATGAAAGCCGGATGGAAACCGAACGTGAGGAGCAAGGCAACCATGATGCCAAAGGTGGAACCTTCCAAAGCCGTCATGCGCTTGCCCTCGGTATATTCGCGAGCAGGCTTGCCGAAGATGACCTTCTGGACAAAGCGGAGCATGTAGGCGGCAGAGAGAATCAGGCAGAACCCGGCCACGACGGCAGGGAGCGGGCCCATATCCCAGATGGCGAGAAGCACCGTGAATTCACCGACAAAGCCCGCCGTACCGGGGACGGCAAGAGCCATCACCGCAGCAAAACCGAACAAGGTGCTGAACACCGGATTCTTACCGGCGAGGCCACCCATGAGCGTAATGTCGCGCGTGCCAGTCACGCGTTCAGCAACACCGGCGAGGTAGAAGAGCACACCAGCCGAAATACCGTGAGCGACCAGAAGCACGAGCACCGCCGGGAGCATCGCCTCGGAAAGGCTGAACACACCAGCGACTGCAAGGCCGAGGTGGCCCATGGAACTGTAAGCCAGGAGCTTCTTCGCATCCGTGGCACGCAGGGCAAGGAGGCCGCCGTAGACCGCGGTGGCGATACCCAGCCACAGCATCACGTTCACGACCGTCATGGAGAGCGGGAAAATCGGGAGGATCCAAGCGATAAATCCGAACACGCCAGCCTTACTCATCGCACCTGTCAAAATGGCAGAAAGCGGAGCCGGAGCCTCGGCATAGGTAATGGCCTGCCAGCCGTGGAACGGGAAAATCGGAGTCTTCACGAGGAAGGCGAGCAAGAAACTCAGCAAGATGACAAACTGCGTCTCGGCAGGCAAACTCTGCAGCGCGATAGCGAACGAGAGAAGCAGCGAGTTATCGGCAACCGTGAGCAGGTACCACAAGGAGACCATCATCGGAGCCGAACCCACAAGCGTATAAATCGCGAACGTCATCGCCGCCTTCTTGCGCTCCTTTCCACCGTAGCCCGCAATCATCACGGCAGCCGGGATGACCATGGCCTCGAAGAAGAAGAAGAACAGTACGGCGTCGGCGGAGAGGAACGTGCCATTCATAGCGCCCATCAGCGAGAAGATGCCGATGGCGAAGTTACGGTAGTTCTTTTCGAAGGTGTTCCGTGCGGTAATCAAGGCAACAAGCGAGAGACCGCAAGAAAGGAACACCATCCAAGCGCCAAGGCCGTGGCTGTACAAGTAGTAATAGACCGGGCCCTTGCAACCGGGAATGCGGAACCATTCCATGGGGTCGGTGGCCTGGTTGCCGCCAGCCACCAGCGCGATGGACATGGCGAAGAAGGCGACACCGAAAAGGAAGGCCAGACGGGAAGACGACTTGGGGTCTTCCTTGGAAGTCGCAACCATCAGGATAGCAGCGACGAACGGGGCCAAGACGAGGAGATGTAACAACATTAGATCGAACCTCCGGTCAAAAGAACAACAGCGACAAGGATGGCGACACCCGCCACGCTAAGGGCAAGCTGAAGTCGGACCTTGCGCACCTGGAAGGTAGCGACACCGTCGCCCAGAATCTCGGCGATGGCGCCCACCATCCACTGAGCGGCTTGAAGGATCTTTTCGACAACCATGTCGACAATCCAGGCAAGCACGGCAACCGGGATGATGCCGCAGAACTTATGAATCGTATCAAAGAAGAACGTCCAGTCGGCCTTGAAGCCTTCGGGAGCAGAACTGCCCTTGGCCGCAGGAACACGGGCGTTCCCGTAAACCTTGAGCGCGATGAACATACCGAGCAAGGCAGCCAAAGTGCCGAGGCCCGCAAAGATAATCGGGTTCACATGTACATGAGCGACACCCGACTGCGCAGTGCTGAGAACCGGAGCGAGGGAATCCTTGAACATCGTGATACCAAGAGAATCAGCCCAGAAGTAACCGGCAAAGATAGCGCCAATCGAGAGCACGACCATCGGGAGGAGCATGGAAGCCGGAGCCTCGTGGATGTGTTCCTCGCTTTCCTTGCTACCGCGGTAGCTACCGAAGAAGGTCAGGATGATGAGGCGGCTCATGTAGATAGCCGTGATAACAGCCGTCAAGAGACCGACTCCGTAGAAAATCGGGCCCAGCGAGCCGCTCGTGTAGAGGCGTTCCAAAATCAGGTCCTTAGACCAGAAACCGGCAAAGCCCGGGAAGCCGATAATGGCGAAGAACGCGAAAATCATGACGCATGCCGTCACCGGAGTCTTCCGGAGAAGGCCACCCATCTTGCGCATGTCCTGTTCGCCGGCGAGAGCGTGAATCACGGCACCGGCACCGAGGAAGAGCGCCGCCTTGAAGAAGGCGTGTGTAAACACGTGGAAGATAGAAGCGTCGAAGGCGCAAACACCCGCAGCCATGAACATGTAGCCCAGCTGGGAAATTGTCGAGTAAGCAAGTACCTTCTTGATGTCGTTCTGGAAGAGCCCAGCCACGGCAGCCCAGAAGGCCGTCGCAAGGCCGATCAGCGTGATGATGAGCAGCACGACCGGCAAAAGCGAGAAAAGGTTGCCCATACGAGCGAGCAGGTACACGCCGGAAGTCACCATGGTCGCGGCATGGATGAGGGCAGACACAGGGGTCGGACCCGCCATAGCGTCGGGGAGCCAGGTGAGGAGCGGAATCTGAGCGGACTTACCAGTGCAACCGATAAAGAACAGGAGCCCGGCTAGCGAAAGCAGCGGGAGCACGATTTCAACATGGCCACCGGCAATGAGCATCTGGATAAAGGCGCTCAGCGAATCGTAGTTGAGGATTTCGGAACCACCCACAGTCACGAGGCAGAGCATACCGAGCAAGAAGCCGATATCGCCCACGCGGTTCACGATGAACGCCTTGTTCGCAGCCTTGCAGTTGGAGAGATCTTTGTTCCAGAAGCCGATGAGCAGGTAGGAGCAGAGCCCCACGCCTTCCCAGCCGAGGAACGTGAGCAGCAGGCTATCCGAAAGCACAAGCACGATCATGCTGAACAGGAACAGGTTGATGTAGGCGAAGAAGCGGGCGAAGCCGCGGTCGCCGTGCATGTAACCGATGGAGTACAGTGCGATGAGCGAACCGATACCCGTCACGAACAGGAGCATGATGCGGGAGAGCCCGTCGAACAGGAAGCCGATATCCACCTTGAACAGCGGAATGTCAATCCAGTTGCAGAGCGTCTGGCGCAATCCCTCAGTGGGCATGCCCCAAGCCAAAAGGACCACGCTTGCAAAAGCCAGCACAGGGAAAATCACGGCGAGGAAGCCGACAATGCCCTCTGCCGGGCCCTTCTTGCTGCCGGAAGAAATCACGGCGATAGCGCCCAGGAGGACAGTCCCGACCAGCGGGAAGAGCGGAATAAGCCAAAGTGGTAAATTCGTCATTGTTTACCCCTTCATGTTGGAATACGTGTCGGCGTCGACGCTTTCACGGTTACGGAAAATGAGGATGACCATAGCAAGACCGACGCAAGCCTCCGCCGCAGCAATCGCGATGGAGAACAGCGGAACAATCTGGCCCGCGACACTCAAGTCGGCAGGCAGGGTCTTTGCGAACCCGACAAAGCTCAGGTTCACCGCGTTCAGGGCGATTTCGACACCCATCAGCACGAAGAACACGTTACGGCGGGCAATCGCCACAATCAGGCCAATGGAGAAAAGGATCAGTGCAAGGACCTGCACGTAAATAGCTTCCAATGCCATTATTTTTCCTCCTTGTCGTCAGAATCTACAGAACCGAGGCGCTTCTTGGCAAGGAGCACCGCCGCCGCCATCGACGACAGCAAAAGCAAGCCAAGGATCTCGAACAAAACGAAGTAACCCGGGCCCGTCTGCGCGACATCGAACAGCGTGCGAGACGTGAGAGCCACGGAGCCGCGGAGCGTCGTTTCGTCAAACGCCATCGGGGTACGCACGAGAACAAACCCGACGAGGGCCGCAAGCACGATAACGCCCGGAATGACAAACAGGGAAACGCCATCGAACATCGGTGTCTTGGAATCGCGGGCGCCGTTCAGCACCATGATGACAAACGTCAGGAGCATCATGATAGCACCGGCATAGACCATGACCTGCACCACCCCGATGAAGGGGCTGCCCAGCAGGCCGTAGATGCCAGCGAGCGAGAGCATGGACAGCACGAGCGAAAGTGCGCCGTACAGCGGGTGCCTCGACAGGAGAACGCACAGCGCGCTCCCCACAGCGAGGATTCCCAGAATAATAAAGTATATCAGGGCAAGCATTACTTCACCTCCATTCCCCAGACCTTGCGGGCCTCGGCATTCTTAGTTCCGCCCGGAGCCACTTGGCTCTGTTCGTCTTCGGGGTAATCCTTCGGATCCCAGGCGGTAAGGTCTTCCAGGTGGGCCACGAACTCGTCGCGGGTCCTGTGCTCAAAAGAAATCACCTTGGTATCCATGCGGAGCGCATCCACCGGGCAGGCTTCGGCGCAGAGGCCGCAGAACACGCAGGTCAAATGGTCAATGTCAAAACGCTTCACCTTCTTTTCGATGCGCGGGTCATCGCTGGCCGTCGCCTCGATAAAGATGCAGTGGGCAGGGCAAGCCGCGGCGCACATACCGCATGCGACACAACGGGGCGTTCCATCCGGACGCAACATCAGGCGGTGCTTGGCACGGTAGGTATTGCGGATTTCCGGCTGGCCTTCCGGGTAAGAAATCGTCGGCAAGGTCTCGTAACGGAACAGGCCGCGGGCGGCGTGCTTGAGCGTCGTCCAAAGGCCACGAATCGCTTCAAAGACATAAAGACGTTCAACCCAGTTCATGGGTTTCTGTTTAATAACGCGCATTAGTTCCCCCCTACGAGTTTAGCGATGACGGCGGTCACCACGAGGTTGATGAGGGCGATATTCAGGATAATCTTCCAGCCGAGGTGCATCACGTGGTCATAACGGAAGCGCGGCAGAGTCCAGCGGACCCAAATCCACACCCAGCAGAAGAACACGCTCTTTGCAACAAGCACCAACAAGTGGATGAGAGCGGTACCCACCGCAGTAGCGAAGCTACCCACGGCAAAGCCGTTCACCACGAACTTCGACGGGTCGTAATAGAGCCAGGCACAAACGCCACCGGCAATAAGCACGACGACGGCCAGCCAGGCAACAATCTTGTAAAGGCTGTATTCGCGCAGGATTTCGAAGCGGTTCGTAAGGTTCGTCGCCTTGAGCTTGCGGGAATAGCGGTAAATCAGGTGGAGGAAGGCCAGGGCGAAGAAGGCCAGCACGCCGCAGAGAATGGCCAGCGAGCCACCCATGTGGGCCTGCATCGTCTCGGTCGTAACAAACGGCACCGAGTAGCCGCCCAAGAAAAGCGTCGCCACCAGGAAGCTGTTGATGCAGATATGCGAGTATTCACCCATGTAGAACAGGCCGAACTGCATGGCACCGTATTCGGTATGGTAACCGGCAACGAGTTCAGGTTCACCTTCCGCCACGTCGAACGGAGCGCGGCCCGTTTCGGCGATACAGGCGATAAGGAAGCAGAAGAACGCCACCGGCTGGGCGACAATGCCCCACACGTGGTGTTCCTGCCAGTTCACGATATCGGTCAGGTTGAAGGAGCCCGCGAGGAGCAGCATGCCCATCATCGAAAGGCCGAGGCAGACTTCGTAGCTAATCGTCATGGAGCTCGTACGGAGCGCACCGAGGAAGCTGTACTTGGACTTGGACGCCCAACCGGCCAGCACGGCACCGTAAGCCGAGAGCGAAGAGAGACCGAACAGCAAAAGCACGCCCACCTCGGAATCCACGATGGAACCCGGGATACGGACGACCTGGCCGCCCCACTCGAACACCATCGGGCCAAACCACGGAATCACGCAGGGGCTCAGGAACACGATAGCGAACGGAATCGCCGGAGCAACATAGTAGAGCACCTTGTTCACGCCCGCGGGAGCGAACATTTCCTTGAAGAACAGCTTGGTGCCGTCGCACATGTTCTGCACGTAGCCAAGCAAGCGGATCTTGCCGAAGAACGGAATCTTGATGTAGGAACGGTTCGGTCCCTGGCGGTCTTGCATGAAGCCTGCGCCACGGCGTTCCATCGGAATCAAAAGAAGGATGTAGAGAACAGGCACGAAGCAGAAGGCGAACTTCGCAATCGTGATGACCCATTCAATCCAAGTCCTGGATTCGATAATATCCATTATGCGTTACCTCCTTCGAGGAGTTTTCCAGTGCTCTTGATGCTGTCGTAAGTAAGTCCGGCCAGTGCGGGGACATATTCCGTCGCCTTGGCAAACGCGGCAGAAGCACTTTCGAGCTTGTTCCCGGCCAATTCCGAAATGACCTCGTAAGCGGCCTTAAGATTTTCGTCGGGGCAGACCGGGCAGGCGTTCAGCTTCTGGATAATGTTCAGGCTGTTCACCATCGTGCCCTGCACCTCGCTCCAGTGCCTTACGCCGATAGCGATTGTCGCCTTGCGGGCGGTCGCATCGTCGAAAGCGGAAAGCGCTATGCGGCAATTGATCTTTTCAAGATCCTTCGCGGCTGCGGCATCTTCACCGAAGAGGTCCGCGTTCACGGTCACGAGGGTCTCGAACTCGGAAGCGCGTTTCATGAATTCAGAAACATCGGCAAAGCCCATGAGCTTCATGCCGCTACGGTTCGCCACCGGGTCACCGCTCTTGGCGATACCGTCCGGAGCGCCAACCTTGAGCAAGCTACCACCGAACAGTTCGGCGCCATCCCCGAGGGATTCCTTGAACATGCGGAGCGCAGCGAGGTCTTCCATGGTGCAAGAACCACCAGCGACAAGGGCAATCTTGCCCTTACCAATCGGCAGGGATTCCACGTCGATTGCCGGGAGGCGGTTCTTGTCGAAGTTCTGGAACGCGAGACGGCTCGTGTTGGAGAGCCAGCTGCGGTTCACTTCGGGATTACAGCGCGGCATCACGCGGTAGATGTGTCCGTCGGCATGGTCAAGCCAAATGTTCGCGCCGAGGGAATCGTCCATCGAAATCGTCGGTGTGTGACTCAAGAGCCATACGCGCTTCTGGAAGCGGAAATACTTCGCGGTCATCGCGCCCACCGGGCAAACGTCGGTGACGCACAAGTCGTATTCGTGGTCAAGCTTTTCGCCCGGGAAGGTGGTAATGTAAGTGTGGTCGGCACGGCCAGCGAGCTGAAGCTGTTCGGAACCGGCAATGCTACGCATAAAGCGCACGCAACGGTCGCACTGCACGCAGCGTTCTTCGTCGAGCAAAACACGGGGGCCCAAGTCCACATGCTTGCCGCCACGGACCTGGCCCTTCGCATCAATGAACTGATGTTCCGGATTGCCGTGGTAGTTCTTGCCGTATTCGGGGCGCATGCGGGATTCGTTCTGGCCCGCTTCCATGTAGTTTTCTTGCAGGGTGCATTCACCGGCCTTGTCGCAAATCGGGCAATCGAGCGGGTGGTTCACCAGCATGAATTCCTGCGTAGCCTTGCGGGCGTTCTTCACGCGGGCGCTGGATGCAGGCGTATAAATTTTCATCCCCGGGGCGACCGGCGTGTAGCAGGCAATCACGAGCATGCGGCCGCGCGGGCCTTCCTGTTCCACCAGGCACTGGCGGCAGTTACCCGACACCGGGAGGAAAGGATGGTAACATACGTGGGGAGTTTCAATCCCGACAGCCTTGAGGGCCT
>JAEERM010000109.1 GCA_016285835.1 Fibrobacter sp.
TAGCAAAAAAGCACCCTTTTCGTATCCCTTTCCGCTCAAGAACTTTTTTTCTAAATTTGGCGGCGAAAAAAGGGTATGCGATGAATTTCAATAATTGGCAAGAGATGTTCCGGAACATGAGCCCCGAAATGAAGGAACAGGCCATGAACATGGCGAAGGCCAAAGTCAAGGAAAAAGTGATGCATTGGCTCTCCCAGCCAATCTTAATTGCGGTCGCACTGGTCCTCGGAGCCATTGTCGGTGCGCTCACCGCATTTTTCGGTTCTATCCTGCAAAATGTCACCGCTATCCGCGATGCAAACCCGCTGTACTGGATTCCTGCGCTTGCTCTGGGCGGCATCGCCATCGTGCTCACCTACCGCAAGTTCGGCAACGGTTCGGAACGCGGCATGGGAATCATTTTCGATGTTGCGCACGGCAAGGAAAGAGAAATCCCGCTCCGCCTCATCCCGCTCATCATGGTGACCACATGGGTCACGCACCTCTTTGGCGGCAGTTCAGGCCGCGAGGGCGTGGCAATGCAGATTGGTGCGACCCTCGGGCACAACATGAGTTCCAAAATCCATGTGGAGAACGCCCCCCGAGTTTTGCTCGTGGCAGGCATGGCCGCCGGTTTTGCCGGGCTTTTCCAGACTCCGATGGCAGCCATTGCGCTCTCGCTCGAAATCCTTCTTGCCGCTCACCTCGAAATGGCGGCTTTGCTCCCCGCAACAGTCGCTGCCGTGGCAGCATACAAAGTATCTGAGATGCTCGGCTACGAGAAATTTTCGATAGATTTAAACACATTCTCACCCGACTGGAACATTGCAAGCCTGTTCTACGGCGAAGCCGGCCTTGATATTTACTTTATCCTCAAACTCGTGGTGCTCGGCATCCTCTTCGGGATTGTCGGTGGCGGTTTCGCAAGGCTTCTCCCGCTTTCTAGGAAGTTCTTCGCGCTCAAATTCCCGAACCCGGTCAAGCGAGTCGCTATCATGGGCATTGTCCTGAGCGCCTTGTTGCTCCTATTCTGGCAAGGGCGTTATTCCGGTCTCGGCACGAACCTCACCGACTTGTGCTTTGGCAACGCAGCGGCCCTTTCGGCAAACGAAGCAGGCATCTACGCTTACGACTGGATTTTAAAACTGCTGTTTACCATCGTCACGCTCTCGGTCGGGTTCCAGGGAGGCGAAGTTACCCCGCTATTCACCATCGGCGCTACGTTCGGGGCCGTCGTCGCGACCATCGTTGGCGTACCGTTCCCGCTTGCAGCGGCCCTCGGTTATGCAGCCGTCTTCGGTGGAGCCACGAACACGCTTTTCGCCCCCATCCTTGTCGGCGCAGAGATTTTCGGATTCGACACGCTCCCCGCCTTCTTTATTGTATGCACGATAGCCTACGCCTGCAACGGTGGCAAGTCCATCTACGCGCAAAAGAAGCTCCGTCTCAAGTAAGCAAACCACACACTTACCCATTGACTCACTATATAAAAAGTCCGGCAAGTTCAACCTGCCGGACTTAGGAGATATGATGAAGTACTAAAGAATTAGGCTTTTAGTAGTCGTCGCTACATTTGCGCAGCGACTGCGGATATATGGAAAGCTTCGGGATAAGCCTTGGCGGTACAGTTACCGCAAAGCATACGCATACGGGTTTCGGCAAGAGTCGACACGCGAATCTGTTCGCCACAGTGAGCGCACTTGGCCAAGAACACCACCGAGGACGTTTTAACTTCGTTGTCTTCGACAACCTGCACAACTTCCTTATCACCCAAGCGGCGAATCGTGTTGCGGAAAATCATCCTGCCTTCGGCATCCTGGACAATTTCGCGAACGATGCTGCACTTGAAACTGCGCCCCTTGCGGTTACGCATGCGGGATACGAAATGGTGTTGCGCAGTGCTGTTGCAGTTGCGGAACTCTTCCCATTCCTTTTCATGACGATACAGGTCCGTGACGTAGTGCCACATGACTTCGTCTTCGCTCTTAAAGCCGAACATACGGCAGAAGCGTTTGTTCCCACTGATAAGGCGACCATGTTCGTTAACTTCGAAGCAGGCCGTTTCCAGAGAATTTAGATCCATGCCCATCATAGTGCTCCTCCTTTATAATAGTAGCGATAGAGCACGTCCACAGGATTAATTGCAGTATTGCTCAATCGTACATCATCTAATTGAATATTCAGTTTTTCCTTGCCGAAGATGATCGATTCGGACGAAGGATTAATTTTCTTGACAGATGTCTTTGAAGAATTGACCAGCTGGCCATTCACGTACATCGAAAGAGTAGGACCGTTCCACACAACGGAGACAAACATCCACTTATTCGTCTCGACAACATCCGAAAGCACGGCGTTTTCGCAGCCCAAGGAATCCTCTTCGGAGCCAGAAGCGATAAAGAATGCAAGTTTCGGCTTCTTCGTTCCACATTCACCCCTAACAAGAGACAGGCTAAACACATCCTGGTCGCCACTGGAGCCAAACCCAACCTGGCCCACGATATTCCTGCGATAAGCAGAATCTGACGGAAGCTTGAGCACATTAATCCAGGCTTCAAGGGTAATTTCGGTAGCGCCCTTCAGAATTTCGTGATCGGAGTCGAGTTCGACTACACCATACTGATTCGCCCCCTTGAGCTCAATCGCATTGCGGGACATGCCATCCGCAAGTTCAGGATTTCCATAGAAAACCACACCATCGGTATGTCCACGGGCATCGCTCGAAACCTTCGTACCGGCGAATCCCTCGGAAAGGTAGTCCAGCGGCCACCAGCAAAGCGTCCCGTATTCCGGAGAAAGCGGCAGCAACATATTCTTCGATGCTTCGGAGTTCACGAGATGAACATCAGCCTCTTCGGATTCCTCGGAAGAATCAGCCACCACGTCACTAGAATCAGGAGCGACCTTCGCCATGACGGCGTCAATCAGGCTCTCCGGATAAGGACCGTTAAAATCAGCCTTTCCATCTTCGAACGTACCCACATAGAACACATCGACAAAGCGAACCGGATCCGGAGACTTCACGAGCACCGGATAAGTCCCTTCTGGAACCTTCTTGAAGCTGAACTTGCCCTTATCGGAAGTTTTAGCTTCCCACGGGCTGCCAGGAATGTACACATACACGTCCGTCGCAACCGTATCGTCGCGGAGGTAGACTTTGCCCGAAATATCGGTCGAAGATACCAAACGAGCAGTCACATTCACGTTTTGACCATAGTAATTGACCCTTTTGTACATGGAAGCCTTGCCCTTGGTAGCAGAAAGGCCGTAGGCGCCTTGACGGACAGGGGTGAACTCGAACTTGCCCTCGGAATCCGTCGTATCGACCAAGTCGGAGATGTTCGCCTTGGTATGGCGAGCAAACACGCGAACATTGGCCTGCGGCTCACCCTTCTCGTTTACGAGGATACCAGCCAGTGCATTCGTCTCCTCCCCGAATCCACCAGCCGTATCCTCAGGAGTACAAGCCGCAAAGAAGGCTATCGCCGCAACAACGCCCCAGCTCACCAACATGCAAAGGTTCTTCTTACTCATGGTCCCCTCCATCAATAAAATCCTTGGTCAGAGGGAAGAATTGAACATTCATGCGGTAGACGCGTTCGGCACCCGTATCGTCCATGACGATGGCGGCAATGCGACGACGGAAATCGGTAATTTCTTTTACAATCTTGTGGAAGGCCACCTCGGAAACACCGAGGGTCATCCCGGAAAAATCTCTTTCGTCCACAGGGACTTCGTCAATGGCCTTGACCGCAAGGCCGCCCATCTGGCGGTGCATATCGCGCACGGCAAGTGCGGTGACATCGATATCGCCCGTAGTCACGGACTTGGAGGCCTGTACATAGTCGCCGTCTTCATTCTTCTTGAGGAGGCCAAGCTCGGTCAACATGGCCAAAGCCTTCTTGACCTCGGCAGTGCCGACACCGAACCGGAACTGTTCGGCCATCTTGGCCGGGGTAGCTCCCTTCATTTTCGGAGCGAGTTCACGAAGAACCGGATTGTGCCAAGTTTCAAAATAATCGTACTGGTCAGCACCGACAAGGCTTACGGAATTTTCCGCTGCAAGAGAACGCATCTGCTTGTAGGCAGCCTTCTTCACGGCGGAATCCTTGCTCTGGTTGAACGTCACCAAAAGGCGGAAATACTGCAGATCAACACCAACCAAACCCATCGCAGCAGCAACACGTTCAACACCGACATCGCTCAAGTTCGCTTTGCCATCGCACACAAGTTTCAAAAATACAGGGGAAGAATATCCGGCAGCTTTTGCAAAATCACGCCAAGTATATCCGGAGCGGTCCTTGCGTTCCGAATAGTAGTCGCGTACATAAATGCGAAAATTATTGTATTCCATCACGGGTTTCATGTCCTTTAATTTATATTCATCATTTTCAAAAAGCAATAGGTTCATGATACAAAAATCAAAAAATTTTAACATATTGTACATTTTTGCCGATTTTTAATCAAAAACAGCAAAAAAGTCATGATACAAGAAACAAAAAAATCGTGATTTAACGCACAATATGGAATATTCCGTTTGATAACGGCCAACGAACGCATAAAAAAAGGACCCCGGGCATTTAGCCCGAAAAGTCCCTTTTTTGAGGAAAAAAGCGAAAAATCGCCCTAAATGTCCTTGATGACCATAATTCCGCTGCGTTCAATCTTGGGATACTGACGCATGCCTTCCCCGCCATGGCCACTATCGAGCACCTCGAGAAGTTCGCCGGTTGCAGAATACAGCTGGAGCTGCCACGGACCGTTGGGCGCATTGAAGAACCCGGAGTTTTTCTGGACGTTGCGCTGGAAAGTACGGTTCAGGCGGTCGGCCACGCTGCGCGCATGCACGAGCGAGATGTCGGCCAGCGTCCACGAAATAGGCACGCCACCCATGTCGTAGATAAGGAGGGCATCCGTATCGGAATCTTCCTTCATCGTGAATTTCCAGCTAAAGTTCTGCCAACTTGTGCTCAAGTCGAGAATACGGCCGTTCGCATAGGGAACGTAATTTTCGCAGTCCTTCTTGATATTCACGTTCAGCGTGCGCGGTTTGTCCGCCTTGGCACGCATGCTAAAGATGTAGGTGAGCCCTTTGCGCAAGGTGAGCCTCTGCTTGAACTGCAGGCTCCAGGTTTCCTTGCCGGCAGACTTCACGTCAAAGCGGACTTCGCCACCTTTGACAACCACATCGGCCTTTCCACCCCAGAAGTCGGTGGTCCAACCGCTGAGGGGCGGTTCTGCCGAGAAATCACCGTTTTCGATAAGGTTTGCACCCGTGCCCTGGGAACCCGTGGTGTAGTTCTTGTTCTGGATAAACGCCGGGATGACGCTCGTATTCTGGATACCGAGCGGGCTATCAACTGCAACTTCCTTGCCCCACCCAATCAAGGTGTTGTAGGAACCGTGGGCCGTCATGTCCATTTCGGGGCTGTCGAAGTTACCCGGGCCCCAGCTCCAGGCGAGCCAGCCGATATTGAGGCGTTCACATTCCGCCATGATATGCCGGTACGGGATTTCCTTCACGTCGCCGGCAGCCACCGGTGCAAATTCGCCCACGATAAGGGGCAGCTTGAGTTCCACGGACTTTTCGAGGACCCCCGTGACCCTCGCCTCGACGGTATCGTAGCCGCTGGAGACATCGTGCCTTTCGGAAGGCCACCACATGTGGATGGAGAAAATGAGGTTGTGTTCGGGGTCTGCCTGCAAAAGTTGGTGACCCATGCGGAAGATGTTCTTTTCGCTCTGGCCCCAGAAGTCGGCGTCGATCATGATGGGCACGCGAATGCCCGCAGCACGCATCTTGACGACAATCGTGCTGTAAGCCTCGAAGAAGTCGTTCGGGTCCTGTTCAACATCGCTCGGCTCGTTACCGATGTTGATAATCATGTACTCCTGGTGGTTGCTGATGACCTGGAGCGTCTCGTCGCGGAGCCAAAAGTCGAGAGCATCGGGCAAGCGGCGCCAGTTGCCTGTCGTATCGTGGATTTCGGGAATAGGGATCATCCCGTTTGCAATCGCAAGGCCGATGATGTTGTCCAAGTCGCTGATGCGACCACGAGTGTTCCAGACAATACGGACGCAATTGGCTCCCGTCTTTGCAATTTCAGGAATCGTTTTGCCTTCCCGGTCCGTCCAAATAAACATGTGGTTGATACCGCGCAAGACAACCTTCTCGTTGTCCTTGCTGTACAAAAAGCGGTCTTGTACAAAAAAGCCAGGTTTGGCAGGAGCCCTATTCATCTCTAAAAACCTCTTCAATGCCCCAGAGGGAAACATTTCATCGAAAAATTACTTCGTAAAAAATACAAAAAAAATCTAAAAAAAAGAAAGAAAAAAGCGAAGGAAAACGCAGCAAAATTTTTTACAAAGTAGCGTGTGACAGAAATCACGTGCCCGCATGAGTCAAAGCAATTGAACGGCTCCGCGCCACAGCAGAAGGCAAATTGGCTCCACCTAGACCATTATCACCCCGTTTCTCCGAATTCCTGCCGCCAATCACCAGCGAAGAGGCATCCACTTGGCGCTCGGGCAAGTGTTTCCAGTAACGCACAGGCAAGCAGCGCCTGAGGAGTTCCGGGTTCAGGCGTTCCTTGATAGCCATCGAATCATAATACGATTTCCACATCCGGGCAACGCTATCGGCCCTTTCAATCCCCGCAATTGCCGCTGGGTCGGCAACCGATACCAGTTGCGTCCGCGAATTTTCGTAGCAAATTCCGTAGCGCCGCACCATATCGACAATGGCCCAGCGCCCGTTGGGGAAGCGCGAGCGGAAATGAGGTGCAAGCAGGTCGACAACGTTGTACTTGGGCTCTACCGCGGCAATGTACATGCCGTCGGGAGCCTTGCAAAAACGAACAGCCCCGAGCATGAACCCCTGTTCGCGACGGACAGAACGGGCAATACAGAACAGCGGCAACATCTCCTCGCTCGTCGGGTTCCTGGCATAAGCAGGATCGTCCCCCGCAAAGAGCTTGCGCAGGTAAGCGAAAATCTTCATCTCGACGCCCGGCTCCTCCGACCGGAAAGCCGCATCCAGCACAGCAAACACATCCTCGCCTGCCAAATTCAATATGGCCCGGCGGAGCCTCCGGGCAGACTCCTCGTCTGATTCGACCCGGAACGGCTGCAAAAACAAGTCCGTCGGCACCGATTGGGCCACCCCATAAGGCCGGACCGGGACAATATCGCCCACATCGAGGTGCTGGCGATAAATTTCGAAAACGACACTCAAAAATCCGTCAAAAGTAGAATCATAATGAATAACTAGCATGGCCTTCCCCGCCTATCGCGAAAGCGCTCCCGGCAAAGCAGGAACAAAGTTGTCAAATAAGCCCAGCTGTTCGGGCCTTTTTTTGGCCACAAGGAACGGGCGCACCATCTCGGGATAAAGCCTGCGAAGGCTCGCCGGAGTATCGGGATGGTAAATAAAGTACTTGGCCCGTTTCAGCACCACCCCCATCTTTTTCAGGGTTTCCAGGCGGATGCGGGAAAATCGCCGACCGCTCACAATCAGCCTCGCCGACTTGACCCCGATTCCCGGGACGCGGAGAATGGATTCGTAATCCGCCGTCTGCAAATCGACCGGGAAGAATTCCGGATGCCGGAGCGCCCACATGGCCTTGGGATCCAAATCCACATCCAAATTGGGATTGGATTCGTCCAGGATTTCATCGTGCCGGAAATTGTAGAAACGCATGAGCCAGTCCGCCTGGTAAAGGCGGTGCTCGCGCAGCAGAGGCGGCTTGCTCGAAATCGCAGGCAGGCGCTTGTCCGCATTGATAGGGACATAGCCCGAAAAATACACACGTTTCATCTGCTGTTGCTGGTAAAATCCCGCGGAAAGCCTCAAAATCTGCAAGTCCGTCTCCCCCGACGCCCCGACAATCATCTGCGTGCTCTGCCCCGCCGGCAAGAACTTGGGGGAATGCCGGGCATGGTCGGAATCGTAACCGATTTTGCGTTCGGCAAGGTAGTTCATGGGGCGGTAAATGGACTCGTAGTTCTTTTCGGGAGCCAGGTACTGCAACGCGGAATCCGAGGGAATCTCGATGTTGACGCTGCTGCGGTCGGCATAGAGGCCCGCCTCGAAAAGCAAGCGAGCGCTAGCCCCGGGAATCGCCTTCAGGTGGATGTAGCCGCCAAAATGGTGAACCGTCCGCAGTTCCTTCACCACGCGGACAAGCAGTTCCATCGTATTGTCCGGCGAACCGACAACCGCCGAACTCAGGAAAAGCCCCTCGATGTAGTTGCGCCGGTAGAATTCCATCGTCAAATCAATCAGTTCCTTGGGAGTAAACGTCGCCCGAGGAATATCGTTGCTACGCCGGTTCACGCAGTAAGCGCAATCATACTTGCACGCGTTGCTGAACAAAACCTTCAAAAGCGAGATGCAACGCCCATCGGCCGCCCAGGTGTGGCAAATTCCTGCATCGCAGCCACAGCCGAAGCCCCCCTTCGGGGCGCAGCGCGACGACCCGCTCGAAGAACACGACACGTCGTACTTGGCAGCATCGCCCAGAATATTCAGCTTTTCGCGCAAATCCATTTGTTCACTTGCTCCTATGTACACTAATATAACAAACAGTGCACAAAAAAGCAATCCATTTATATATCCCCGACATGGTTCCAAGAAAAAAATGGTGATCCTCCAAAACTCGTAACTTTTCGTTTACATCGAAAACATCCCCAAAAAAGCCGAAAAAATTAAATTTTAAAAATTTTTTTCTATCTTATTACCATCTTGCTATTTTCATAATAAATTATACTTGTATAGATTTGACAATTTAGAGGCGGTTATGAAACAGCTCTCTTTGACTAAATCAAAAAAACTCCTGTTCGCGGTTGGACTTATCGTCACAGCACTCCTCGCGAACATTATACCCGCAAAAATCGCGCTCGCTCTTGAAATTCCCGTTTACATGGATAACGTCGGCACTCTTCTCGCCGCCATGATCGGGGGAACTCTTCCTGCCGTAATCGTCGGATTTTTCTCCAACGTGATAAACGGCTTTTCTAATTGGGAAACACTCTACTACGGAATCATCAGCATTCTCATCGGCGTGGCCGCAGCACTCTTCCAGCAATACGGCTTTTTCAAGAGAATTTCCAAAATTTGCATCGCCATTATTGTTTTCGCCTTAATGGGTGGCGGACTCGGTTCCATCCTCACTTACTTTTTGTACGGTTACGACTTTGGCGAAGGGATTTCAGCCCCGTTCTCCCTAGCCATATACAACCACCTAGGCCTCTCAAAATTCCTGTCCCAGCTTACAGCCGACTTCGCACTGGATATCATCGACAAGACCATTGTTCTCACAATATCCCTCATCATCTACCGCAAGATTCCAATCCACCTAAAAAAATTATTCAGCCACATATTCCTCTTTGACCCGAACATGGGCGAACGCACCAAGATGGCCAGTAGCCACCTCATCAAGCGCTCCCTGCTGCGCAAGGTCGTGGTCATGGTCATTGTTGCCGAAATCCTGCTCGGAGCCTTGGCCAGCACCACTGGATTCATCCTATACCGCCAGGTTACGATTGCCAGGAACAAGGCAATTGCGCAAGGTGTAGGGGCCTCCGCCGCAGCAATCATCGACGGAGACCGGATTAATGAATGGGAAACCATGGGGCACGATGCACAAGGCTACGACGACATCGAGAAGGACTTGTACCGTATCCGCGACGGCTTCCCGCAGGTATTCTACCTCTACGTCTACAGGATTACCAACGACAGCAGCGTTGTCGTATTCGACCTAGAAGCGAGGGACACAAGCGGCGTTCTGCCCGACAAGCCCGGCGACCGCGTCGCGTTCAACCAGGGCTTTGCGCCCGTGCGGGAAAACCTCCTCCGGGGCGAGCACGTAGAGCCAATCGTCACGATTGACGAATACGGCTGGTTGCTAACAGCCTACGAGCCACTAAAGAACTCCCTAGGGAATACAGTAGCCTACGTGGGCGTCGACATTTCAATGGGCGACCTCATCTACGAAGAGGCCAAGTTCTTCATCAAGCTCCTGTCCATGTTCTTTGGGCTTTCCATCATCATCATGAGCATCGTCCTCGAACTTGTGAACCGGGGTATCGTGCATCCAGTGAACCGCATGGCGGCAGCATCGATTCACTTTGCCTACAGTTTGGAACAAGGCCGCGTCAACGGGCTCAAGGAACTCGAATCCCTGCAGATCCGCACCTTCGACGAAATCGAATACCTATACAAAGCGCTAACCAAAACATGTAAAGACTCGCTAGACTTCATTCGCAGGCTGGAAGCCGCAGCCGACCGCATCACGCGAATGCAAGACGAAATCATTATCAACTTCGCTGAAATGGTCGAAGCAAGAGACACAAGCACAGGCGACCATATTAAAAAGACGGCATTCTACGTGGAAGCCATCGCCGACGAACTCCAAAAGGAAGGCAAGTTCAGCGACATTTTGACCGACAGCTACAAGGACAAGCTAAAGCGTTCTGCGCCTCTCCACGATATCGGCAAGATTGCCGTATCCGATTTGATTTTGAACAAGCCGGGCAAGCTCACCGACGAAGAATTCGCCATCATGAAGAGCCACACCACACAGGGCATGAAGATCCTTTCCAAGATCGAGGCGAACGCGAACAACACGATGGACGACAACTACCTGAAGGAATCCATCGAAATGGCACACTACCACCACGAGAAATGGGACGGTTCAGGCTACCCCACCGGAATCAAGGGCGAAGAGATTCCTTTGTCTGCAAGAATCATGGCTGTAGCCGACGTATTCGATGCGCTTGTGGCCGAACGCGTTTACAAGAAGTCATTCTCCTACGAAAAGGCCATGGCTATCATTACCGAAGGTGCAGGCAAGCACTTCGACCCCGTAGTCGTAGAAGCCTTCTGCCACATTTCCGAAAAGCTCTACAACGAACGTACCAAACTGAACAAGTCAGAACAGCCACCGGAAACGCAAGCCTAATCCATTGAACATACTACAAAGAACGCGGTCCCTAAAGGGGCCGCGATTCAATTATACAAGCATCAAT
>JAEERM010000202.1 GCA_016285835.1 Fibrobacter sp.
TTGTTCCCCTGTGACTTGCTACTTGTGTAGCTGTGACCCTCTGCGGCCCGTAGGCCGCTTTGTCAGCTTCGGAGAGTGCCAGCAAGTCACCCTTAGAGACAGACGGCCCCCGGCCCAAGGTAACGAGTAGCAGAAGCTAAAGCAACAAGGTGCAGGTCCCTTGTTTCGGAAATTGACGGCATCCGGCATAGCTTGCAAAAAACGCTATGTAGACCCTGCTTGCCAGGTATCAGAGCAGAAAGCCTCCCTGGCATCAGTTCCGGCGTAGCCGGATCTGCTGCCAAGGGGGCTTGACCTGTTCCGACAATTGTGCTTGACAACGTGCACCCGTCATGGTATCATGGGTGTACAAGGAGGCGATAGTATGCCAAACGTAAAACCGAAAGAGAGAACTGAGCGAATCAGCATGCGATTCACCCCAGAGGAAAAGGCCAGACTTCAGACGGCTGCAGCTGCTGCCGGAATGACTATCACGGCATATATCCTGTTCAAGCTGGGAGAGGTAGCCGGCGAAGCAATCGGAACGGCCATCCAGAAAGGCGGGAAGAAATGACAGCAGAACAGGCCGAAGTACTGGCACAGTACATGGAAGCCCTTGTAGAAGCCTCTACAATCGAGCATATGGACAGAATCATGCAAGCGGCTTCTGGAGATAGCGACATCGAAAACAAAGTATACAGGGCATTGTGCCGCCTCTCAAAGGCATTGATAGACAAGCAAGGCATGCTGAAAGATGCTCCAAGAGGCTCTTGGTTCTCAGGGCCAGATGGAGAGCGAGTATTCGTAACCCATGAGCAGTATGTCGATTCTCATGGAACTGCGGCAGAGTGGCAAGCGCTCTATAAGCGCATTAGGAAAAAGGCAGATACGGAGCACGATGACTTACCGTTTTGATGGCGAAATCTCTGCCAGCGCCGCAAAAAATTGGCGCGGCGAGATGAAGCCTATACTAGACTTGATTATACAGTGCGAATAAGACCGCAAAAGTAGGTGGTTTTTCTGACTGGGTACTATGAGAAAATCGTTGTAACTCAAGGGGTTACGGAGGTTTGGAGGTACGAAAAACTGAATGTAAAAAGCGGAGGCAAAAGAGAGCGTGACGGAGACGGCCCCGGCAAGGATCATGAGGAGAATTACCGGAAGCGCCAGAGAGAGCGACGGAACAGGATTCGACAGCTCGTTTGCACCAATTTTGACAGCGGCAGTAAGTTCGTGACCCTGACTTTCAATAACCGACAAGAGTTCGATATTTCGGACGTCAAGGCCTGCAACAAGCATTTCAAGCAGTTTATTCAGCGGATGAAAAGACGGTACCCGGAACTTCGGTATGTGGCAGTTATCGAGTTCCAGAAGCGGGGCGCTGTCCATTACCACATGATTTGCAATCTGCCATTCGTCAAGAAGTCAGAGCTTCAAAGCATCTGGGGTGCTGGCTTCGTCAAGGTGAATCGGATTGACAAGGTCGATAACGTAGGAGCCTACGTCATCAAGTACATGTGCAAGGATACGGAGGACAAGCGGCTTCAAGGCCTCAAGGCCTATAACTGCTCCAAGGGTTTGCAGGAGCCGATAGAATTGACCACTTGGAGAGACGAAGATACAGAAGCATGGAAAACGGTTCATGACCGCCTAGAAAGGGAATCGCCCTCGTATGTAGCCGCATACGAGAGCGAAAATGCCGGGAAGATAGAGTACAGACAGTACAACTCTAACCGGCTCTATGGTAACGGTCAGGCCGTGAAAAGTCAAGGCGGATTGTCTGACAAAGTCGGACATTCTGTCGGACAAAACAGCGAAATAGCGTCATTTTGACAGCTTGACAGCCTCAGCCGGAGGCCATAGAGAGGTCTAGCCAGCCTCTGAGAATGTCGGAACTGCCCCTCCCATATCGGAGGGGTTGTTCTTTTGCTTTGGGTTCTTCGATGAGATGCGAGAGCGCCAGCGGCTCGCATAGAGCGTCAGCAAATCTCGTTCCGTCTCCCGCAAGGAATGAGTTTGCGATAGCGTGACAGGTACCTTGTTCCCCTGTGACTTGCTACTTGTGTAGCTGTGACCCTCTGCGGCCCGTAGGCCGCTTTGTCAGCTTCGGAGAGTGCCAGCAAGTCACCCTTAGAGACAGACGGCCCCCGGCCCAAGGTAACGAG
>JAEERM010000203.1 GCA_016285835.1 Fibrobacter sp.
CCGACATCAAGATCGCTCTCGACGTTGCTTCTTCTGAATTCTGCGACAAGAACACCAAGAAGGGCAAGCCGGAAACCTACACCTTCAAGAAGAGCACCAAGAAGACTGTCAAGTCTGCCGACATGGTCAAGCTCTACGAAAAGCTCATCGACAAGTACTCCATCTTCTCCATTGAAGACGGTCTCGACGAAGCTGACTGGGCTGGCTGGAAGGTCATGACCGACAAGCTTGGGTCCAAGATTAACCTCGTGGGTGACGACCTGTTCGTTACCAACCCGACCATCTTCGACGAAGGCATCAAGGCCGGTATCGCCAACGCCATCCTCATCAAGGTGAACCAGGTCGGTTCTGTGTCTGAAACTCTCGCCGCCATCAAGCGCGCCCAGAACGAAGGCTATGCTCCGATCGTTTCTCACCGCTCTGGCGAAACCGAAGACACCTTCATCGCTGACCTCGCCGTCGGTACTGCCGCTGGCCAGATCAAGACGGGTTCCCTCTCCCGTACGGACCGCGTTTGCAAGTACAACCGCCTCCTCCGCATCGAAGAAGAACTCGGCAAGGCTGCCGTCTATGCCGGTGACCCGCGCAAGGGTGCCAAGGCCGCTAAGAAGCCCGCTTGCAAGAAGTGCGGCTGCAAAAAGGCTGCCAAGTAATTTTCTAAACCATTAGAATTACTAAGAGAAACCGTCCCCACTCGGGACGGTTTCTTTTGTATGGAGATCCCCGCCTACGCGGGGATGACAAGAAGAGGCACGGTTTCTTTTATATGCAAAATTTTTGAAATTACCTTTTTCGTAATTTCTAGAACCTTCTTACGCCGAGCGTTTCGAGGGCGCTCGTGTTTTTCCGTTCGCTGTGTTCTCCGTACAGGACGATGGAGTAACCCGATTTGAGCACGATGTTCCACGACCATTTGTCTCCAAGATACCCGAATGCGCTGCGTACGTTGAATTCGGGAAGCAAAACGTTGTCGTCGTTGTCGTTGTCGTCGTCGGTGACGATGCGGCCGTAGGCGAGCCCGAGGACTCCCCACAGATTTAAGAAGTAGCCCCTTCTAAAAATAAAGCTATAGGTGTAGCCCATGTCGACCCAGGTCGTGGTGATGTCGCGCCGGTTGTTCTCGTAAAGGAGTATCCCGTCGTTGTCCTTGGCGATGTTGCGCTGTAGCCTTCCGCCAACAATCATGCTCCCTGCGGAATGTTTTTGCACCCGTTCCAAAAAGTAGGCGCTCCGTGGGGTGAATTTTCCGTTGGCGGTTGCCATCCACAGGGCCGAAATGTACATGTCAATGACAGAGAGGTCCACGAACTTGATTCTGTCCCTGGGCTCGTCCTTGATTTTTGTCGTGAAGCCGCTATAAAGGCGCAAGTTTCCCGAAAGCCACCAGTCATCCGGGAAAAAGTTGAGCCCCGTCTCGAATGCACGGAAATTGGAATGTCCACCGGATGTCGTGTACGGGAGGTTGTACTGGATGTCGAGCGACAGGTCCCAGGACTTGTTGAACAAGGTAAACAGGCTGTCGTAGCCGAATCCGATACCCAGGTTCAAGGGACGGTTGGATCGTAGCGGTTCATCGCCGTAGGCCGAGTTCTGTATCGACATGTAGTTGTAAGAGCCAAGGAACCGGAGCGAAAACCGATCGCGAAATGTGGAAATTTCGGAATCCTGTTCGGGTTGCTGGCTGTCGATTGGCTCCGGGGCGCTGGCGAGGCATGCCCCCACAAGTCCCAAGACCGTCAGCATGGTTTTCGTTATGGGTCTCATGGTGATTCGCCAAAAAAATATAGAAAGGCCCCCCGATTCTCGAGGGGCGGCGAAATCGCGATTGTTGCCGTAAAGAAAAACAGGACAGTGAAGATACAGTTTTGTAAAATTTGGGATACATTGTGGCCAATTTGCCGTATTTACGCAGTTCTGGCGCATTCTTTCGGGGTACAGAAAACAGTTTTTTTTCAGTCCTTAAAAACAAGGAAATATTTTAAATCTATATTACGAAAGAATTTTTAATCACAAGCATATCAATGCTTTATAAAAGAGGACACAATGATTGGATTGAAATCGATTGCCAGAACGGCTTTAGTGCTTTCGGCAAGTGGAGCAGTTTTTTCAGGGTGCGGTGGCAGTGAT
>JAEERM010000204.1 GCA_016285835.1 Fibrobacter sp.
GCGGTTCAGTTCATGCGCACGCCGGAACTCGTACTGCTGCGGTTCCGCATTCATATCAAGACTAATCTGCGAAAAAGAACGGTTCAAATCAAAGTCGCGATAACGCCGGTTGAGCCGCATGGCCTCCAGGTTCGCAAGCACCAGCGAAACTTCGGCGCTGGGGCAGCACGTGCTGTAGCATTCGGGGCACACCATCCACTTCTCGACCAAGCGAACACCCGTCCGCTCGTTCCCGTGCGTCCCGCCAGCAACGACTATTTTACGTATTTGACTCATATAATATATTATAGCAAAAAAGAGGCGTAGACGCCCCTTTAAATTTTTTAAAATGTTTTTGAAGAAGTCTTTAATTTTCAATTAATTTCCCATTAAACCATTCGCCATAAGCACCTACATTGCTGCTCCCGCTAAGATCATCCCCTCCGCATTTCCATAATTCACTCGTGAATGAGTTGTAAACACCTTCTGGAGCCGTCGGATTAAACTCATTCTCGCAGTCCTCAATCAAGAAGAACACAGAGAAGAACATACAAGTTGCCATACAATATCCACCCGGAATCGCAGACGGATCCACAGACGTAAATTCAAGTGTATCGCCTGCAATGCGACTTAAAACATGCCCTGTGGGTTGGCCAGCATCACCAACGAGCGTCATAAAGTAACGACAATTCTCTTCCCTCGGATGTTCGTCCAGTATCTTTGCAGTCATCGGGAAACACTTCCATATATCACTTGTATCCATTTGAACCATAGGAGTATTTCTGACCACATCGTACGGATTTTCATTCGTAATGTTTTGGGCATAATTTGAGCACCCCCTGTCAGGAGAACCATTATATGCAATCACATGTTCGTCAAACGAGAGTTGTTCTGCATTCTCCGCAAACTGCAAGACATAGTTTTCTAGAGTACTGTTGTAATTGACGGTTATTGCGGTATCGCGAACAGGCTCTATTTCCGGCACTTCTTCAATGATGATCGAAGAACTTGAACCATCTAACTCTGTTGAAGAAGACGACATAGACATACCACCCAGCCTTGAGGAACTTCGAGCGTTCCTCGTCATCTCGTTACAACGTTCCATGACAACATCGAGATAACCCGACACCAGCTTGTTTGCAGAATCGCTCTCGACATGCTTCATGCGGCATGCGGCTTCAAAAGCACCATCCTTACAGCCATTACTTGGCGTATAGAACTCGCTATTAGGCTCCTTGTCGCATTCGGCCTTGAATTCCGCAAATACTGAATCGCAAGAATTGACAAGTCTATTTCCACTCATGGTGGAAACCGCACTGGAATTATAAACCTGCATCGTCATCGCAAGGGACGCGCTATCGGCAACGCATTCCACACGTCCTCCGTTACCATCGTCCGATACGGCCGATCTGCCACCCTCAAATTTAGCATACGAGGATTCATTCCATTCCGTACCGAAATTGAGCCATTCTCTCACTTGCTTATCCGAAGCGGCATTCTGGTCATCTATAGTACCCCCCGCAGCCTTGTCCGATTCGGAGCAAGCAACCAGTGCGGCAAAGGTCGAGGCAAAAATAATGATTTTCTTATTCATGGTTACGCTCCTTATTTTAATGAGGATTCTTGTTTTTGAACTTTATCTGTAAGCGGGAATAGCTGCATATTCAAGCGATACACGCGATTGCCGCCTTTTTTGGCACTCGCAATAGAAATGATTCTCTTGCGACATTTTTCCAATTCTTTCAAGATCTCGGCATAGTCTTCATCGTCTATGCCCATAGTGACACCCGTAAAGTTGCGTTCATCTACAGGATATTTTTCAACAGCGTCCTTTGCGAAACCGGCCATTTCCTTGTGCATCTCGCGGACAAGCATCGGCATGGCAGCAACAGACATCCGTAACGAACGATTCACCTGTTCATACACATCGTCGGCCGTCTTTTTAAGGAATTTCGCCCGGGTCAAGAAGGCAAGCGCATTGCGAACCTCTTCTGCCGAAAAAGCATTACCGCAAGCCCTGGCGATATCGAGCGGTTTTGCACCCGGCATCATGGGAGCCAGTTCGCGAAGTACCGGGAATTTCCATGACTCGTAGAAAGACATCGATTCGCCTTCCAGAACACGGACTTTGCGAG
>JAEERM010000205.1 GCA_016285835.1 Fibrobacter sp.
TCGCCCGACGAATACCCCTACCCACGGCTTCTTCGTTGTCGTAATATTTTGCCGTATCAATCAATCGATACCCGTTCTTGATGGCGACATAGACAGCGTCTTCAGCCACCTTGCCGCGCAAAGTCCAGGTGCCAAGCCCGAGAACCGGCATATCGAAACCCGAATTCAACTTGACCGTTGGGGCCGCCCCTTTGCTATTCTGCACGCTTGAATCTCCTTTGTTCGAAACCTTCGGCACTGCCTGCGACGCAGCATCGCTCGAACACGCCACGAACAGGAAAACGAACAAGAAACTGAACCACCTCATACCCTAAAAATAACCAAATCCCGCCATAAATCAAAATACTTATTTCGCATAAAAGGTATGCTTTGAAGGCATAGGCGGGGGAAGCTCTAAATTTGCGCCAGTTCAAATGGAATTTTAGCCCGAAAATGGATTATTTGTTTTTTCAAGAGCAGATGGTTACTTCCGCTATGCACTACACGCATAGTGGGCATAAAAATTACGCATTACGCGGCTGTGCTGGATTTATTTATATTATAGACAACCGGTTCAAGGAAATTTTTAACGAAAAAGGCGGATCCCATGAAAAAAATCACCTTGATTCTTTTATCACTTCTTCTAGGAGTCTCTATGGCAGCAGAAAAGAAAATCCTCGTCGCATACTATTCCCGTGCCGATGAAAATTATGAAGTCGGAACAATCACCAAGGGCAATACCGAAATCATTGCCGAGATGATTGCGAAAAAGACGGGCGGCACGCTCTTGCACGTGGAACCCGCGAAGGAATACCCCAAGGGCTACGACGACTGCATCAACGTGGCCAAGAAGGAACTTGCGCAGGACGCGCGCCCGGCCATCAAGCCGGTGAACGTGAACCCCGAAGAATTCGACGAGATTTACGTCGGTTACCCGGTGTGGTGGGGCGAGATGCCCATGCCCATGTTCACCTTCTTCGAGAAGTATAACCTGAAGGGCAAGACGATTCACCCGTTCGTGACCCACGAAGGCAGCGGCCTTTCGGGTGTTGCCCGCCTCAAGAAGGTGACCGGCGCAAATGTGACCCCCGGCCTTGCCATCTACGGACACGTGGCCCAGAACGAACGCGACAAGGCCCAGAAAGAAGTGGACAAGTGGGTAAAGTAGGCTGATTGCGCCTCACTTAGGATTGCTAGTCCTCTTCTTCAATTCAGTCCAAGAGCTAGCGTTCTCTAAAATCGGCCTTGGAGAGAATGTCTCTGGCCTGTCCAATTTGCTTGAATAAAAAAAAGAGATGAATCCTGTTCACCTCTTTTTCGTTTTACTTCATAGTTGCGTTTTTTACTTCACGTCTTTCCACTTACGGATAAGTCCGGTATACACATCCCGCAACCTGGACAGGGCAATATTGGAAACTTGGTTCTGCTTGTTGACAATCACGGCAATACCGTCTTGGGCGATGGTCTGGGAAGTTAAGACTTCCAGTTCGTTGGGTTTCAGGTTGCGGCTGGCCATGCCAATATCGCAGGTGCCTTCCTTGGCGGCTAGCATTCCCGAAGAAGAATCGTTGGTCTGAATTTCGATTTCCATTTCCGGGTTTAGGGCAGTGTAGGCTTCTTTGAGTTTTTCCATGACCGGTGACACACTGGAAGAACCTGCGATGACAATTTTGCCCTTCAGCTTTTGGGCTTGGAATTTTTTACCATCGGAAACTCTGATGTAGCCGTTTCCTTCGATAACGGCTTGGCCGTCGGCGCTAAGGATAAAGTTCACGAAGTCCTTTACGGCGTCGTTCATCTTGCCCTTGGTGGCAATGTTGAAGGGGCGGGCGATGGGGTACTTGGCGGACTTAATGTTTTCTTTGGTGGGAGCGAAACCGTCAATGCTCAGGGCCTTCACGGAACCGTTCATGGAGCCAAGGGAAATATAGCCGATGGCGTATTCGTTACCGGCTACGGCACTCATGACGCCCTGAGTGCCGTCGATGGTAATCGCGTCCTTGGCAGTATTGTCCTTTTTCTTTCCATCTTGCTTGATAAGGGTTCCCACCAGTTCGTTAAAGGCGTCCCGAGTGCCGGAACCAGCTTCTCGGGCGATGACGGAAATTTCAGGCTGCTTGGTGGTGGCGACTT
>JAEERM010000016.1 GCA_016285835.1 Fibrobacter sp.
ACTGCCACCAGAACCAGATGGAAGAATCCTGGCTCATGGAAGGGAAGGACGGCGTGGTTCTCGGCCAGCGTATTCGCCCGATGAAGCGCGTGGGCCTCTACGTGCCGGGCGGTGCGGGCATCTACCCGAGCACCGTCATCATGAACGCGGTCCCGGCTCTCGTTGCCGGCGTGGAAGACATCGTGGTCGTGACTCCCATCAAGGGCGAAATCAACCGCGCTGTGGCATTCGTGCTCCAGGAACTCGGCATTGACGAAGTCTACCACATCGGTGGCGCTCAGGCCATCGGCCTGCTCGCGTATGGCGCGAAGGACGCCAAGGGCAAGACCGTGGTGGAACGCGTCGACAAGATTGTGGGCCCGGGTAACGTGTTTGCCGCCATCGCGAAGAAGGAAGTCTTCGGCGTCGTCGATATCGACATGGTGGCAGGCCCCTCCGAAGTGCTCGTGATGGCAGACAACACCTGCGATCCTGACTTCGTGGCGGCTGACCTGCTTTCCCAGGCGGAACATGGTTCCGGCTTCGAGGCGGCCATCTGCATTACCGACAACATGGAAACCGCGCAGATGATCAGCGAGTGCGTCGACATCCAGGTCGAAAACTCCCCGAAGAAGGAACTGCTCCAGAAGGTGCTCGACAACTATGGCCGCATCCTCGTGGTGAAGGACTGGTTCGACGGCGTGGAAATCGCTAACCGCATCGCTCCCGAACACTTGGAAGTGATGACATCCGAGGCCGAGTCCATGGCCGCCCAGATCGAGAACGCGGGCGCCGTGTTCATCGGTCCGTGGTCCTCTGAGCCGGTGGGCGACTACTTTGCGGGCCCCAACCACGTGCTGCCCACCAACGGCACGGGCCGCTTCTTCAGCCCGCTTGGCGTGTACGACTTCCTGAAGCGCATGAGCATCATCCGCTACAGCGAGAAGGCCATCAAGAAGAACGCGAAGGCCATTGCCGCCGTCGCGAACGAAGAAGGCTTTATCCACCACGCCGCCGCGGTGCTCAAGAGACTGTAGTTAGGCACGAGGCTCCAGGCTCGAGCAATGAGGTCGTGCCTCAAGATCCTCATCCCTCACTTACACAAGAAAAGCCCCGCAAGCGGGGCTTCTTAAGTTTTTGGTTTGAGGCTCGATGCTCGAGGCGCGAGCAGTGAGCGATGAGGCATCAAGTGCTTAGTAAGCAGTTAATGGCTATACTCGGAGTTCACCCCTAACCACTTCCTACTGCCTACTGTCTACTTCCTACTTCCTCGCTCCTCGAAGGGAGCGCTAGCGACCGCGCTCGTGCCTCACAGCGACCGAAGGTCGCGACCTCATGCCTCAAAGGCACGAAGTGCCGACCTCAAAGCTATACGAAACTAAGAACTTTAGTTCTTTAGTTGAGTTATGCTCTATGAGTAGAAGCGACCTCACTACTCTTCTTCAGCGGGGCGCTTCGAGAGCTGCTTTCTCCTGATGGGGTCGAGCTCTGTCTTGCGCAGGCGCAGCACTTCCGGCGTAATCTCGATGCATTCGTCTTCGTTGATGAAGGTGACGCATTCTTCGAGGGTCAGGCGGCGGTACGGCGTCAGCTGGATGTTGTCGTCGGAACCGGCGGCACGCATGTTGGTGAGGTGCTTGCCCTTCGTGACGTTCACGGTGATGTCCACGTCGCGGTTGTGTTCGCCCACGATCATGCCCGGATAAACTTCGGCACCCGGGCCAATGATGAGGTAACCACGATCTTCGAGTTTGGAGAGAGCGTAGCTGGCAGCTTCGCCCGGTTCTTTAGCGATGAGCACGCCGTTGACACGGGCCGGAATTTCTCCCTTGTACGGCTGGTATTCCTTGAAAAAGGACTGCGTGACGGCATAACCCTTGGAAAGGGAGAGGAGCTTGGGACGGATGCCGATAAGGCCACGGCTCGGGACGATAAACTCAAGGGAGACGCGGTCGTTGTCGTCGGTGGTCATGTTGACCATCTCACCTTTGCGCTGCTGGATTTCCTGGATGCAGGCGCCGCTGAATTCGTTCGGCACTTCGACCTTGAAGTCTTCGACCGGCTCGAGGAGCTTGCCGTTCTCGTCGTTGTGGAAGATGACCTGCGGGGACCCGATGGTGAATTCGTAAAGTTCGCGCCTCATGTTCTCGACGAGGATGGTGAGGTGCAGAATGCCACGGCCTGACACCTTGAACGTGGAAGCGCCGTCGACCTTTTCGACCAACAGGGCGGGGTCTGCCATGTGGGCGCGTTCCAGGCGTTCCTGGAGCTGGTTACCCGTCATGAACTTTCCGCCGTACTTGCCGGCGAGCGGCGAAGTGTTCACCGTGAAGAGCATGGAGATGGTCGGCGGGTCGATATGAATGCGGGGGAGGTGCTGCGGGTTGTTCGTCGCGCTGATAGTATCGCCGATGTCGAAGGTGTCGAGGCCGGCAATCAGGATGATGTCGCCCGGACCGGCTTCGTCGACCGGCTTCGGGGTAAGGCCTTCGTAGCGGAGAATCTTCTGCGGGCGGATAGTCTTGACGCTTCCGTCGGTGAAGGTCTGCGCGTAAGTCTGGTTGGGCTTGAACGTTCCCTGCTGGATGCGTCCCACGGCAAGGCGGCCGAGGAACGTGGAGTATTCGAGGGAGGCAATCTGGAGGAGCGGCTCGCCTACCGGGTCGCCCTTCGGGGCCGGGATGCGCTGGATGATCTTGTCCATGAGGATGCTGAAGTCGCCATCCGGGTCTTCCATCTCGGCGCGGCAGATGCCCTTGCGGCCGCTACCGAACACCTTGTCGAAGTCGAGCTGTTCTTCGCTCGCGTCGAGTTCGCAGAACAGGTCGAACACCTTGTCGAGAGCGCCCTGCGGGTTGCAGCCGTCGCGGTCGATCTTGTTCACCACGACAATCGGGGTGAGCCCGAGTTCCAGGGCCTTCTGGGTCACAAAGCGCGTCTGGGCCATGGGGCCTTCGAACGCGTCGACAACCAGAAGCACACCGTCAACCGTGCCGAGCACGCGTTCCACCTGGCCACCGAAGTCGGCGTGCCCCGGGGTATCGACGATGTTCACGCGATAGCCCTTGTACATGACGCTCGTGTTCTTGGAAAGGATGGTGATGCCGCGTTCGCGTTCAAGGTTGTCGGAGTCCATCACGCGCTCGTTGACTTCTTCACCTTCGTGGAAGGTTCCGCACTGCTTGAGAAGTTGGTCCACCAGGGTCGTTTTACCGTGGTCGACGTGGGCGATGATGGCTACGTTTCTGATTTTTGTCTGATCCATATTGCTCTTCTTGAAAGAAAACGTTCAATTTGGGCGCAATTTAGAAATTTTGCGCCACTTTTGCAATATCAAGAAGGGCTGGATTTCTTGCCTTGGCTAGAATCCGAGGCTGATTTGGCCCATATAGATGCGTTCTTCGTCCTGACCGGTGTAGTAGCCGCGTTCTTCGGCCCATGTGGCGAATTCGAGCGTGAGCACGTGCAGAATTTCGACGCCCGCGCCAGCGGTGGGGTAGCCGCCCTTGAAACCGGCTGCCAGGCGACCGGAAAGAGCCCTGAGCTGGTTATTGAGCCCAGGCCAGGCCAATAGAACTTGCTCGATTTCAAGACCGAAGTTGAAGTGGTGCATGATTTTATAGTTGCGGTCACTGTCAAAGGCGTCGGCATAGTCGCAGGCGATATTGAACTTGCGGGCGTAGGCCGTGTTCACGTTGAAAAACCTGGGGCTGTAGTTCACGCCCATCGTGAGGTTCGGCGTAATCTTGTCACCGGCGAGTTCCTTGAAGTACACGTCGCGGAGCGAAAGGCCGAGGCGCACCTCGCGAGTGGCTTGCCACAGCGTACCGAAATCCATACCTACGGAAATGGTTTTTGTGTCGAAAATGTGCTTTTCTGCATCGTCAAAGCGGTCTTGCAGCGTGTCGTTGATCGTCTCGTAGTTCGCGATGTCCATGACAATCATTTCGACCTTCTGGCGCTTTGCTCCCTTTATGCCGATACCTAAGGAGAACTCGTTGGTAAAATCGTAAGCAATACCGCCTTGCATCACGGCGTCCACGTAGAACGTGTCGATAGTGAGGTAGGGGAGGACGAGGCCTGCGTCAATATAAGGTGCAACGTTTCCGTCAACCCAGATGGCTCCGCCAAAGTTGTGCAGGGCCAGTTCCGCGTCCATCTTGAGTTTCATGGAAATCGCCTTGTGGTCGTAGCTGTTGAGCGTGTGCACCAGTTCCGGGTGGGCGGCGAGCGTATCGAGAAGCAGGTTCGTTTGCGAGAGCCCTGTTTCTTCGGCAGCCTTGTTCACGCGGTTATAAAGTTTCTGGAGGTCCTTCGCATCCTGGTAGGTGGAAATATACGATTCGAACGGGCCGGCTCCGCCGAGGTTGAGTCGCATGTCGAAGTAGTTGCGCGGGTAGTACCCTTGTTCGGGGCGCTTTTCGTAGTTGCCCAGTCGATTAATCTGCGAGAGGCCCGCGTAGTTGAAATAGATGGCTTCCTTGTCATCGACCACGGCGACATGGGCGTTACCCATGGATTCGGCGCGGATGGAATGGTGCGTGGGGGCCTTTGCGGCGAAGGCTGCTGTGGAAAGGGCGAGTGCGAAGAACAGTACGATTGTTTTTTTCATTGCCTAGTTCCTCCCTTGGAACCAGTTGATGAAGTCTGATTCGCTGTAGTTCACCCAGCAACCGCCGATGTTTGCTTTGCGCCAGGCGAGGTCGTAGCGGATGTTGTTGATGTCGGTATCCGTTCGGGCCAATTCTTTGTTCTTGATCAGCTCGTCTGTTTTTCGGGGGATGAACGTTAGTTGCTGGGCGAATTGCAGGCGGTGGTCCTTGTTCGCGTCGCGGTCGTTCGGTTCAGGATAGATAAAGTCCCACTCCTGGGGTTCCGTCGGTGTCCCGTTCATGTCGATGTCCAACGATTCGTAGATACTCCCTTCGGGAATCTTGAGGGAGGCTACGGCTCTCCTGTCCCAGTGAGTCTTGAATACCAGGACCGAGCCCGGACGTTGGTCTTCGTCTACATCTCCGTCGCCGTCGTTGTCCTTTCCATCCCAGATTTCTTCGTCGATGCAGCCGTCACCGTCGTCGTCGATGCCGTTCCCGACCTTGATGAATGCATCGGTGCGTTCTGGGTTGTTGTTCAGGTTGTCCGACATTTCGATAATCTGGTTGGAGACCGCCATGGTCCCGCCCTTGAACTCCTCGTCGGAAACGGTGTCCACGCCAGAAATAAAACTGCGGAAAATGGGGAATGTGTTGTCGGGGTCGGCCTTGAGTGCCTGTGCGCTTGCCGCAAGGGAATTCACGGTTTCAACGGCATCGTCCGAGGATAAGTTCTGGAGGTTACTCCACTCAATGGTAATCTGGTTTGATGCAACATCGAAATTGAACATCCGGTTTGCGTCTGACGATGCTTTACGGACGAGAATGGCAACGTTTGTGAGCTGGAGAATTGTGTAGCTGTTGGCGATTGTGGAGAATCGGATTTGTTTGTCGGTCTTACCGGTTGTGTCGCGGTCGATAAACTGGTCGACAATCTTGATGACGGTATCGATGCCTACGCGGTATTTTTCCACTTCTACATCGGACATCTTCATGAATCCGTTCGTGTTGTTTTCCGTCTTCGCGTACTTGAGCATTTCGAAGACATTCAGGCCGTATTGGTTCAAGACGGCTTTGGCAAGCCCGTACCAGGCTCTGGAACTTGTTGAATCGTTATGAATGGCTTTCGAGAAATTTAGGGCCGCACGGGTATATTCGGCTTTTTGAATGTCGATGTATCCTTCGTAGATGAGGGCATCCGTGTCGCTGTCGTCAATGCGCTCTTTCCCTGTGGGGTTAAATATGTTGCAACCGACGACACAGGTCGCAATCATCGCGGCGAGTGAAAAAATTTGAACGTACTTGCTGAGTCTCATAGTGGGTTACGACACTCCTCTTTCCATTAAAGATAACATTTTAATTCAAAAATACTTGTTTTTTATTACAAGTGTTTTAATTTTTTTGGTAAAATGCAGAATGAGGGTAGTTTTGGCCCTTCTATAAAAATATATTTGGTCCGAGATGGACATGTATCGCGATTATTTCCCCACAAAGGCGTACCGCCATGCCGAGATGCGGCTTTCGGCTCTTTTGCTTGCCGAAAGGGACCGTCTTGATGCTCTGGCTGCCAAGCTGGGCCGCGAAAACGCCATCGATTCCGACAACCTGTCCGAGCAGTTGCCCGAAATTATCCGTTTTACCAAGGCTTTTCACGAAACTTTTGCGCGCTATCTCGCTGCCGTCTTGCCCCAGCAGCCCCGCCCCATCCAGTGTCGGGCCGCCTGTGGTAACTGCTGCCACCATTACCCCATGTCGGTATCGCCGTTCGAGCTCATTTATATATATGGGGAACTCCGTCGCCACGACAACCTGGTCTCCGTGATGGAAGCGTGCCAGATGCGCTCGACGCTTTTCGAGAAAATTTTCAACAAGTACCGCGAGACCTGCCCCTCCGACGACGAATCCGAGGACAAGGCGCTTCACGGGTATTTCTCCGAATGGATTCCGTGCCCCTTCTCGGACCACAAGGGCGATTGCCTCATTTATCCCGTGAGGCCGGTCTCCTGCCGTATGTACTTCAGCGAGACCGATCCCAAGTACTGCACGCCCGAGTTCCTCAAGACCGACAAGAACGACAGCTACATCGTGTACCTGCCCGACAACATCGAGGACGCCATTTACGGAATTTCCGAGCACTACGCTCCGCTCATGTTGCCGGAGTCCTTCTTCGGCGGGCTTTTGGCGATGAACGCTTTCGAGGGGGTGATGCGCTGATGGGTCTGTTCGATTTCCAGATGGATTTGTTCGGTACGCCCAAGGCGGATACCCAAGTCGCGCAGGAATCGGGAATTTCGCCGAACTGCTCGGCCAACGGTCTTGTGCGTTTCCACTACAGCCCGCTTTTGAAAAAGAGCATCCGCTGCAAGGGGGTGTTCCTTTTTGGCCATCCGGAGGTGGTGCTTCCCGAGTACATGAAGGCCCCGGAGTTTGCTCCGGCTCGCGAACTGGCCGCCGAATGGGCCGAGCATGCCGTCCGCCGCAAGACAGCGAAGAACAGGGCAGCGACGAAGGACCTCGTCACTCGCTTCTGGGCCGTGGTGGACCAGGTTTTGGTTGATCGAGGAGACAAGCCCGTCGAGAGCAAGGGCCGTATTCCGCCGATTTGCCCGCAAGGCAAGTACCACAACTTATCCCAGGTGTTGGCCGCCATCAATGAAACCTATTTTGAGGGGGCGCTGTCGTGCCGCATCACGTGGAGCAACCGCGTCGGTGGGCTTAGCTTCCATTCCGTCCGTAAAGACCCGCTAACGGGAGAAGATTTCCATTTGATTAGCATCAGTAGGGGTTACGACGCCGCGAACTGCCCGTTCTACGCAGTGGCAGGAGTCGTTTATCATGAGTGCCTGCATATCGTCGTTCCGATCGAGATGCGAGGGGGGCGCCGAGTCGTCCATGGCCGGACGTTCCGACAGCGTGAACGGCACTACATCTATTACGATGAATGGATCAAGTGGCACAAGGAAGTGCTTCCGAAGAACATCCGCGCCATGCGCCGCGGCAAACCCCTGTAGAAAAATTTTGTGCGCGCTCTGAGCGTGGTCCCCTCCCGCATCTTCTTAAAAACGAAAAATGTAAAGTTAGGCGAAAAAAGTAAAATCAAAAAATTATCGCCGTCCAATAATCCTTTGGTAAAAAAACTTTTCGTACAACTTGGAATAATGCTTTTTTGTGTATTGACATTTTTTTGCAAATAATTAAAAAACATATTTCATTTGGAATTTTTTGTGATAGATTATTTCTAGGCTTTTTTCCCATATAAAATGAGGTCTCCATGATCACGATTCCAAGCTATTGGTATTTCGTTCCTGTTGCGGCCATTTTGGCCTTGTGCATGGCTTACAACTTCTTCAAGAAAATGATAAAGCAACCGTCCGGCACCGACAAAATGCGATCCATTGCTCGGTATGTTCGTATGGGCGCCTACGCTTATTTGAGACGCCAGTACAAGACGGTGTCAATAGTATTTGTCGCGCTTTTCCTCATTTTCGTAGCACTAGCCTTCTTCAAAATACAGAATCCGTTCGTGCCGGTGGCTTTCCTTACGGGTGGCTTCTTTAGCGGGCTTTGCGGTTTTCTGGGCATGAAAACGGCCACCTATGCGAGCGCCCGTACGGCGCAGGGGGCGATTTCCAGCTTGAATCGGGGCCTTGTCATCGCGTTCCGTAGCGGTGCGGTGATGGGCCTTGTCGTGGTGGGTTTTGGCTTGCTCGACATTTCGGCTTGGTTCTTCGCGCTCAACTACATCTACGACAACAATGTGTTCGGCTTCGGTGCGGATATCGCCGCCAAGCTTTCGCTAGGCGGCTGGTCGGATGCGCTTATCAATAACGATACGTGGCGTCACGGCAAGATGGTCGAAATTACGACGACAATGCTCACGTTCGGCATGGGTGCGTCGCTGCAGGCGCTGTTCGCGCGTGTGGGCGGCGGCATCTATACGAAGGCCGCAGATGTCGGCGCCGACCTTGTCGGCAAGGTGGAAGCCGGTATCCCCGAAGACGACCCGCGCAACCCGGCGACGATTGCGGACAACGTGGGCGACAACGTCGGCGATGTGGCCGGCATGGGCGCCGACCTTTACGAATCCTACTGCGGTTCCATCCTCGCGACGGCCGCGTTGGGTGCCGCGCTGCCGGGTGTCGGGCTGACTTACGTGATTTCACCGATGCTCGTTGCTGCCATCGGCATCGTCCTTTCGATTGTTGGAATTTTCATGGTGCGGACCAAGGAAGATGCCGATACCAAGTCGCTGTTGCGTTCTCTTTTGACGGGAACGCTCGGCTCGTCCATCCTGGTGCTGATTACGCTCTTTGTGCTTGTGAAACTGGATTTCATCTCGCTCGGTATTTTTGGCTCCGTGCTCTCGGGGCTTGCCGCGGGCGTGCTGATTGGCCAGTTTACCGAATACTACACTTCTGATGCTTACAAGCCCACCCGCGGGATTGCCGGGCAGGCCAAGCTCGGAGCCGCGACGACGATTATCGACGGCATTTCCGTGGGCATGTTCTCGACGGGGCTCCCCGTGGTGACGATTGTCATCGGCATCATTGCTGCGTTCGGTTGTGCGGGCGGTTTCCAGAACATGGCCATGGGCCTTTACGGTGTCGGTTTTGCTGCGGTCGGTATGCTCAGTACGTTGGGCATCACGCTGGCCACGGATGCGTTCGGCCCGATTGCCGATAATGCTGGCGGCAATGCCGAAATGGCCGGGCTCGACGAGAAGGTGCGTGCGCGTACCGACGAACTCGACCAGCTCGGGAATACGACGGCGGCGACGGGCAAGGGCTTCGCTATCGGCTCTGCCGCCTTGACCGCGATGGCTCTGCTTGCGTCTTACGTGGAAGAAATCAAGATCTGGATTGGCCACCTCGCGTCTTCCGCCGAAGGCGTATGGCGCGTGGGGAGCGTTGCGTTCGTGAACCACGCCGACGACCTCTTGAAGGTTGTCGGGAATGTCCCCGGCGTGAAGCTTTTGGATGAGGGAACCCGCGCCATTTCGGCCAACGGCGACCTGATAGGCATGGTGGCGAGCCGCGTCAACTACACGGACTTCATGCATGTGTACAACCTGAACCTCATGAACCCGATGCTGCTTGGCGGTCTCTTTATCGGTGCGATGATGGGATTCATCTTCTGCGCGCTGACTATCAAGGCCGTGGGCCGCGCCGCGAGCGCCATGGTGGAGGAAGTTCGCCGCCAGTTCCGCGAAATTCCGGGCATCATGGAAGGTACGGGTCAACCCGATTACGCCCGTTGCGTCGAAATCTCGACTGTCGGTGCGCAGCGCGAGATGGTGCTTCCGTCGTTGATTGCCGTGGTCGTCCCGGTTGTTGTCGGCCTGTTCATGGGCGTTGCGGGCGTGTTCGGCTTGCTCGTTGGTGGCCTAGCCAGCGGCTTCGCCCTTGCGACGATGCTCAACAATGCTGGCGGAGCCTGGGACAACGCGAAAAAGTTTGTCGAAAAGGGCAACTATGGTGGCAAGGGCTCAGAGACGCACAAGTCCGCCGTCGTGGGCGATACCGTGGGCGATCCGTTCAAGGATACCGCGGGTCCGTCGCTGAACATCCTCATCAAGCTCATGACCATGGTGAGCGTGGTTTTTGCCGGCGTTATCGCGCGTTTCGGCGGTTTCCTGTTCTAAATTCCGGTTTCCCCAAAAATGAAGAAGTCGACCTAATTCTAGGTCGGCTTCTATGGGGTTGGTTTGGAGTATGTTTTTAATATAGGAAATAAATTTCAATGTTTTGTCACGTTTTTGTATAAAAGTTTACTTTTTTTTGATTTTTGTTGAATAATTTACAACTCGAAACAATCTTTTGTAAACTTGTGTTTGCTTTGTGTGGTTGAAAAACGACTGGAATTTGTCTGAAATTAGGCCTTGTTTTCGTTTACAAAATCCGAAAGCGAGACTTTTTTCTCGTTCAGGAGGGCTTCGGTCAGGGTACTTCCCTTGTATGTCAGCTTGAGCGAGAAGAATGGTTCGCCTCTTTCGAGCAGCGCAAGGAAAATCAGGTCACCGTCCCAGTGGGGGAGTTCGCGGACCTTCGCCTTGTCGACCCATTCCAGGTTACCTTCGTCGCATTCCTTGAGTTCCCCCGAGAATTCCGTAGCTGTGAACAGGTGCATGAATTCCGTCTGGTCCATTCCGTCGCTGATGAACGTGACGATACCGCGGTACTTGGGCTGGATTAGGGTGAGGCCTGTTTCTTCTAAGCATTCCCTGCGGATGCAGTCTTCCGGGGATTCCCATTCCATGAACTTCCCGCCAATACCTATCCACTTGTCCTTGTTGATGTCGTTCTTTTTCTTGACGCGGTGCAGGAGCAGGTATTTGCCGTCTTGTTCGATATAGCAGAGAGTGGTGTTAATCATGGGTGGCCTTTTGAAATCTGGTGAAAATATAAAAAATCCCGACGGCCGGAGCCGCCGGGATTCCTCTCTCTCTAAAAGAAACTACTTTATCAATAAACTAGCCTGGGATACGGAATGGCCCTGGGTTATTTGGACGACGTATTTCCCGGCGGGGAGGCGGTTCAGTTCTATGCTGTGCATGCCGCTGGAAAGCGCTTCGCTATGAGCCATTTTTGCGTGTCCGAGGGCGTCGAAAATCTTCACCGTAACGTGTCCCGTCCTTGCAATGCTGAAGTTCAGCGTTCGCCCCTGGAGGGTAATTGCTGCCGGTGCGGTCGATGCAACGGCGCGGATAGCGTCGGCGCTGCTGCTGGATTTGCCGGAATCGCTTTTCGGGGGTTGGGCGCTAGACGAGGATTCCTTGCTTTCGGCAGATGTCGGGGTTTGCGTTTCGGAGTTGCTCGATGGGGGTGGAGCCTTTGTCGGGCAGAGCGTATAGGTTTCCGCGTTCGTGCTCAGGTAACTCTTGAGCGTGTCGCCGGACTTGGTAAAGGTGAGGCTTGTCGGGGTGGCTGTGGCGGAGTCGAACGCGGCGGAGCCTTCGTTGATCCTCGATGCCGACCAGTTCGCCCAGGAGAGCTTGTGCTCGTTCATCCAGTTTTGCCAGCCGTCGTTGTCGCCGGCGACACTGCCTTTACCATCGGAGGTCGTGACACCCCATTCGCTCACGAACACGGAGAGGCCCGCGTTCATCGCTTCTACGGCGTTTTCGCCTTCGCAGGGCCAGCTCTGACCGAACATTCCTTCGTGCTTTCCGCTAAAGCAGTGCGTTCCGGCATAGTAGTGGAACGTATAGGCGGTGTTCTGCTTGGGGTCGTTGATTTCGCTGCCGATGACGCGGTTGGGGAATTGGTCCCATTCCGGTGTGCCCACGAGAATCAAGTTGTCGGAATATTTGCGGATTTCGGCCACCACGGCGTCGGCGTAAGTCTTGATGACGCTCCACTCGATTTTCTGTGGCTCGTTGAAAACTTCGAAAATGACGTTGTCGTACTGGCCGTATGCCTGGGCCATCTCGCCGAAGAACTTGACCGCGTTTTGAGTCTGCGTGTTTGCTGTATGCGAATGCCAGTCGATGATGACGTAGATGTCCTGTTTGATGGCCGCCTCGACGACCCTCTTTACAAATTGGGTTTGCGAATCGGGCTGGACCGCATAACCGATGTACTTGCCCTTTGTCCAGTCTTCGTTGCCGGCTGCCATGGCCGCGCGCACAATCTGGATTTTCATGTCTTTCACCATGGTGGTGATTCCGTCTTCGCTCCAGAAGTCAAGGGCCTCGTCCATGAGGCTCCAGTAGAGGCTCATGCCGCGCACCTGCACCTCGGCGCCGTCCTTGACGCCCTCGCAGCTACCGTAGATTTGTCCCTTGTTTTGGCTATTTTTGCCTGCGATGAGCTTGCCGTACTGGCTTACGGGACCCACGCGGGTCGGCGTAATGTCGGCAGCGACCGCATTCATGCAGAAAGCGGTTGCGATAGCAAAAAACGTTAATTGGGCTTTATTTATCATTTTCCACTCCATTTAATCAACCTGTAACCATAATTTACCTGTTTTTTCGTTTTTTTTGCAAAAAATAGGGTGGAAAGTGTTTACCACAGGAACCAGGTGCAAACCGTTCAGATAATTTCAAAAAAATCCCGGGAAAATTGCTTTTCTCGGGGTGTTTTGGGCGTTTTTTGCGCCCGGAGATGTCGGCGTTATTGCCTATTTGACGAATGCGCTCAGCAGCTTTTTGGCCTCGTCACCTGCGGCGAAGCGAATTTCGCCTATGGTGTGGTACTCGAACCCAGAGAACTGCTGCAGGTGCAGTGCGGCGAATTCGTGATCCCGTGAATAGCACAGGTTCAGCCGGAAATTCCCGTTGGCGCTTGTCTCCGGGCGGCCCTCTTTTTTGAGGACTGCATAGAGTTCGCTTGGTGTAGCTTCGAGAATCGCCTTGACTTTTTGGCCTTCGGTGGGGCTGTAATCCAGGCAAACTCCCACGACGGGCGAGTTTGTCGGGGTGTAGGTGACTTTGGTCATGAGACCGAAGCACTTTTTTTCGGTCTTGATATAGATTTGGTTGAAGAGGGCGCTCGCCATCTCCATTTTGGAAATGTTTTTTAATTAGGGTGAATTAAATTGCTGCTTTTGACAACACTTCAATGGCGTATTCGCTGTACTTGACGCCGCCTTTTGCTGCATTGCGCTTGAGCCCTTCGATGACCCAGGTTGGCAAACGGAAAGATGCCATTTTTGTTGCTTCGCGAGCCTTACGAGCTTTAATTTCCTTTACGGTTTCTTCCCAAGGTCCGTTGCTGACGATTGCGGTGCCGTCTTCCAAACCTTTGCGAAATTCTTCTGCAAAACTGTGCTCGTTAAAATAGCGCAGTTCTTCTTCAGTCATGTCGGGTTTTTCCATTACTTTGAATTCCATATTTTTACCTCGTCCTTGTGTGCTCGTCTTGCTGTGACGACTGTGTATAGATCTTTTTCTAGTACGACAATCCATATTTCTCCGTCTATTTCGCCTATGGCGATGTAGCGGTCTTTTTGTTGCTTTGACGGAATAAGAACTCTGTTCCCGTTAACGAGTTTTGCCGCCATCTCGGGAGTGAACATTCTCTCGTCGAATTTCTCGAATGCGTGTTTGATTATTTTCATGAGTAATATACAAATTGTATTACAAATTGTCAATAAATCAAATTTAAAAATGCCTATATACAAAATATTAGGGCATTTTTTACGAAAATGGGCTTTTTTTCCGTGATTCCGTTTTTTTAGGAACTATGATCTAAGTTATATTTTTACGATGACAAAAAATGACATTGTAAAAGAATGTCTTGTTATTCGTGTATAGATTTTAGAACAAATCCAGCGAGCTGTCCAGGTAGATTTCTTCGCGAACCTTGAGTTGGTGCTCGGGCCTAGTCATGTAATAAAGTAGAAATTCCAGGATGATGGCGCTGCCGAGGCTGCGTCCCTCGATTTTGAAATGGCGGAATCCCGCGGGGGCGTAGATGTTCTGAATGTCGTCTATCCCGATGAATCCGGGGTTCTTCATGGCGTCGGAAAAGCGGTAGCCTCTTTGGGCGGTGGGCGAGACGCATTCATGGTCTGCGCAGTCTTCGCCGAGGCTTTTGCGGCTTACGTTCTCGTAGCAATTCTTGCGATCGTGGCAACCGAACCAGCAGCATTCATTGCACAGGAATTCGACCTTCTGCTTTTGTGCATCCGTGAGCGTGTTTAGCTTGTCAAATTGCTTGTTTAGGCGGAAGTCCGGCACTACATAGCTGAAATCGTCGCGGTCCAGCTCTGCCATGAACTGTTCGAAGTCCGTGAGCACTTTCGTGGTTGAAGAGACGAAGTAGAACTTGGGATATTTTGCCTTGATGTATTCGAGCAGAAGATCCGAATGGGCGATGATGCCTGCTTTAACACTCTCGAACATCTTGCACAATTCATTGCATCGCGCATCGTCAAGGTGCTCCTTGCGAATCAATGAATTGCTGAAGGTAAGCCGAGGTGAAATCCCGTATTCCTTTATGAGTGCGGCAACCTTATCCGGCTCGGCATCGCCGAAACCGACGCGTCCGCCACCCCAGATGCAATCGTTCGGTGCCCCATAAATGGAACCGATTTCGCACCAGTCGTAAAAGTATTCCCGGTGCTCGCGCCAAAGCGGTAAAATGGCCTTGTACAGGTCGTAAAATTCGAACAGTCCGGGAAGGTGGTAAAAGATTTTCATTACTACTTCAGGACAATTTTGCCGCTGAAATCAACAGACTTGTTGGAAATACGGACTATGTAGACGCCCGCATCAAGGGCGGATAGGTCAAGAGTGGAAGTTCCCGTCACGGAACCCTTCTTGACAATCTTACCCTGGAGATTGGCAATCTTGACGGAAGCGCTGGACGTAATCCCGGTGAAGGAAACCTTTCGGCCTGCAACGATCGTGTTTACGCTTGAAACTGTTCGGTGGATCTTGAGCGCGTTCTCCTTATGAGGGCATGCGTCTAATGACCCGATTTGGGATATGTAGAAGTCTCCTTCCGTACTTTCCTTAGCTTGGACTTTGAACTTGATGGCAACGAGCTTAGCGGCAGCTTCCGGGCCGGTAATTTTTTTACCCTTGCCAAAACCGGCCTGCGCGAAACTTTCCCAAGGAAATCTCTTTGTAGTGCCGTCGTAGCTATCCCAAGGATCTCCCTTTGTAGTGCTGTCTTTGTACTCGGGAAGCTCGACAACTGGCGTATCGTAATTCAAAGCTTTGTCGATGTCCTCGCCGAGACTCAATTCAAGCGTTGCGGGGAGAGTAGAAGAATAACGAATGCAAATACCGCCCCACATAGTAGCATCACCTGCTACCGGGGTGCTGTCCGTTGGACTGGCGTAGCCTACGACGTTGAAGCCGACTCCGACAAACGGGTCGTAGGTCGTGTCTGCTCTAGATAGTATGATATGGCCGCAAATGCCATGACACCAATCAACCACGGGTTGAAAGGAGTTCTCGTTCCCTTCCATACCCTTATCGACCGGCCATATGATTTTGGACTGGCCGTTGTGAATGGAGTCGTTGAACTCGAACCAATAACCACCTGTTTTGGTTTCGTTTCCAAGTTCTGTTTCGACCTTTTCTGTGTCGCCATCCCAAAGCTTGAAGGCCATTGCCGCTACGGACAATGCTGCCACGGTAGTGTATAATAGTTTAATATTCATAGCATCCCCCTGTCAAAGATAACATAAAAAGTCAAAGTGGCCTATTTGAAAATTCAAGAAAAATGCTTAATTCTGTGATTTTTGCGTCACTTTATTGTTTTTTTTAATTTTGTATCATGAAAATATTGCATGATGATACAAAATGTGCTATATTAGATACGTTGGATGAACTGTTTCGTGTTAGGAGTCTTTATGAAACCAATAACGGAATATAACGATTATCGCTGCTGCATGCAGGATTTTTACGATGAACGTAAGAAGACGAGTTCATTTACATGGCGTGAATTTGCCCGTTTGGCGGGTTTCACTTCGCCAACGTATTTAAAGCTGGTGTGCGAAGGTAAAAGTAGCCTTAGTGAACTTGGTATTGAAAGAGTGGCTGCTGCCATGAATTTGGGTGGCTTCGAATGTGCTTATTTCCGCTATTTGGTGCGGTATAACCAGGCGAAGGACGACGAAACGAAAAAGAACGCCTTCGCCAGCATGAAGGATATCGCAAAAGCCAACAAGATTCGTGTGGTTGACGCAGACGCTTTCACTTATTTTGAATCTTGGAAAAATCCGGTTTTGCGCGAACTTGCGGCGATGATGCCGGGGGCCACTCCCGAGGCAGTTGCCGAAATGTGCTGGCAGCCAATTACTGCGGATGAGGTTCGTAAATCCTTGGACTTTATGGTGAGTGTCGGGATTTTGCAGCGCAAGTCCAAGAATGTTTATGTGCAGACGGATAAGGGCTTGGTCGGAAATTCCGAAGTGATGCCTTTGGTGGTCCGCTCCATGCATCGTGAAATGGCTGGCTTTGCGCAGAAGGCCATTGACGCATTTGATATCCAGGAACGTGATGTTTCCGGCGTGACCATGGGGATTGACCGCGATGCCTATGAACAGATTGTGCGGGAGTTGGACTCCTGCCGCAGAAAGATTGTGGCTATTGCCAACATGAGTAAGGAACCTTGTCAAGTTTATCGCTTGAACTTGCAGATGTTTCCATTGTCAAAGAATACACTAAATAAATAGGAGGGATGACATGTCTAACTATATAAAAACAAATATTCTTTGCTTAGGCTTTTTAAGTGCCTTTGCATTGATTGCATGTTCGCATGATACAGCGGTATCTCAAAATTTCGGTACAACCGAAGAAAAGAATGCCTTTTGGGACGAATCGTCCAACCTTAAGGCGTGGAAAGTCATGGATGGTTCCGGAATTAAGCTGGAGGCAAACAAGAATTCCTTGGCTGGCCGAGTATTCCTCGAGAAATCTGGTGCAGATGGTTTAAGTCGTGCCGGTATCGTCTACGATGCGTCCAATGTGGATGGTTCTCCTGTCGATCTTTCTGAAAGCAGTGAGGGGCTGTGCGTTACTTACCGTTCTGACTTTGATGTGGAAATCCGACTGGATGACGGTGATTTCGCTAGTTCTTCTGTAGATCAAGATTTGCCTTATGCAGGTTTTGAAATGAAGAATAACGGGAATGGATCTCGTTGCGTATCTTGGGAAGATTTCAAGAAGAAAAATAGTGATTCTTTCAAGAAGAAAAATGGTGATTCTTCCAAGAAAGAAGATAGTGATTCGGATGGCGAAGCCTATGCCAAAAAGGTTCGCAGTGTACAAATCGTTTTTATCGGCGATCCGGGTTCATCGGGTGAATTTGACATTCAACGATTGAGCTCCTACGCACGCTGGGCAATGTGGTGGGCCAAGAGTGATGGCGACCATGTAAATACTGGCTTTGACGAAGGCGATGAGGGAACATCCGGCGAGTGGACTCTTTTCGGGGATTCTGCTGAAGCTCACATTGAATTTAGTTATAAAAAGTTTAAACCCACGGATGGTGGTTATATTGGAAAAGTTATTTTCAATGAATCCAGCTCAAATCCCGATGTCGGCATGCAGTTCCTTGTGGCAGGGAAAACTACTGGAAATGGGACGGATGTTATCCATTCGGCGGATGTATCGACAAAATGGAAGGGAATATGTCTAGAGTATGAATCTCAGATGGATGTTGAAATGCAACTTGTTCCCGAGAACGCCAATGAAGATGACATTCTCAAGTTGACCTTTGCCAAGAATGACGATGAGTCGGATAAGACTGTTAGCTCTTTTGACAATACAAAAAGAGCATCCCATATTGAAAATAGATGTTTCCAATTCGGGGATGTGCCCAATTCTGATCAGGTCTTGAAGAAATTGACAACGGTTCGCTTGAAATTTGTAAAGGAAAATAATTCTGGTACGAAATTTACCATTAGACGGCTTAGTTACCTGCTGCCGGAAAGACTTGCTGTAAAAGCCGTTGGCGAATACAGAGAAGTCGAACCCACGGTGTCTTCTGACTATAAGTCTGGGAAAAGTTTCTTGTGGAGTGCCGCTGTTGATGGAGCCCATTTGAATCTAGGCATTTCAAATGCTCCCTCTGGAGCAATTTGGGCTAATTCTCCCGAGCAATCCGATAAATTCCATTATAATTTCCCCGATGATGTGGTGGCTGATGAAGATGGAAATTACATTCCGTCCTTGGTTAGCAAGTATCATGGCTTCGAAGGTTATATGAAGCATGTAGGATGGGATGAGTGTCTGGATATCGATTGTTCTGGGACGATAGGTTTTAATACTGTCAGCTCAAATTTGGAACCAGCTGACATCAGCGCGTGGGGTGGCTTCTGCATACATTATAATACTTATAATACAATTAAAATTATCATTGTTACAGATGTTTCAGCAAAGAAATACTGGTATGCCGATGTTAGTTATTCACATGACTTGGTGTGGGGTAAGGTCTCTTGGGATGCCTTCCAGAATATTGACGAAGACTCGGATGAAGAAATCGAAGATGTTTTAGGAAGAGTGACTAAGATTCTGTTGCTTCCTTATGATGGGAAAAACTTCGTCGACAAGTTCGGTTCCTACGACCAGTGCGGTAATTAAACAGATTTGGGGGTTGCTTTGAGGGAATAGCCGCGAGAAATCGCGGCTATTTCTGTGTAATTCGGTGGATTAGGAACTTTTGGATTACTTGTAATACACGCAGTTCGTGGTGCTAGAGCCGAAGCATTGCTTCTGCATGCCGTCGACGCTGCTCACGGCGGCGGGTTGGCCCACGTTTGAAACCATCTTGCCGCCGCTGAAGCTCGGCTTGAAGGCGATTTCGGAGGTTCATAACGAACCAACGGACGGAATATTCTTTTTTACGCCCAATGTGAAGAATTTCACGGATTTTTGGTTAAATTTTAAGCGAAATGGGGAATTTCGTTACATTTTTTTGAAAATGCTGAGGATTTTTTGGATGGCAGCCTGGGCTTTCGACTTGCCATAAGGTGCATGGAAAAACTTGACCACGTCGACGGGGCACTGTTTCATGACGTTCCTTTCGTGGCTAAATGTCTTGAACCCGTAAAATCCGTGATAGTTCCCGATTCCGCTGTTGCCAACCCCTCCAAAGGGAACAGAAAGGTTCTCTATTTGGATGATGCAGTTGTTGACGCATGTGGAACCGGATGTCGTTTGTGCGATGACGGAACGGATTGCCTTCGGGGATTTTCCGAAAACGTACAGGGCAAGCGGTTTGGGGTTGTCTTGGACGTAATGTATGGCATTTTCCAGGGAATCGTAGGCTAGGATGGGCAGAACCGGGCCGAATATCTCACCAGACATCACCTTCATTTGGAGCGTTACGTCTTTGAGTACGGTGGGGGCCACGTAGCGTTCTCCGATGACGCACTTGCCACCGATGGATATTGCAGCCCCTTTCTCGACAGCGTCGTAGATGAGCCCTTGGAGTTTTTCTGTTGAGGCCTTGTCGATGATTCTCGCAAAGTCGGCGCTGTTCTTGCGGTCTTCTTCTGTTTCGCCGTACATGGCCTTGATGCTTTGGGCGATTTCGCTTGCCAAGGATTCAACCTTGCTGCGGGCGCAGAGGACATAGTCCGGGGCGATGCAGGTCTGCCCGGCGTTGATGAACTTGCCCCATGCGATTTTTTTTGCAGCATCTTTTATATCGGCATCGTCGAGGACAATGACCGGGGATTTCCCGCCCAGTTCCAGCGTGAGACCGGCATGGACCTTTTGGCTCATTTCGCCGACATGGGCTCCGATTTTGGAACTGCCGGTAAAGAACATGTGGTCGAAAGGGAGTTGCAGTAATGTATCGCCGATTGCCGAGCCGGAGGCTTCGATGACGGCGATTTCGTCTTTTTCGAACAGGGATTCAAAAAGCGATGCGAGGAAGGCGCTGACGCATGGTGTCTTGTTACTCGGTTTTGCGATAATCACGTTGCCTGCAGCGATTGCCGATGCTATGGGGGAGACCAAAAGGAGCAACGGGTAGTTCCACGGGGACATGATGAGCACGCGGCCTTTGGGCTCGAATCTTGAATAGCTGCGGGTTGTCGGTAAAATAAGTGTTCGTTTGGCGGGCCTGTCCTTCATCCATTTTTTGAGGTGGCCAATCGCGTAGTCAATTTCTTCTATAGCGGGGAGGAATTCTGTCGTCCAGGCTTCGAAACGGCTCTTGCGGAAGTCTTTCCAGACGGCGTCAAAAAATTCATTTTTGCGTTTTACAAGGGCTTTGCGGAGTTTCTTGAGCTTGGCAATACGTTCCGGAGCCGTAGTCGCAGCGATAGACCAGCGTTTTCGGCCCTGGTCTTCAAAGATACGATTAATTTGTCTTAAATCGATAAACTGCATGGTTGTTGAGAGAGAGGAGGGTGGAGTAATAACTAAACTAGAATTATTTCGGCTTTTCTCTGTGTTCCGAGATGCTTATTTAATTGTTACGGCCTGTTTTTGGGGGAAGTAGCTTATCGTATGCTGTTTTTTTATGTACATTAGAAGCATGGCTTCTTTAATCGAATACAAGGGAAAGGCTCCCAAGATTGGCGAGCGCGTTTTTATTGCCGAGGGTGCACGCCTTATCGGTGATGTGGAAATCGGCGACGATTCTTCCGTGTTCTATAATGCAGTCCTCAGGGCCGACCTTGCCGAAATCCGCGTCGGGCAGAGGTCCAACATTCAGGACAATGTGACTGTCCATCTCTCCACGGGGGTCGGTGTCCATATCGGCGACGACGTGATTGTCGGGCATAACGCGGTGTTGCATGCCTGCACCATCGAAAACCGCGTGCTTATTGGCATGGGGGCCATTGTGATGGACGGGGCGCACATCAAGTCCAACTGCATTGTCGGGGCTGGGGCGCTCGTTACGCAAGATAGGGAATTCCCGGAAGGTTCGCTCATTGTGGGCACTCCGGCGCATGTCGTGCGGAGCCTTACCGAAGACGAAATCCGCAAGGCGCAGGAAAACGCCCAGCATTACCTCCAAATCAAGGACGAATTGTTGAAAGGGGAATGATTTTTATATCTTTTGGGTAGAAAAGGTAGATTGTGTACAAGTTCTTTTTTCTCATCAATCCGATAAGCGGTGGCGGCCAGGGCAAGGTCATCTATAAGTTCCTCCCTGAAATTATGGAGTCCATGAACCATGCGGACTCCGAATGGAAGGCCGAATTCACCGACAAGGATCGGATGGAAGAACAGACCCGTGAGGCTCTGGCCAGCACGGAAACCCTGATTGCTGTCGGCGGTGATGGAACCGTGTCGGCGGTCCTTTCCACGATGCTTTTGAGCGGCTATGCGAGCAAGGTGAAAATCGGCCTTATCCCGCTCGGGACCGGCAACGACCTTGCCCGCGTGTTGCACTTGTACAAGCCCTTTGTCGACCGCGGGCTCTTGTTCCTGGTCCGTAGGCTCCTCCTTGCGCGCCCACGCCCGTTCGACCTGTGGCAGGTGAACGGGAAACTCGCTATGGCGAATTATTTTTCGGGTGGCATCGATGCCCGTATCGCGCATGATTTCAACCAGGACCGCGCGACGGGGGTTATCGCCTCGAATTCGGTATTCTTGAATAAACTGCATTATGTGCGCCGCTTTTTTGCCGACCGCTCGTACCATCTCAAGGCGACTAAGGTGCGCTACGTAGACGAGAACGGCGCATCAAAGGTCGCAGATATTTCTGGTAACCGCACGGTCATCATCGGCAACATCCCGAGTTACGCGAGCGGTTGCAATCCGTTCTTTGGTTCCGACATGGCCGATGGCCTGCTCGATTTGGTATTTGTGCCCAACATGTTTAATTTCCTCTCTTCTATGGCTTTAGGTACTATTCCCGTTATTGGCTACTTGTTCAAGAAATTTGTTCTGAAATCGATCAAGGTGCAGTCTGTGCAGATTGACCTCGACTCCCAGGAATTCTTGCAACTCGACGGGGAAGACGTGAGTGGAAAGCTCGGTGACCAAGTCGTCATCAAGTTTGCAAGCCAAGTGCAGATGCTTTCGTTGGGGGCATGATGCGCCCGGTTACGCTTGCAGAAGTACTTTCCTTTATTGATCATTTTGAAGGTTCGGGTTATGCGCAGATTGCGTCGGCCCAATCGCTTGATTTTACACTGACGGGCTTTGCCCCGATTGTTTCGGCCGGAGAGTACGACGTGTCGTTCTGGACGGGCGATTCCTCGGTGGAGACGGGGCTTTTCGGGAATGCCGGTGGCGTTACGGCTGCGATGTTCGAATCGGTCCGTGCCGGGCTCCTCTTTGTGCCCAAGGCGTTTGCCGCCTCGGTAGAAGGCGGCGCCACAAAGGCTTTCCCGAATGTGAAGTTTGTCTGTGGGGTGGAAAATCCCTACCATGCGATGGTCCAGTTCTTGGAACATTTTGCCACTACTGGTTCCCAGAGCAAACCCCATATTCCAGCTTCGGCAAAGGTCCACCCGAGCGCCGTCGTCGAAGGTTGCCTAGGCGAGAATGTCGTTGTTGGGCCCGGTTGCGTCGTGATGGCTGACTCCGAGGTTGGAGACGGCAGCGTGCTCGAGGCGAACGTCACGATTTATTCGAATGTCAAGGTGGGCCGGGAATGCGTTTTCCAGGCGGGTTCTGTCGTGGGAAGCCGAGGCTACGGCTTTTACATGTATGCTGGCGAACGCCGGATGGTGCCTCACCTCGCGGGAGTCGTTATCGGCGACGGATGTAGTTTTGGTGCCAACAGTGTCGTGGCGGCCGGTTTCATTACGCCGACAAAAATTGGGAACCATTGCCACTTTGATTCGTTTGTCCAGATTGCCCACAACTGCTGCTTGGGCGACAACATCATGATGGCTTCGCAGTCGGGCCTCGCGGGCTCGGTCACTGTCGGGGACAATGTGGAACTCGCGGGCGGCGCGCAGTCTGCCGGGCACCTGACCATTGGCAGCGGGGCGAAGGTGGCCGCAAAAGCGGGCATCACCAAGAACATTCCCGAAAATGCCGTGTATGCCGGTTTCCCTGCCGAAGATATCGCCGTGTGGAGGCGTTCCGTGGTCCGCTTGCGACAGATGGGGAAGAAGTGATGGGCAAGGGGCGTGCTGGCAACAATACTCGCGAGGTTATTTTTACTTCGCCCTCGCTCAGCTACAAGTCTACTTCGGTGGAGGTGAAACTCCGCGATGCGAGCGTGACAAGCGCACCGAGCGTAAACTGGTCCGTGGGTGGGCATCCATTTTATAGCACTTCCGCGCATAAACTTTATGGCGATTTGCTCCATTCCGTGAGCCGGACAACGATTTATGAACTCGACGATGGCCTAGGCAGTGCGGGTAAGCTTCGCCTTTGTTCTCCGGAGCATCTTGCCCCTGTATTTTTGATGTGGCCGGATCGCATTTTCGACGTGAATCTCGTATCGGTGGACGAACCGGAAGTACCGATGATGGACGGCAGTGCTTTGCCGTTCTTCAGTCGCTTGCGCCGTGAGGCGGGCGTTCCACACGAACTTTCTTTTTACGATGTGCCTTTGCGTGCCGAGTGGGATTTGTGCCGCCGTCCGGGCGAAGCCCCGACCGGGTGCGTGCGTGTTACGCCTTCGGAGGCGTTCGAGGTGGAATACGTCCTGGATTCGGTTGGCTCGTCTGCGTCTGTCTCGATTTATTCTGCCGAGGATTTGTTCTCCGTGTTCATGGCGCGGACGTTCATCACGGAAAAAGATTACAGGGAGGCCCGCGAAGCGGGGCTCCTGGCCGGTGTCGATGAATCCTGTGGCCTTTTGCTGCCGGATGGCTCCGCAAATAAGAATTTGTACCGCGTAGACGAGGAACCCGCAAGGCACAAGGTGCTCGATTTGTTGGGCGACCTTGCGTTCGTTTGCCCGTCGTTACCGAAAGTACGCATTGAAATTTTAAACGGGGGCCATGTGTCCCATCACCAAATAGTAAGGAGGTTGTTACCTTATGTCTCTCTTAGAATCCCTTCGCAAGTCAGATAAGCCGGGAATCCTGTACGACGCCGATGTCGTCCACGAAATTTTGCCGCAGAAGTTCCCTTTCGCCTTTGTCGACGAGGTCATTTCGCTCGAAGTCGGTAAGGAAGCCGCCGAAGGTGTGGAAGCCGTGAACCCCTCCATTGTTGCCACGTTCCACCTCACTGGTGACGAAGGCTTTTTGAAGGGCCATTTTCCCGGTAATCCGGTGATGCCCGGTGTCATCCAGATCGAGGCGATGGCCCAGGCGGCCACCATCCTCACGATGATTGTCAAAGAAGCCGATGTGGCCGGCAAGCGACCCGCATTCATGGGCGTCGAGGAATGCCGTTTCCGCGCTCCCGTCATCCCGAAGGCCGACCTTGTCTTGAAGGCAACGCTTACCTTTGCGCGCCGCGGTATCTACAAGTACAACGGCGAAATCTACCAGGGCGATACGCTCATGAGCAAGGCGAGCTTCAGCGCGGCCATGGTCTAGTATGATGAATGTCCTTATCCTAGCTGCGGGGCTGGGGACGCGCCTGCGCCCCCTGACTCATGACATGCCGAAACCGCTTGTGCCCGTGGTGGATGCCTCGGTGCTTGAACTGCAGGCGCAAAAAGCCCGGCAGCTGGGTGAGGTTGTTCTGCACGTGAACGCCCATTACCTCGCCGATCAGGTGGAAGCCGAGGCCGCACGTCTCGGCTTTGAGAAGGTCTGGCTCGAACCCGAGATTCTGGGGACGGCGGGGCCGCTCAGCCGCATTTACCGCGCCGGGTATCGCGGCGGGCTCTTGGTGATGAACGGCGACGCATATTGTCAGTTTGATTTGGCTCGGTTTGTCGAGGCGGCGGTCTCGGCCGGGTCCGACTTTGCACTGCTCGGCGTGGATTTCCCGAAGGTGAACACGCTCCGTGTGGATTCGCGGGGGAGGCTTTCCGGGGTCCTCAAGAATTTTGGCGAGAGCGAAGGCGTGGCGGTCACGTTCTCGGGCGTGTCGTGGTACAGCGACGCTGCTCTTTCGAGGATGGATGCCGCCGAGTTCAATATCGTCAATTTCTGGAAGTCCGAAGTGGACGCCGGAAGGCCTCCCTTCGTGGACATGAGCCAGAAGGACGCTCTCTGGATAGACATGGGTTCGCCCGAAGGCCTCAAGCGCGCTTGCGACGCCCGTCGCGAGGAACTCGGCGTCGATAGCTGGGTGGCCGGGGCCGCTTACGCGGGCCCGCGCTACACTCGTTCCGTAGTGCAGCGCGTCGGGGATGTCCCTGCCGATGCCGCCATTACGGACTCCATTCTTTACGAGGGAGCGACCGTGCAACCGGGCGAAAGCGTGGTCCGTGAAATCCGTGGCAGGGGCTTTTGCTGGAAACTTTAGCCGTGAGGCTTTGCCGGAAATCACAAGAAGTGCCATTTTTTGTGCTTTTTTCTGAAAAAAACTGTTTTTGGCGCTCTTGAAAACATATATTGAACGTATGAATAAAGAAGAACTTGTTTTATCTCCCAAAATAAACGAATACCTTTTTGCTCATGGCTATTCCGACGGCTTTGAAGTTGAACCCATTGCCGGTGCTGGTTCTGGCCGCCGTTATTACCGTATCAAGAATTCCGAACGGTCTTGCGTGGTGCAGGTTTCTCCCGAGGTGAACGACGATTTCAATCGCTTTGTCGAGTATTCCAAGATGTTCCTGGATTACAAGCTGCCTGTTCCCCGTGTCTATTGTGTCGATACTTCGGCCTGCCAAATTCTCCAGGAAGACCTGGGCAAGCGTAGCCTTTACGATTACGTCAATCCTAGCGACCAGTCCGGAAGCGTCCGCATCCTTTATCCCGAAGTGATCGAAGCGCTTATCCGCTGGCAGAACGCATCCCAGTCCCTGTTCAGCAACCACACCAACATCTGGCTGTACCGGTTCGATTTTGCCGCCCTCAAGTGGGAGACGGATTACTTTACCCAGAACTACTTGATTGACTATAAGGGCATCAAGGAAATTCCGGTTGCCGTCACGAACTTCTATTCGCTCCTCGCTGTTTCTGTCGAGGCGCAGACCAAGGTGCTCATGCATCGCGATTTCCAGTCGCAAAACATCATGGTGCGTCCTAACTCCGAAATCGCATTCGTCGATTTCCAGGGTGCCCGTCGTGGTTCCATGTTCTACGACATCGCATCGCTGCTCTGGGATCCTTACGTTTGCCTCCCGCTCGACATGATCAAGGATTTCTTCGAATACTGGCACACCTACTATGCCGGTGCCCGCATTTATTCCAAGGAAGATGCCTGGATGTGCTTCATCCATGCAAGTCTCCAGCGCGTGATGCAGGCTTTGGGAGCGTATTGCTTCCTTTCTAGGCAAAAGAAAATTCAAAAGTTCGAACAGTACATTGAGCCGGGCAAGAAACAACTCTTGGCGTTGTTCTCGGAATTCAAGCTCATTGCTAATGCGACAGACAAGGAACTCTTCCCGTTCATGGAAGAAGCCCTTTCGTAGGCCACATGAAACCGATATCTTGCAAATTCTATAAAGAAACCGTGGATTTTGGGCGGGCTTTGGGCCTAGCCTACGAATCCCTTGTCAATTCTCCTCATGAATTCGATTCCATTGCTGCGTGGACCAAACTTTCGGAACGCGTGTCGCAAGGGGTCTACATGGGGGACGGCTTGCTTTTGCCGCATACGCGCATTCCGGGTTTGCCCGCTCCGCTAATGGCTTTTGTCGTTGCTCCGGAAGGTTTTTCGGGAGTGACCATCCCCGGCAGGGAAACGGCCAGGTTCATGTGCCTGCTGCTCTCTCCGGCCGAGTCGGCGACTGTGCATACCCAGGCCATTGCGGAGATGGCTCGCCTCATTCTGGATAAGGAATGGAAGGAAAGAGCACTCGCGTGCCAGTCGGACTCCGAAGTGTCCAACCTTTTTTAGCTTATTTGAAAATTTAGCTTAGAACTGTATCGAGCCGGACAGCGATGCCCGGTAACCTTCGTAGTCACCAAAATAGCGCGTGTACGATGTCTTGAGCGTTGCCCAATACCACGGGGTGATGGCCAATGCACCGCCGAGTTCGTTGTATCGGAGGGTGGAATTGTCGTTGAGGAATTTCTTGTCGGTACGGTCTTCGGGCCCGTGGATGTCTGTGATGTTCCCGCCGAAAGCGGTGTCCTTGGCGACCGCGCCTGCGATGAGTGTTCCCTTGACAAATTTCCATGTGGCGCTCAGTTCGCTATGGATTTCTTGGGCGTTGGGGCCGAGGTCGCTGCCCAGGCTTTGCGCGTAGTTTGCATACGTGTAACCGCCGCCCTTGTGGTGCGTGTACACCCAAGGCTCGATTCGGGTATATTCGGCGAACCAGTCAAGCGTTACGGGGCCGAGTTTCAGGTTGTCGCGGGCGAGGCCGAGGGTTGCCGCCCACTTGTTGCCCCACCAGGAATCGTCGAACATGGATGTCGGGGATTTCATGTCGTCCCAGAGGAGTTCCGCGTAGAATTCCCAGTTGGGGATTGTCTTTACGCTCAAGTCAAAGGCGAGCGAGATGTTGTCCTGGTCGCCCAGGAGATGTTCCTCGAAAACGTAGGGAATAAAGGGAATGACGTACGCCCATTCCATTTCTCGCGTGGCGTATTCGGCGTCTTCGTTCGGGTTTATGCCCGGATCTTCTGTCGTGGTCCCGTATAGGGCGGTTTCAGAGAGGCCGAACTGGATATTGAACGGCAAGTTCATCGCAAGCCTGTGGTTGTGGAAATACTTGCCGCTTCCTTTCTTTTCGAATAGTTTTGCTGCGTGTTGCGAGTAGGTGAGGGGGCCAATGGTGAATTCATAGCCGAAATATGGAGTCGGAGCTGCATCGTATATGCGGCTGCTGGAATCTTGCCAGGGCCTGTAGAAACTGCGTTCCCCGCGCAAGATGACATGGTGGCGGCGTGCAGGACCGACTTCCAGGTAGTTAAATCCGGCGAGCAGGCCGAGCGGAGCGATATCGTACCTGGCATTTGCCGCGAAAATGTCCCATGTGCGTTTGTTTTCGCTCTGTTTGTTGTAGGGAATACCTTCGTTCGGGTTGTAGAAATGGTCTGCGATATCCCTGTTGGTGTGGTCCGTGCTTACCTTGACGCGAGCCTCATAGTGGAACGATTCGGTGAATTTGCCGTCGAGGAACAAGCGTACCGATGCCGAGTTGTCGTAGTGCGTCGGTGCGTTTGTGAGGTTCGTGATGGAGGCTGAATCCAGCAGTTGCGCATGGAGGTTCACTAGGGCGCCCCGCGAACTGTCTGCAAGCGTGAACGCCGTAGAATCGTCAAAACCTTGGAAGGCAAGCGCCTGTGATGCTAGCGAAAGAGCCAAGGAGGCCGAGAAAATCGTAAACGAAGTGCGTTTTAGTGTGCGCATAGAGCTTCCTTCAGCAAAGTCAGGTGATTCTTGGCGTATTCCGCGAATTTCTTGTTGAACAGGGCGAATACGCATACGGGGAGCAGGCGTGCAGAACTGCGGCAGACGCGGAAACTCCTGGAAAGGATAACCCCTTTTTTGCCCATGTGCTTGCCGAACACGTATTGTTGGGAGCGGTCGTGCTGGAGTGCCCGGCTGAGACTGCTCCTGGCCGATCCACCGCCTAGGTGGATGATGCTGCACTTGCTCTGGATGTAGAAATGGTAACCGATTTTGATAGCGCGATGGGCGAGGTCCCAGTCTTCGTAATACATGAAGATGTTCTCATCAAAACCGCCCAGCATTCCGTAAAGGTTCGCGGGCATCATCCAGCAAACGGCGCTTGCCCAGTAGGTTTTGTAGAACGTTGTGTCGGGGCAGAGTTTGGGATTGCCTTCGAGGTGCCGCGCGGCTGCGGATTCCATCCGGAATGCGTTCAAGAAAAACTGTAGCGGGTTGATTTTGGCGAAATAGTTGTGCTGCGGGGTTCCGTCGCTGTTTCGCACGGTCGGGACGACGATCGCATCGCCAAAGTGTGTTTGCGCTTCGGTCAGGGATTTGCGCAATTCGATGATTGTCGCTGGGTCGAGGCGCGTGTCGTTGTTCAGGAGGCAGATGGCGTCGAACTTGGTTCCGTCATCCTTGAGCCCTTGGACTGCGGCGTTATTTGCTCGGCCAAACCCGAGATTTTCTGTTTGCGGGTAGACTTTCACGTAAGGGAACTGTTCGCGGATGTTTTCTACAGTTCCGTCGGTGCTTGCGTTGTCGGCCACGGCGATGACAAAGTCGTCTTGCGGGAGGGTTGAAAGGTCCGAAAGGCAATTTTGCGTTATGGGCCAGCCGTTGTATGTGACCATGATGATGGCGGTTTTCATGATTGCCTCCTCGTGGTCAGCGATTCAAACAGTTCCAATAAGGAGCGTGCCGAATTTTCCCAGCTATAGTGTTCCAGGAGCTTGTTCAGCCCAGCATCTTCGTGTAGTTTTTTTTCTACAGCCGTTCTGTTGTTGTAGAAGGACTTTATGGCGCTAGCAATGGATTCCGGGTCTTTGGCGTCGAAATAGGTGGCGAAGTCTCCGGCAATTTCTTCCATGGCGCTGTCTTTGGTCGTAAGGACCGGAGTCCTTTGGGCTAAAGCTTCGAGGACGGGGAGCCCGAACCCTTCGTACAGTGACGGGAATATTACGGCGGCACTGGTGCGGTAAAGTTCGCTAAGTTCGTTGTCGCTTACAAAGCCCAGATGCGTTATGTTGTTTGTGACAGGCGTTTTTGAAAGAATGTCGCAGATGGATTTGTTTCTCCAACCTTTGGGGCCTGTAATTGTCAGTGAGATATCTTGGCCGTTGTCGTGCAAAATTTCCAGTGCGTGAATCAATGCGGGCAAGTTCTTGCGGGGTTCCAGGCTGCCGACAAAAAGCAGGTTGTTGTTTCTGGGGGTTGTGGCCGGCTGTGTTGTCGGGGCCTTAGCACCGTTGTAGACAACATGCAACTTGGTTGTGTCTATTTTCGGGAAAAAGTGGAATAGCTCGTCTTTCGTGAATTCGGAAACGGGGCAGATGGCGTCTGCTATTTCTATCGACTTGTTGCCGAAAAGCCTGTTGATCCAAAGGACGCTTTTGACCATGGTTTCCGGGAAGCGCTTGTACACGAGATCGTGGACGGTCAGTACGCGGATGGCCCTTCCTGTGTTCCCGACGGGGAGCGTTTGTTCTGGCCCCCAGAAAATATCAATATCGTTTTCGCGGATAAAACCAGGCAATGTGCTTTGCTGCCACAAAATGCCAGGAAGGCGTATTTCGCTTTTGCAGACTTGGACTTTGAAGTTTGCCGCTGTGGGGACAAATGGCGTTTTTGTCGGGGCGAACAGCACGTATTCATTTTGGCTGTCGATTTTTTGCAAGGCTTCGAGAATGCAGCGCAGGTAACGCCCGATTCCGGCGTTGTTGTAACGGAGGCACTTTATGTCGATTCCGATGCGCATCAGTCCTTACCGAAAAACCTTTGGGCGAGGGGGAGGCCTACGGCCATGAAAAGTACCCGTTGTAAAGTCTTGAATGTGCCTGCCTGTAAAAAGAGGTCGTGGCGGTTGGCAAATGCCCACGGAATGGCCGAGGGGCTGAATGCGGACTGCTGGCGGAGCAGCGAAAACTCCAGGAGCTTTTCAGCAAAGCGGGTTTCGCCATTTGAAAGCTTGAGCTCGTGCTTATGGCAGAGAATTTCTTCAATCCATTTTTGCTGTGTTGCAAGTGTTTCGCTCATGGAGGGCTGGCGCGCACCTCCGACGGCGTTGTTGCCGTGAATCCTGTATTTGGCGACTGCTTGCGGGATAGGCTTTATTCCTCCGTTTTTCAGTGCATGCATGGCCACCCACCTGTCGTGGACCGAGACATTTTCCGAAATAGGGAGGATTGTGGGCAAAAGGCTTGCCCTGAAAAGGGATAGGCAGCCGGTGACGTTATTAATTCCGGCGATTTGGCGTCTCATGCTGTTGTGCGTGTCGATTTTCGAGAATTCGCGCCACGAGGGAGCTGTCCTCTGGCCTTTTCCGTCGATGACTTCGGCATCGCCGTATACGAGTGCGGCATCTCCGATTTCGTTTTCGAGGGTCTCGAGTTTGTCGGCGAGCCAGATGTCGTCTTGGTCGGCAAGCGCGATATAATCATCGTTGCTCAGTTGGAGCCTAGCTTCTTCCAACCCCTTTGCAAAGGCTGCCCTATGTCCCTGGTTTTTGGGGGAGCGGAGAATTTGCATGGGGAGGCGGGTGCAGTTCATCTCCAAAATTTTTGCGGTGGAATCGGAGGAACCGTCGTCGATGGCGATAATCTTGTCGGCAGGTCGGGTTTGCGCCACCAGGGAATCAAGCATCTCCGGAAGATACTTTTCTCCGTTGTAGGTTGCAAGAACGATGCAGATTTTCGCCATGTTTTGAATATAGCTAATAATGGCCTGGTTTGTTGTGATTGCGGACACCCGTTTCTGTTCTATATTTGTATTTTGTTTTGCATTTGATGAACTGGAATGTGGATGAGGCCGATGATGAACAGTCGAAAGAAGGTTTTGCTTGTTTGTGACAAGAATGAATGTACCAGCTTCGGTCGGCTGGCGCTTTCTATCATGCAGGCTCTCGGTCCTGATTTCGATGTCGACACACTTTGGCTCAAGACTCCAAAGTTCTTCGGTGATAAATCCGCCCGCGCGAGGCTTGAAATCTGGGCTCCGTCCTTGCATGTAGGATTCTTTACGTTCCGCCGCCCGTTCAAGAAAATTCTCAAGCAAGAATGCCCCGATGTCGTCTTCTTTATCCGTCCGGAACTGGGATTCCTTGTCCCTATTGCAAAATCGGCGTGTCCCAAGGCCAGGGCGGTCATGTTCGTTCACGACACCTTTGCAGAAACTCTTTACCCGGATAGTCTCAAGTTCAAGGTGTTGAACCGTTTCTTTATTCGCGATACGGTCAAGTCGGATTACTACGTGTACAATTCCCAGTGGACGCGCCACGAGGCCGAAGCGCATTTCGGCACGGCGGGGACCAAAGGGACTGTTATCGGGTGCCCTATTGATTCTAAACTTTTTAGTGCCCCCACGCAACCGATTGATGCTGCTGCCCGCGAAGAGTTCCGTGAAAAATTCAATATTCGCGGGTTCAAGGCAATGTGCCTGAACGTGAGTCTGGATGAACCACGAAAGAATATCGAGACTTATTTCGAGATGGCTCGCCTGCGCCCCGACGTGGCTTTTGTACGAGTGGGGAAGGTCTCCGATCGGTTGGAACAGATTATTGATCGCGACCATTTGACCAATGTTTTCCATTTCCCGGAATTCCATGCGCATGAACTGCGCGATTTTTACCGCCATGCGGATTTGCTGGTTTATCCCTCGCTTCTGGAAGGCTTTGGTATGCCTCCCATCGAGGCGCTATCGTGCGGAACTCCTTCTGTTGCTGCTGCGACATCGGCCATGAAGGAAAATTTGGAGGGCGTTGTTCCGTTGGTGGATCCGCCAACGAATGTCGCCGCCTATGTGGATATTTTGGACCGTGTGCTTGCGGGGGGCGATATCGTGAATGTGGAGAACAAGGCCAAGCTTTTGGAATATTGTTCCAATGAGGCCTTTGCCCGTCGTGTTGGCGGTGCAATTCTTGAGTCTCTTGAAGGCTAGTTTATTCCCGAATTTCGTGCAACATTTCTGCGGTCATCTTGCTGAGCGAGATGGCTGCTTTTCTCTTGATGTTCAGCGCCTTAAGTTCGCTGAAAAGGGAAATCCATGATTGCGGGTGCCTCAGCGCAAACTTGCCGGCAGCTGAAATACCGAGACTCTTGTAGAGTGTCTTGATGCAACCTGCGTTGTATTCTTTTGTGTTTTGGCTCTTGTTGTCGGGTGAACCCTCGATGACGAGGTAGGGAATGTTCAGCATCCGGCCCCCGGCGTGGAGCATCCGGAGCGAATAGTCCGCGAGCTGAAATTCCTCTGTGAGGGAATTGTCTACTCGGCCTGTGCGCTGGACGATGCGGCGGCTAAATGCTGCGATGTCCGGCTGTGGTGCCGCGACATAGCGGATGCTTGCATTTTCGTCAATTTGCACGAAATCGCCTTTTTTCCCGATGACCTTGGCGCCAACAAAGCCGTTTGCTGTGCGGATTCGCGGGGCGAGGGCGTCGACCATGGGGAACGATGCATTACATTCCGCAAGGTTGTTCAAGAATTCGCGGGTCACTTTTACCTGTTCGCTCGCCACGATAATCCATTCGGCCTCGCTGGCTTCTAGGCCCTTGTTGATATCGTCAACAAAGAACCAGCCGAGGGAAGGGTCGGTAAATGGCGGGGTAGGTGGAATTGTCGAACCGTTTGCGAAGCGTTCGCTCACGACGATGACGTCGAACTGGCGGAGCATGCCGGAATCCCTAGAACCCCAGTCGGAGGCCTATGCGGTGCTCCATTCCGAGCCCTTCGGCCAAGTAGGAGAATGCGTAGTCCAGCGCAAACAGGTTGGATGTGTATCCCAAGCCCAGGCTGAACAACCTTGCCGTGTTGGCTTCGTCGGGGCGGCTGTTGGATGCTGCCAGTTCCTTGATGTCGCGTACTAGGTCGAGCCAACTGCGGGTCCAACCTCCGCGGACAGTAAAACTTGTGCCCAGAGCGTATTCGGCACCGATGTCAAAAATTGGAGGCGTAAAGCGTGGGAATTCTGTTGCTGTGTACATGGTGAGACGGCGGATGCTCTTGGGCTTGAAAAATCCGGACGCAGTGAATGTTTGGCTCATTGCGTAAAAGTCGTCTTGCCCGTCGTCGGTATAGTCGCGTAGCATAGAACCGAAATCTTTGCCTGCGAGTGCAAGGCCTATGCTGTTGCTGTTGTTTTGCCAGGCAAGGCCCCAGTCGAATGCGGCACCGAGGGCGGTTCTGTCGGTATTCCGTTCGCCGGCGAGTTTTTCGGCAACCACCTTGAGCCCGGCACCGAACTGGATATGCTTCATCGGGAAGGCGACTCCTGCCGTGAACAGGTGCCCGAAGGGGTTGTATTTTTCGCTGGTGTATTCGCCAAATTCATCGACACCCTGGATTTCGCCGACATCGTACCAGTTGTACGAAATCTGGATGGCGTAATTCTTGTATTGTGTCGTGTAGAACAGGGAACCTTGGTTTTCGGCAAAGTCGCCGGTCTGCCAGTGGGCCTCTACGACGTGTTTTTTCCCTTCTTGCATGCGGAGTGCAGCCAGGTTCATTTGCGAAACCGTGGGATCCGTGCTGGGCATGGCGCCTGCGGAATGTTCCAAGGCGGCATTGCGGGGGCTGTCGAAAGTGCTTACGAAAGAGAATGCTTCTTCGCCGGAATTGTCTTGTGAAAAATAGGCATGGCTCAAGGCCGGTGCTACAGACACGAGCGCGGCGCAAAACGAAACTCTTTTCAACAGGTTCATGCTTCAAATCTAGAAAAATCCATAAAAGCTAAAGTGCTTAAAATGCATTTTTTTGCCTTTTGCCTTTACAAAATTGGCGTTTTTTAGTATATTTGGTTCGCTCGGGCTATTAGCTCAGTTGGTAGAGCAACGCCCTTTTAAGGCGTGGGTCGAAGGTTCGAGCCCTTCATAGCTCAGAAAACCGGCTCCGAAGTCTCGGGGCCGGTTTTTATTTTGGTCTTTTATGGAAACTTTATCGGAATTTCTTCAGGAGTCGGCTAGCGGGTCCATTGCGCTTTTTGATGGCGTGGATTCCGGTTCGCTGCATGTGTGTGGGGCGAGCGTCCCCATGCTTGCCATGGCGGTCGCGAGCCGTTTTCTGAAGCGTCCGGAGCCCGTGCTCGTTGTTGCGAAGGACTACCGGAGCGCTGAGGTCTGGGTTGAGAACCTCGAAAGCCTCGTGGGCGAGGAATTTGTCCGATTTTTCCCTTCACTCGGGCTCAAACCTTATGAGTCCAAGGTTCCGTTCGAAGGCGTGCTCGAAGAACGCCTCAAGTTTTTCCGCGATATCGGCCGTAACGATCGCCCGTTTGTCGTCGTTTGCCCCCTGGATGCCCTGCTTGCGAAACTCCCGAAGCCGGGAACCGTGCTGGAAAACATTTTCCGCATAAAGGTAGGGGATGTTTTTGAACCCTCCAAGCTCAGGCCTTGGTTCCTGGATCATGGGTTCATCGAACAGCCCGTGGTGAGCGGGGTGGGCGAGTTCTCCATCCGCGGTTGCATCGTCGACGTGAACTGCCTTTTGTATCCGCATCCTATCCGTATCGAGTTCTTTGGCGACGAGGTGGAATCCATCCGTTCCTTCGACATTTTCAGCCAGCGTTCTGTAGAAGAGAAAAAGTTTGTCGACCTGTTCCCGATGGGCGAATTCACGATTCCGGAACGCGAAGCGGCCCTGATGGGGGATGCCGTACACGACATCTGGTGGCGCAGGGACCGTTACCAGCCCCTCACGTCGAGCCTTTTGGATTATTTGCCTCGCGCAGCACTTGTGTTCGAAGAACTTTCCGTGCTTTCGGAGACGGCGAGCAAGATGCACCTTGCTTACGAGGCCGCCTACGAGGGCGCACGCGGCCTCGTATCTGAGATTTCTCCCCCGAATGTATTCTGGTTCAAGATGGGCGAACTTTCGGCAAATTTCGCCCTGCGCCCGTGCCTCGATATGACTAACGTCGAGGCGGATGCGTCGAACTGGTTCAAGGTGAACCTCAAAAAGCAGGATTTTTCTTCGACTGGGACCGACGCTGTCGCAAAAGAAATCGAAGATTTTTACGCCCGTGGTGGGCGAGTCTACGTGGTCGCACCGACGCAGGGTGGCCTGACTCGCCTAGAACACTATTTCGAGGACCTTCCCATTGAAGGTTACTTTGTCGGAAACATTTCCGAAGGTTTCTGGCTCGAAGACGACAAGGTCGCCTTCTTGACGGAAACGCGAATTTTCAACCGCCATCCCAACAAGGCCCGCAAGCGCAAGATTGCAAGTTCCGTTTCCGGAGCCTTGATGGTGGAATCGCTGAATCGTGGCGATTTTGTCGCCCACGAGGATCACGGCATCGGCCGCTACTTGGGCCTTGTTCGCGTGGAAGTGAACGGCGGCATGGTGGACTGCGCTCTGCTCGAATACGAGGGCGGAGACCGTCTCAAGTTCCCTGTGGCCGACCTTCAGAAAATAGAGAAGGTCGATTCCCCGCAAGATAACCCGCTCAAGCTAGACCGCCTCGGTTCCAAGAATTGGGAAAACAAGAAAAAGCGCATGAAGCAGAAGGTCGTGCAGATTGCGCGCGAACTTGTGGACCTTTATGCCCGCCGTGAACTCGTGGAAGGTTTCGGTTTCCCGCCCGATGGCAAGTTCCAGAAGGAATTCGAGGACGCTTTCGAGTACGATCCCACTCCAGACCAGGTCAAAGCTACGGCCGACATCAAGCGCGACATGGAAGCCCGCAAGCCCATGGACCGCCTCATCTGTGGCGATGTCGGGTTCGGCAAGACGGAAGTTGCCATGCGGGCCGCCTTCAAGTGCATCCTCGCCAAAAAGCAGGTGGCCGTTCTCGTACCGACGACTATCCTTGCCGCCCAGCACTACGAGAATTTCTGTGATCGCTTTGCCGCGTTCCCGGCCGTGAATATTGCTTTGGTCAACCGCTACAAGAGTCCTAAAGAGAAAAAGGAAATCATGAAGCGCGTGAGCGAGGGCAAGGTCGACATTGTCATCGGTACGCATGCGCTGCTTTCGGCCAAGAACGAGTTCAAGGATTTGGGCCTCCTCATCATCGATGAAGAACAGAAGTTCGGCGTGAAGCAGAAGGAAAAACTGCGCGAGCTGCGCCTTGCCGTTGATACGCTCAGCATGAGTGCCACCCCGATTCCGCGCTCGCTTCACCTGAGCATGACGGGTGTCCGCGATATTTCGCTCATCAACACGCCGCCTGTAAACCGATTGCCCGTCGAGACCGTCCTTTTAAAGCGCGACGATGAAGTTATCAAAAATGCTATCCTCGATGAGCTGGCCCGCGGCGGACAAGTGTTTATTGTGAACGACCGCGTGCAGACGATTTATACGTTGGCCGAAGAAATCGAAGCCTTGGTGCCGCAGGCCCGCATCGCTGTCGCGCACGGCCAGATGGACGACCACGATTTGGAACGCGTGATGGATGCCTTCCTCAGCCGCAAGTTCGATGTCCTCGTGAGTACGAGCATCATCGAGTCCGGCCTCGACGTACCCAACGCGAATACGATTATCATTGTCAATGCGCACCATTTCGGCATTAGCCAGCTTTATCAGATGCGCGGCCGCGTCGGGCGCAGCAGCGTGCTCGCGAAAGCGCTGCTTGTTATCCCCGCCCGCGGCGAGATTTCTCAGGAATCTATGACCCGCCTAAAGGCCCTCGAGCAGTTCACCGACCTCGGCAGTGGTTACCAGCTCGCCATGCGCGACCTCGAAATCCGCGGAGCCGGAAACCTCCTGGGCCAGGAACAGCACGGCTTTATCGCCGAAGTCGGTTTCGAAACGTATGTCCGTTTGGTCAAGGAGGCCGTCGAGGCCCTTCGCGGTGGGAGCCCGCTCGACAAGCCTATCCAGCCTCGCGTGGAATTGGGTGTGGATGCCTTCCTGCCCGAAGACTACATTCAGGATGGGCTTACACGTATCTCGCTTTATCAACGTATCTCGCGCACCCGTTCCACTGCCGAAGTCGACTGCATCTCGCAGGAACTCGTGGACCGCTTCGGTCCGCTGCCTGCTGCAACGAAAATGCTTTTGGCAGTCACCGAAATTGGGCTTTTGGCTGGACGCCTGCGCATTCAGGGCTTGGTGCAGCGTAAGGGTATGCTCGCCGCGACATTCGCCGAGTTCCCGCCTCCCGACTTGCGCGTTGTTTCGGAGATGACTTCGCTTTGCCCGTTCCCCATTCGCATTCTGGGCAGTACGCCTATGCAGGCCGTCATTGAGCTGGGCAACGGTACTCCCAATATTTACGCTGAAAAAGCGCTTGAAGCATTCCGCGCTTTTGCCGCAATCGAGATTACTCCCGCTAAACTTTAAGATTTTCCCAAAGGATCTTCACAGCAAGCCAGCGCTCCTTGAGCGCTTGGATGACTTCCTCCACGTTGTATTCTGGAGCATCGCCATTCGAGGCGCTTCGGCCATCGGCTGCGAATGTCGTCTCGTCGGCGTCCGTTTCGAACCGGATGTTCTGTTCTGGGATGAGGGGGATGGTTGCACGCGTCGACTTTTTCTTGAAGCTGTCCGCGTGCAGGCTGAAAATCGCCCCCATAGGGAGTGCCGCCCGCACGATGCCCGCATCGCCACCGAACCGGTGGAAAACAGGCCTTGGCTCCGGATTTGCCGGTTGCAAAAGTGGCGGGTAATGTGCAGCTTTGAGCAATGTGACAACTCTGCCGTAGTCGCCCACGCAGTGGATTTGCAAGTCGCGGCCTAACGCCTTTGCAAGTTCAATTTGCCTTTTGAATATCGCCTCCTGCACGCCGTTTTCCCCGTATCCCGGGTAGCGCTTGTCCAGCCCGCACTCACCGACAGATGCTGATCTATCTGCTTGCAGGTATTCCTTGAGCCGTTCAAAATCGGCATCGGACACTTGGGTCGCTATCATGGGATGGATCCCGTAAGATGTTTTGAATGGCTTATTTTCTGTGGAAAATTCCTTTTTCAGGTTAGCGGTACTTTCCCATTCCCACGGCTCGCAGGCGATGGCGATAAAGCCGTAATCACCATTATAAAGCAGTTGCGTTAGCTGCTTTGGGTGGGGGAGCCGTGCTAAATGAATGTGAAAATCGAACATGATAGCTTAAAATACATAGAAATCATGGATAATTAAAAATAATTGCTTGTTTTTTGAATCAAAAAAGCCTAGTTTAAACTTGTTGGTTCGCCAACCTAGGTTTATTCCGACCACATCATTAAAGGAGTCGCTATGCGCGATTTGCTAGAAAAAGCTTTGAATAAAGGTTTGTCCGTCTGTTTTTCATCCGAAAACGGCTTTGATGTAATACGAATCTCTTCCGGTAACGACGTTGTCGCAAGTTGCAGCCTCGGCTCTACCAGCTTCCGTGCCTCTGTCGAGGAATCGCTTCAGGCGCTACTGCTAGATTTGGAACGCAAGGGTTTCTAGCCAAGGTTGCCACTAAAACGCTAAACACTTTATTTGTAAAATAAAAAGAAGGCCCCCGATTGCTCGGGAGCCTTCTTTGTTTATACTTGAACGCTTAGTTGATTCGGCCAATCAGGTTGCCGGACAGCGTGAAGTCCTTGGTGCAACCGAAGCTGTGGAAACCAGCAGACAGGCTGAAGCGGTCGGTGAAGGCCTTTTCGAGGTAGAGGGCACCGAGCACGTCCTTGATGTGCTTCGGGTCCTTGATGCCCCAGTATGCAGCATGTTCCTGACGGTCGCCAATGTATTCGGCTTCGAGGATGATGCGGTCAACAACTTTGGTCTGGAAGAGGAAACCGCCCGTTACCGGGATCACCATGTCGTCGTCGCTGGAGATGTCGAGCAGAGCTGCTTCGGCAAAGACGCTGACGGCATTCTTGATGAGGGGGAGGTTGGCCTTCAGAGAGGTGTTGTGCTTGACCTTGGAATCCGTATCGTAGACCTTGTCGAAGAGGTTGCTGCGGTAGGCAAGCTGGATCTTCAGGTCGTTCAGACCTTCGAGGCCGTGGAAGTTGAATGCCGCACGGAGGTCGCCGTTATCCAGGTTCTCAGCCTTGCTGATGAAGGCAAGGGTGAAGTCCAGGTTGTCTGTCGGGGAAAGACCGAACTGCAACTGGTTCTCGGGCTTCTGGGTGGAAAGGAATCCAGCCAGGTAACCATCGACGTAGCCACCGAAGTAGTCACCATTCTTGTCGGTGTTGTCCCAGCGACCGACCTTGAAGTTGAACATGTCGGTGCTCTGGTAGGCCCATGCTTCGTCAAGGGAGTAGTAGTCGTCCAGGGTGCCGTTTTCGTTGTTGCGGAGGGCTTCCTGCTTGGCATCCTTGCCACCGAAATTTTCGTTCCTGAGGTCACCCGGGTAGAAGGCCAAGGCCAACTTGCCCTTGAAGTTTTCACCTTCGGCGAGGATAGCGAAGTTGGCTTCGCCCTGCCAGGTTTCAAGGTTGTCGTTGTTGTTGTCTTCTTCGCTTGTCCAGAACACCTTCTCGGCGCTCAATTCGAAGTCAGCGAGAATGCCGAATTCGGCCTTGTCCGTCGAGATGACGGCGTTTTCAACCAATTTTTTCTTTTTGCGGCGTTTTTTCTTCTTGGGCTGGTCCTGCGGTTCCGGAGCGGAGATGAATCCCTGTTCGTCGGTGTTTGCTGCAATTTCGGCTTCGGTCGGAGCGGCCTTGGCAGTATCGGTTGCAGCGACTTCGGCCGCAGGTTCGGCCTTTGCGGAGTCTGCCGGTGCGGCTACGGGAGCTGCGGCAGCTTCTGCCGGCTTAGCTTCATCGGCGGGAGCGGCCTTTGTTGTGTCAGCGGGTGCTGCTGCAGGAGCGGCGGCCTGTGCGGCAGGCTTGGCCGGTTCTGCCTTCGCGTCCTTGGCTGGTGCGGTAGCCGGTGCAGCGGCGGGAGCGGCTGCGGGCTTGGCCGGTGCAGCCTTTGCGTCCTTGGCCGGTGCGGCAGGAGCGGCAGCAGGTGCTGCAGCGGGCTTGGCGGCTTCGGCAGCCGGGGCAGCCTTCGCGTCCTTTGCAGGTGCAGCAGCCGGAGCGGGCTTGGCCGGTGCAGCGGCGGGAGCGGCAGCAGCCGGAGCTGCTGCAGGTGCAGCATTAGCATTAGCAGCAGCCTGCGGAGCGGCAAACACGGATGCTGCCAGCATGCAGGATGCTAGGAAAATTTTCTTCATGACACAATCTCCTTTTGTGGATGGCATTTTACGAATGTTCCAATTGTAAAATTCAATTAGAATTATAAAAATATTGTTACCAAGTAGGTTTAAAATATTACCTTTTTTTTGAAAATGGTGTGTTTTTTTGTTCGAAGAGGCAAAAATTTGAAAATTTTACTTGCAATTCTGGTCACATTGGGTTGTGCATATTGTTTTGGACAAGAAACTTTGAATGTCTATAAGAAGAACGGCAGGGAAGTCGACGAAAGTAAACCTGTCGGAACTCTTTCCATGTCCGACTGGATTACAGAACTTCCGATTCCAAAAGATTCTGTCAAGCGAGTCCGTATAGAAAAAGAACGTCGTGAAGTTATTGGTAAAAATGGAAAGAAGAAAATCCAGAATGTGACTAAGCGCTATATATCTTGGCGTCCCCGCGATCCCAAGAACCCGCCTCCCTTTGTCCCTATTGATTGTAAACATGGTAAAGTGTACGTGAAACGTGCCGAACTCGCCCGATTCCTGCAAGAGGCGAAGGACCTTAGCGGCGAATATGCGTCTGCCACTGGCAGTGTGACCTTGAGGAAGTCCCCGAACAATCCAAAGCGGTTCGACGTAATTATCCAGAACGGCCCTGTGACGGAACGTTCGGAAATCGAGATGGGCAATCTCGAAATCCAAGAAAGTAACGGTCATGCACGGTTGTCCTACCATGAGGAAGGCTGCAATATCGACATTGCTGTCAATAACCGCAAGGTGAAAGTCGCACAGCGTGGTTGTTATGAATACAATGTGGGCAAGTACAAACTCGAAGGCGAGTATCCCACATACAAAGGCAACACCCGCAAGGTCGAAGTATTTGATATGCCCGAGCAGAAATTCAAGTTCAAAAAATATTTCTGGTGTGGTAGCGGCTTTGACAGCTGCGAGAAGGTGAAGGACGACAATGGTGTTATCACTATCACCTGGAGTAAGGATGGTAACGGATTTGTCGAGCGCCAGGCGGGCGAGGAAGTCCATACCTATCGTCCGTTTGAGCACATGATTCCGCACAAGCGCGATTACTACAAGGGCGAAAAGCCCATTGCCATCAAGACCAAACGCACCGACATGAGCGGCGAGTGGATGATTTGGTATTTCTACCCGAAGGCCGAACGTTTGAAGATGGTCCGCGCTGGCATGCGCGAAGATATCGCCTACATGGAAATCTACGAATGATAAGGTCCATAGAACAGAGTAGGATGCTGTTCCTCGATTCTGGGCCGCTAGTTCGGCTGTTGCAGATGCATCCGGATTTCTATCCGGCGGTGTCGGGCGTGCTCGACATGGTGTACGAAAAGAATGTTCAGGTCCTTGTATCGTCTGTTACCTTGTTCGAGATAAGCCGCAAGGCGTTCGTGAGCGGTGAAGGTGTGCTTGCCCGCCAGTACCGCGAGTTCTTTGAACATTCCGCGAATGTGAAGGTGTGCCCGGTAGATGCCGAGGTTTCTGTAAAGGCCGCCGAACTTTATGCCGCTTCGCAGAAGACGAATCACAAGATTACCGAAGCGGAGTCCCTGCGCCTTGCGACCGCGTTCGTGAACGGAGCCGACTGCATCCTCACCGAATGTGCAAACTTCCGTGACGCAACCGATGCCCTCGTCGTGACACTCGACGAAGTCTAGCATATTCCTAACCACTATTTACTTGCTTTTCTAAGCTGAAAACTATAATATCAAAGTTATAGAATTCTATTTTATATAAAAATGATTGGGGGTAACTTGATGAACAGGATTATGCGCATTATTCTTTTTTGTGTGGCTTTATTTGCCATGCTGTCCGTTGGCTGTTCCGATGAAAAAAAAGAAACACAGAATTTGCCGCAGACAGAACAACCTGCACCCCCAAAGGGGAAGTTTGTAATGTCGGAAGAGTCGAAAAATCGCTTGCGAGAACGTGCGCTAAAACAAATCGAGGAGCGTGAACGAATAAAGAAACTAAACCCGCAAACTGAGGTGATGGAAGATACGAAAGAACCGCCTCGCATTCAAACATTGCATTCTGTCGACGAATGCTATCGCGCATGCTATGCTGCGAAAATCCTTGATCAAGAAGGCGATTCTCTAGATGGCCAAAATGTGCGCGTGCATATGAAAGTGCGCATTCTTGCAGACGAATGTGAAAAATCCTGCCGTCCCTTTGAAAATATCATTCCCGTCAATGCGTGTGGCAGGGCCTGCCTTGCAGCGGGTGATGAATTTATTCTACGCTCGAACTACATTATGGACAGTACGACTTTCGCTAGATTTGTTCTTGAAATTTGCGATGAAACTTGTCCGTGTGCAAACCGTTTTGATTCTTTATCGTATAAGAAAGAGATTCGACGTATTTTAGACAGCCTTATGCGTAGAGAGGATATGGATAGCGTTGTCTATGCTAAATTCAATAAGGCCATAAAAAGAGTCAAGTGTAGAAGAGGTTTTAACCGTAACAAACATTGCCCAGAAACGTTGATTGAATACGATGAGATGCGCGCTAAGGCTCTAGAAAATTGCAGCCAGCAATAAAAATCCCAAATCACGAACAGACTCCTCTTTGGGAATTGCAATAATAAACCCTAAATCCTTCCTACTTCCTACTTCCTACTTCCTACTTTTTTTTATCTTTTCCCCGTAAAATTACGGAGTTTTTATGTCCAATTATTGTCCTGTTATCGGTCTTGAAATCCATTGCCAGCTCGCGACGAAGACGAAGATGTTCTGCGGCTGCGAAATCGAAGTGAATACGACCCCGAACAAGCACGTTTGCCCTGTTTGCCTCGGTATGC
>JAEERM010000206.1 GCA_016285835.1 Fibrobacter sp.
GCTTGGCCGAAATTTCCTTGTTCTTCTGGTATTCCGACTCGAGGTTGCGGATTTCGGCATTGAGCGTAAGGCGGCGGGTTTCCAAGTTCGCCTTGACTTCGGCCACCTTCTGGTCGATTTCGGCGGAACTCAGGTTGCTGCGGCCTTCGAGGGCGTCAATTTCGCGGGCAACTTCCGAAATGCGGAGAGTCAAGTCCGGACGGTTGATTTCGACAATCGTGTCGCCCACCTGGAGTTCCTGGCCGGGAACCACGTGCACCTTAACGATTTCAGTTGCGGAGGGCACGCTGATAATGGTTTCGTTCGCATCGGCAATGCCGCGGAACATGGCGACCTTGCCCTGGTAGACCAAGCCGAGGACGATGGCGAAAACAACGCAAATCGCCCAGGCAAGGGACAACTTGTGGGTGTAGACGTAGGCCACACCCGCATTGTTCTTGTGGGTGTTCCAGAAATTGTCGAGAAGATCTTCAAGTTTGTGCATTGTATCCTCCCCTTACATTTCCGTTGTCGCGTCTTGCATCATGAACTGGACATCCGAAATTCCCTCGATCTTGGAAAGGTCGTTCAGGATTTCGGCGGCGGGCTTCGTCGCACGCAGGCGAATCTGGTAGGCGACATCCAGACGGGCGCCGCCATCGACTTCGCGCATGGTGATGAGGATGAAAGTCTTGAGGCTGGTCTTCATGATATGTTCGACCTGGGCGCGGGCATCGCCTTCGTTCGGGAGAGCGAAGCGGAGCATACCGTCAAAGAAGTGCTTGGTGCCGAGACCCGTGCGGGAAAGGAGGAATGCGACACAGCAGAAGGCAATCGTACCGCCGACAGCGGCACCCCAGGCATAAACACCACAGCCGATACCCGCACCTAGCGCAGCGAATATGAACATGATATCTCGCGGGTCCTTGAAACTCGTACGGAAACGGACCACCGAGAGAGCACCCATCATACCGAGACCGCGTCCGACGTTATCACCGATGGCCTGCATGATCATCGCAGCCGCAACCGAGCTCAGGACAATGCCCTGGACGAAGTTCCTGGAATAGGAAAGCCCGAGGAAGGTCTTTTCGTAAGTCCAGCCGATTGCCGAAGATAAGATAAAGGCAAGGCAAAGCGTATATGCCAACGTGATAATAGTAGCGTTGGTCGTACTTGATTGAACCGCAAGAAGGTCTAACATTATGCTCTCCGTATTTGATTACGTTTTTCCACAAAGGCAAAAGGAGCTATTGCACCCTCATCAATAGCCCAAGAACCTAAGCTATCCAAAAATAACAAAAGGGCTTAAAAAACGTTTGAAAAAAGAAAAATACACGTTGCTGACGACAACAACAACACGCAAAATTCTCAACATCTACAACGCATTTTCCATCTCACGTAAATTTTCAAGCCCCATCAGACAAATTCAGGCCGAATCAGCCCGCCAGTTTGTTAACAAAAGTTAACAGCAAAGCGAAAAACGGGAACTTTTATCCCTAACGAAATCAAAAAGCGAGCAACAAAAAACACATCTAAGCCAAAACCAAAAAAAGATGGCGCAAGGCCATCTCTTTAATATCCTTCGTGCTTGGAAAAAAAGCGAGTTTAACTATTAAACCCAGCCGAAGCTAGAAGCGAAAAAAGGATGGCCATCGCCATCCTCTTATAAGGTCTCGGTCTTGAAAAAGAAGCAAGCAGGACCAGGAGTCGAGCCCCCGTAGCGTATTGTAATACGTGAGGGGGCGAGCTATACGACACTTGGGGCATCGCCCCTTAGTGGAGTTATCCTCTATGGGGAGACGCCGTATCGCGACGGTTACTTTTTCAAGAACTCGTTGATGCCTGCTGCAGCGCGGCGACCCTCTCCCATAGCCAGGATCACAGTAGCAGCGCCGAGCACGATGTCACCACCGGCATAAACCTTCTCCATGAAGGTCTTGTTGGCGGTTGCATCTTCGAGAAGGATGTGACCCTTCTTGTCGACGGAGAGTTCCGGCGTGGTGTTGCTGATAAGCGGGTTGGAACCGTTACCGATAGCAACGAGCACGGTGTCGCATTCGATTTCGAAGCTTGCGCCTTCGACCTTGACCGGACGCGGACGGCCCTTTTCGTCGG
>JAEERM010000207.1 GCA_016285835.1 Fibrobacter sp.
CCAAAGAGACGAAGCTTACCGACCTCCTCTACAGCACCTACGACCTCGCCTCCAAGGGCCTCGACTTTTCGACGCCGTGGAACCTGATCCGTCAGCGCTATGACGAAATCTGCAAGGACCTGGGTCTTGAAGACAAGCTGACCGAAGACCTCGACAGCCTCGAAGACAAGCTGAAGAACCAGCCCGAATCCGTGAGCACGGATTTCTTGGTGAGCCGTGGCGAATTCCTGTGCGCACGCCTCATGGCCAAGTACTTGGGCGCAAACTTCGTCGACACCTTCCCGCTGATCACCTTCGACGACAAGTATCGCATTGTCCCGAAGACCTACGAAGACATCGCGAAGACGCTCTCCGACGAGAACCAGCTCTACGTGCTGCCGGGCTTCTACGGTGCAAACCTCCGTGGCGAAGTCAAGACCTTCAGCCGTGGCGGCTCCGACATTACGGGCGCCATCCTCGCTAACGGCATCGATGCCGCCAAGTACGAAAACTGGACCGACGTCTCGGGCATGCTCATGGCTGACCCGCGCATCGTCGAAAATCCGCTGCCCATCGAATACGTGAGCTACCGCGAAATCCGCGAACTCGCCTACTCCGGCGCTTCCGTGCTCCACGACGAATCCATCGCCCCGTGCCGCGCGAAGAAGATTCCTATCAACATCCGCAACACGAACCGCCCCGAAGACGCGGGCACCATCATCGGCCCCACTCCGGAAGAAGCGAAGCTCCCGATTACGGGTGTCGCCGGCCGTAAGGGCTTCTCCATGATCTACATCGAAAAGTCCATGATGAACAAGGAAGTCGGTTTCGGCCGCCGCGTGCTCGCCGTGCTCGAAAGCGAAGGCCTCTCCTACGAACTGTGCCCGAGCGCTATCGACTCCATGAGCATCGTCGTGGACTCCAAGGCCCTCGACGCCGTGCAGGACGTGGTTCTCGAAGACATCACGCAGCAGATGCGTCCCGACCGTATCAAGGTGTTCCCGGGTATCGCGCTCATCGCTACCGTGGGTCACGGCATGACGAACAAGATCGGTGTTGCCGCGAAACTGTTTACCGCTCTCGCCGAGAACAAGGTGAACGTCCGCATTATCGACCAGGGTTCTTCGCAGATCAACATCATCACCGGTGTTGACGAAGCCGATACCGAGAAGGCCATCAAGGCCATCTACAACGCCTTCGTGAAGTAATCCGCAATTGTCATCCCCGCGCAGGCGGGGATCCCCTATTATAAAAGGCGACCCGGAATAAAATCCGGGCCGTTTTTGTTATTTTTAGAACGAGGTAATTGAATGGAAGAAAATAAAGTGTATAAAGCTGAGCGCAAAAGTGTGACTTGGGGATCGGTGGTATTATTCCTTTTTGGTGCTTATTGGCTTGTAAAATCCATTGTTGTCGTGGTGCAATCAGGTGCTTACGATTCCATCAATTTTATGTGGGTTTTCAAGGAAGTGTTCTTGCTTTATTATTGCTTTCTTGCTCTTCACATAGCTCCACAGAAAGTTGAATTTCTTAAAGATGAACTTGTGCGGATTACCTTTTTGTTTGGTAATAGCATTACAATCAAACAGGAAATTTTTAAAATATCAGGATTGAATAACGTTAAAAAGGGATGGGCAGGCTGGTTGCTGACCAGGTGCCGAATGGTTTTCTTGTCATCCGACACATTCCCGGAATTGGAAGAATACTTGATGAAAAAGTAGGAGTCCCGCTTATGAACCAATCATTGCTTCGTGTTTGCTCCGCCTTGTTTATCGTGAGCGGGCTGAATACTATTGCAGGGCTGTTGTTGCAGCTGCTTACGGTCGGGATGCCGAACGAGTCGCTCATGGTGGGCTATATGGGCTCGATTCTGATGGGTGTGCTCGGCATTGCTGCGGGTATTGCCTCGCTTGTTAAAAAGACTCCTATTTTTCTGATGATTCTCTCCGTGCTTTCGATTGCGATGCGGCTCTTTGGTGCCGTGGTAATCCCTTATACCTATTCGTCGATGGGCTTGGAAACCGGTGTGATTTTGAATGCGTTCGTCGATAATTTCGTGGACCCTTCCCTTGTCCTTTGCATCACGACGTTCTTTATAGGTTTGAAGAAGAC
>JAEERM010000208.1 GCA_016285835.1 Fibrobacter sp.
AAGGCTCCGGAATCGAGCGCTTCGGTCGAACAGTCCAGTTCATCCGTGGCGCCTGCGTCGAGCAGTTCCGACGGCTCCGGGGTGGCACCTGTGTCCAGCAGCTCCGCCGATGCGTCGGCAATACGTAGGGTTGCACCTGTCGCGACGGGGCATGATGCTCCCGCGATAGTCCGCAAGAATGGCAGCAAGCTGTTCGTGGAAAAAGGCGGCCTCCGTTTCGACCTTATGGGCAACAGGATCCGCTAGTGTTTATTCAAGTTTGGTGTATACAGAGGAGTCGGGGGGAAACCCCCGGCTCTTTTTTATTGGCTCTATTTTACTAAATTGCATTATGATGGAATCTGTCTTTAGCAACGTCTTGATGTTTGTCCTCGGCCTGGTGGGGTTGAGTTTTTTGGTGACGATTCATGAACTTGGGCATTTTATGGTAGCCAAGTGGAACAATGTCAAGGTGAATACCTTCAGCATTGGGTTTGGCAAGAAACTGCTCCGTTATCGCCATGGAGAGACTGAATACTGCCTTTCGGCCATCCCGTTCGGTGGCTACGTCGCAATGGCGGGGGAGAACCCTGACAAAATCAAGGATGGCGAACTTCCCGACGAGCGCGATTTTGTGGCCAAGTCCGTGGGCGCGCGCGCAGCGATTGCTTTTGCGGGCCCGTTCATCAACATTGCATTTGCGTTTGTCTTGCTGATGCTGCTTTACATGGTGGGCGTGCAGGAACCAGCGACAAACGAACTCATCGTGGGCTTTGTGGGCAAGGATTCTCCTGCCGCTGTGGCTGGCATTGTCCCGGGCGATACCATCACCGAGATTAACGGCAAGGCCACCCAGGGTTGGGACGATTTCCGCGAGCAGATTGGCGTGAGTCTTGGGGCCAAAGTTCCCCTGACTGTACATCGTGGCGGCGAACCGTTGACCGTGACGGTTATTCCCGAAGAGCTTGTGATTCCCTCGCAGGATTCTGCCGGTTCCGAAATCAAGATGGGTATCGGCGATATCGGTATCTATCCTAGGAACCGCGTGATGGTGCGTCTCCCGCCTGTGGCAGGTTCCGCTGCGGAGAAGGCCGGAATCTTATTGAACGACACGATTTTTGAAATCAACGGCGAACATATTTCCCGTTACGAAGACGTTGTTCGCATTATCGACGGCAGCAAGGGTGAACCCGTGAACATTACCGTCATCCGTGCGGGCGATACGCTCACCAAGACGCTCAGCGCTGTGTATAACGAAGAACACAAGCGTTACATGGTCGGCATCCAGATGGGTTATGTGCTATTCCGCGAGACAAAAGTCGTGCGCCGTGGCCCCGTCGAGGCGTTCACCAAGACGTGCGCCACCAGCTGGAAAATGACCACGAGCATCTTCCGCTATTTCAAGCGTATGTTCCAGGGGCAAGTGAAGGTCGATGCGTTCTCTGGCCCGGTCTCCATTGTCGCTGTGATGGGTAACGTGTGGATGAGCGGCTTCCAAGAATTTTTGATGTTGCTTGCTCTCATCAGCATTAACCTGGGCGTAATGAACTTACTCCCGCTTGCGATTACCGATGGTGGCCTCCTGATGTTCCTCGGGATTGAGAAGTTGCGCGGCAAACCGCTTTCTACCAAGACGCAGAGCATTATTCAGAACGTCGCAGCTGCGTTTTTCATCAGCTTCTTCGTGTTCATCACGATACTTGACTTCAGCAAGCTTTCGCTGTTCCTGAAATAACGCTTTAGAGGTTTGCAACAAATGGCTAGAATTTTAGCCGTTTGATGTTGTAGAAATAGATTCCCATGATAACCGCAATCGTGATGACCCAGCTGATGGGGTAGACCACCATCAGTGAGGCGAACGAATTGTACCTGGGGAAAACGAAAATTACCCAGAGAATGCGGATGCCGCAGACGCCCACCATGCATGTGAGTGCCGGAGGCAGGGATTTGCCCATTCCGGAAAGTGCGCCCGAAAACACGTCTAAAAAGACGTTGATGGCGAGAAGCCCCACCACCACGTACATGCGGATGGACGCGATTTCGATGATTTCGGTATTGGA
>JAEERM010000209.1 GCA_016285835.1 Fibrobacter sp.
GGTCTTCGGGGTTGAAGACCGCGGGCAATGCGGCACGATTGATAGTGCCCTGCGGCGTCATGGCGTCGGGCCCTACGTTTCGTGTGTCAGGTACTTGCTTGGCAAGCACAACGATTTTAAGACTCATATTTCTTTAACGGTTTAATTGATGTTTAGTTGAAACTCTGCTACTTTGCAAAATTTACGGCATATAAGATAAAATTATTTGCACCCCTGACCCAACCCGCAGGACGGGGCAACACACGTTTTTGCAGTAAAAATTGCGTAAGAAAGGTGTAATATTTTTGAAAGATACGATCTTCGCTTTTTGTGCTGAATTAGTTATATATAGTGATAGGGTGATTAATATGCGCAGTATTTTGTTTTTAATGCCAATATTGTTGGTGATGGCTTGTGAGACAAGGGTTTCTTTGGACGAATCTGAACTGGAGTCGGAAGAGCCAGAATTTGAAAAAAGTTCTTCTTCGAGTTCCTTGTCAAGCTCCTCGTCGAAAAAAAAGTCAAGTTCTTCTTCCCAAAATAAACATATAGATGGGTTGCCTTTTGACTTAGAGGGATCGGGTGCTTCTGTTTTCTATAAGCCCCTCTCGGATTACCCGAACAAGGCATTGGTGGACAGTGTAAAGGAGAAGTATGGCGATGCGGCTGACGATATTATCATTGTCTACTACTCCACTGAATTTTGCCGTATGGTTTATGAAAACGGTGGCACAGGTAGGGTAAACGTTACGTATGCCGAGGATTTTACTGAACAGCCTTATTACCTCTTGGCCCGCGATGACTCCCTTTTGTATACGCAAGCACGCTTTTGCACCTCTATGACATGGGATGGCTGCCGCAGGGACTCTTTGGGCTACATGAAAAAGATTGAGACGGAAGAGGGCGTGTTTTATTACTCTAAGATCCAAAAGAGAGAACTTATTGTGCAAATAAGGGACACGTCCATTTATACCTGGTACAATGTCAACTCTGATTATGTAGATCCTAACCAGAGGCCCATGTGGGATAAAAAGGATTTTGAAAAAGATTCCCTGGTCCAGTTTATCGGCACCGACACCCTCTTCATAGAAAAGTATAATGTGAAGATAACCGATGAAGAAAAAACATGGGTGTTTGAAAACGAAACCTGCTCCCCGGGGGCAGGGGAGGATAAGTCTGTGATAGAAGGTATGGAAGTGCATAAGTATTGCAATCTTCTTCAACGTTGGTATGACGAGGATATTGCCTGTATCCAGCGCAATATGGGTGTTTCGTCAGATGTTTATCCGAGACTGTGTCGCAAAGCCAATAAAACCTATTCCGACAAGGTCTGGTGCATCCTGGATTAGGATGATTTACTAAATTAAAACTATCAACCAATAACCTTTGACTAGCGACAAATCTATGTCCAAATTCAAGCGTATTCTTCTCAAGCTCAGTGGCGAAGCCCTTGCAGGCGAAAAGGGCCACGGTATCGATAATACTATTCTCTCCGACATGGCAAGCGAAATTGCATCCATCGTCAAGCAGGGTGTGCAGGTTGCGCTCGTGATTGGCGGCGGTAACCTCGTTCGCGGCATTTCCGCTTCTGCGGGCGGCATGAACCGCGCCCAGGGCGACGCCATGGGCATGCTCGGCACCGTGATGAACGGCCTCGCTATGCAGGACGCTCTCGACAAGCAGGGTGTCGACTCCGTAGTGATGTCCGCCATCCGCATGGAGCCGGTCTGCGAATTCTTCGACCGCCGCAAGGCCTTGAAGCTCCTTTCCGCTGGTTCCGTGGTTATCTTCTCCGCCGGTACGGGCAACCCGTTCTTCACCACCGATAGCTGTGCCGCTCTCCGTGCCATCGAAAGCGAATGCGACGTAATCATGAAGGCCACCAAGGTCGACGGCATCTACACCGCGGACCCGGTCAAGGATCCGACCGCCACGCGCTTCGACGACATCAGCTACAAGGAAGTCATCTCCCGTGGCCTCAAGGTCATGGACACCGCAGCTGTCGCCCTCTGCATGGAAAACAACATGCCCATCTTCGTGTTCAAGATGG
>JAEERM010000210.1 GCA_016285835.1 Fibrobacter sp.
CTGGCCGTGGAATTCCTGCAGGAAGTTATTTCACAGGGCGTGCCAACGATGTTGGCGGTGCGCAGCCGGTTGGTTGTCGTCTTGCTAACCTTATCCTTGAATTCAGGCGCAATCAGCACTGACAGGACCTCGAGCTTGTCCATGTGCAGCCAGTTCGGTGAGCGGTAGAGTTCGTCAAGCTTGAGAGCCATGAGCGGGAGCTTGATGGTTCTCATCTGTTCCTCGAGGTCAAGAAGCAGTTCGTCACCCTTAATCATTCCGCGTCACCTCCTTCCCCGGATTCCTCGAGCAGCTGTCTGCTCCTTTCCAGAAGGCGGTCGAGGTTGGACGCTTCGGAACCCATGACGTAGGCTCCCTTGTTTTTCTCGGCGTTAATCCGCCTGCGGTCCGCGTCAGTCATGGTTTCGGCGGCAACTGCGGGAATCGAGTTCTTAATGAACGTGTAAGTGGCCTTGTTGAGCTCAACGGCCTGCCTGCAGCATTCCTCGAGGGACGCCTTCCCGTATTTCCCGGCAAAGCCGAGAACGCCCATGCATTGCCTGTAGGTCTGAACCTCGTACTTTTTGCTGGCAAGAATGCGGCGAATCACCTCAACGGCATTGGGGCCTACGGTAAGCGCCTTTTGAAGAAAGTAAGTGCCGTTCCATTCCGAGTAGTTTTTGTAATTCTGCGGAAGGTGTTCCGGATTGGTCTGCCACTGGCCCTTGCGGGTTGCGCGGGGCCATTCGCACAGCTTCGTGCCGTTTTGGTCAAGGATTCTTACCGTGGCGGCAGTCGCGCGGATCAACACCTGCTTGTGCACGTAATTCTTCGGAACGCTGTAATAAGCGTTGTCGAAACGGACGTGAAAGTCCGCGGAAACCTTGGCGTTTCTCCTTTCAAGGTAATGATAAGGTTCGGCTGGCAGCGGAAGGAGCGCCTGCCTTTCCTCAAGGAAGCGGTCAAAGCGGCTGTAATCCTTGCCCTTGAGCTTTGCGCGGTTAAGCTTTTCAAGTCCCGCCCAAAGGTCACCGTTGAAGTCAGCCAGGCTAAAGTAACGGTTTTCCTCAAGGTCGTGAAAGAATCCCTTTTCAAGGATTCCGACCGCATTTTCAACGGAACTCTTGTATTTCGGCTTGCGCACCTTTGCGGGAAGGATCACCGCGTGATTGTGCTCGGCCCATTCGGCGTAATCTTTGTTCAGCTCAGGTTCAATCCAGTCCCTGTTCGCGATTACGGCCTGCTTGCAGTTGTCGCAGACCACGATGGGCGCAACGCCCTCAAAGTAGCGCAGCGCGTTGTTGTTGACCTCGATCCACTGAGGTTCCCTGGTCGAGAGCATTCCTTCCGCGTACACGTACTGCGAGTACGGAAGAACGGCCACAAACACGACTATCTTGAAAACCTCGCCGGTTACGGGATCAGTCAGGTCAAAAGTCTTCCCGGCGAAGTCCACCTCAATCTTTTGACCGATCACGGCGTTGAGGTGCATGGATTCCGCGTTTTCCCTGCACCATTCCTGATACAGTTCACAGAACTGTCGGTAGGAATAGAACTTGGCGCCGTCAGCCACGCACGCGTTTTTATACCGGCCCCAGAGAAACGAAAGCGTCATGTTTTTTCGGCTGCCCATCAGGGATTCCACTTCCGCGAAATCCGGCAGCGTGAAACTCAGGTTTCGTCCTCCCGTGGCATGGCCGTACACCAACTCGGCAATCCCGTAGTTGGTGATGCCTTCCGGCAAAGGGTACTGAAGGGCGTCACACCCTTCAAATGCGTTCAGGAATTCATTGACTCCTGACTTGCTCACGCCCAGTGATTCCGCAATCTGTCTTCCCGACATTTCCAGGGCGTAGCGTTTGATAATGATGTCCTTGTAATCAAGCATGCATTATCCCTCCGTATGATGTATTTACCACTTTCGTGGCATAACATCATTATGAGGAATAACGTGGTTTTAAATCAAAGCAAAAGTATGGCCGCTCGCTGCGCATCACGGCCGATTAGCTCCGCAAATGCGGCCGAAGTAGGACGCCATTTGCA
>JAEERM010000211.1 GCA_016285835.1 Fibrobacter sp.
GGGTAACCAAACTTGTTGAGGGGCTGTCTTCGTGAGGGTACTTCGTGAGGGGCAAACTTGAGGGTCTTTCATGAGGGGCTGGTTTGAGGGTTTGGTTTGAGGGGCCGTGCGCCAAAACGTCAAAAACAGGGTCGATCAGAGGATTTCCGATCAGCCCTGTTTTCTTTTATCCTTCTTTGCTATGATTGTTTTTGCGGAAAATAACCATTGCGAAAGGAGGATACATGAATAGTATCACAAATCTGCTCGACCTTGAAGACCCTGACGTAATTATTTCTGACGTTCAGATCCAGGGCCAGGTCAAAACCATCACCATTGAGACGCCGCCGGTTTTGCGCTTTTGCCCAACCTGCGGTTACCGAATGCACTCCCGCGGCGTCAAAAAAAGAACCATCCGCCATCCAATTCTCCAGGACGGTTACTCGCTGCTCATCGTCCTGAAGCAGCGAAGGTGGCGGTGCACCAACCCTCAGTGCCTTTACGAGGCGGGGGAAACGTTCAGGTTTGTCAACAGAAACCGCCGGACGACAAACGCCACCGACATGCTCATCGTTGACGCTTACCGGAACCTTATGGAAACATCCGCGTCCATAGCTAAAAGGTTCCGCGTGTCGGATACGCATGCGCACGAGGTTTTCGACCGTTACGTTAAGCTTGACCGCCTGCCCCTGACCGACGCCATTTCGGTGGACGAGGTACTGCTTGACGCTGACGACAACTGTCGCTACGCCCTTGTGATTCAGGACTTTCACACCGGCGATCCGATCGACCTGCTCCGCAGCAGGAGGACCGGCGTCACGGAACCCTACTTCGCGTCGCTTCCGGCAGGCGAGCGCAGCCAGGTTAAATACCTGATCTCCGACATGTACAATCCCTACCTCGCTTACGTCGAAAAGTACTTCCCAAACGCCGTGCCAGTCGTGGATTCCTTTCACGTAATCCAGTGGATTACGAGGTCCATCGACAACTACTTTCGGCAGCTCCTTAAAAAGTACCGACAGCGGGACCGCGAGCGGCAGGACCGGCTCTCGCTTGAACAGCAGCGTCCCGTGTCCCTGCCGCCGTCCGACGAGGTTTACCTTCTTCAGAAATATCGCTGGCTTATCCTCGTCAATCAATCCAACGTAAGGTATCATGCCGACCCGCGCATGGATCCGCACTTCCGCGTCTTAATGAACACTTACGACTACGAAGACGCTCTGTTTCGAATTGATCCAAATCTGCGCGATTTTCGCGACCTTAAGGAAAAGTATGTGCAGTTCAATTCCCGCAACGGCGGCAATCCGATTAGGGCGCGCGCGGAACTGCGCGAACTGATTTCGGAATTCAGTCGAACCCGTTTTGAGATCTTTCGCGATTTTGCGTCGCTGCTGAAAAAGTATGAAGACCCCATCGTCAACTCTTTCGTCATGGTTGAAAAGATTGGGGCCGGGCGGATTTACGACGCCCGCCTTTCAAACGGGCCCATTGAATCCATCAACAGGAAGATTAAGGACCTAAAGCGACTGGGACGCGGTTTCGGCAACTTTGAACACTTCAGAAACAGATTCCTTTATGCCACGAGATCCGCTCCGGTGCTTAACGGCGTGAGCGATTACAACCCCGTCAGTTATTTTGAGGAGGAAGAATTTTAGGAGGAAGAGAAATGACAGATTACTGTGCCTTCAGCCAGGATCACAGATGCGTGAAATGGCTGGATTACGAAATAACCCGTCAGCAGCTGGAAGAGGCTGACGAACTGTGCCACGGAAACTGGATCGAGATAGAAAAGCAATACGAATACATTTGCACCCTGCAATCGATTCTCGAAAAACACGGCATCCCGTATCCTGCAGAACCATAAAAACAACCTGAGGGCCTGGCATCAGCCAGACCCTCAAATCGTACCCTCACGAAAGCCCCTCAAACCAGACCCTCATGCCAAACCCTCAACAAGTTGGCATTTAGAAGGGCCAGCCCCTCACGACTGACCCTCAAAAACTTTGGCAAACCCTCAAGAACTTTGGTTACCC
>JAEERM010000212.1 GCA_016285835.1 Fibrobacter sp.
TCGTTACCGACCGCCTCAAGCGACCTACCCGGATGTCCAACAGCTGCGGGCAGCAACTGGTCCTTGCGGACGGACTCCTGCTTGGTCTTGCACCGGATGAGGTTTACCATGCCATCCCTGTCACCAGGAATGCGGTGAGCTCTTGCCTCGCCATTTCACCCTTACCTCGACGGGCCGAAGCCCGAACGGGGCGGTTTGCTTTCTGTTGCACTTTCTGTCGCGTTTCCGCGCCTGGACGTTATCCAGCATCCTGCCCTGTGGTGCCCGGACTTTCCTCCAGCATTGCTGCCGGCGGCCATCCGCTACCCAGCGCAAATATAGGTTTTTTGACACGCATCTCCAAGGCTCGTATTTTTCTATATTGGCAAGGTCATTATGTCTAAACTGCTAGCCTGCATTGTCATTTTTGTTTCCCTTTGTGCCGCTTCCGATTTTTCGGAGGATTCCACCGCGGTTTTCCGTGTGGATTCCATTCGCTATGATATCGGCGACGCCTTCGACGATTCCAAGAGCCATACGCAATACGACAAGTGGGCCTACGATATCTTGAACTGGTGGCACATCGAGACGCGCGAAATGACCGTGCGCAAGTTGCTCCTGTTCGACGAAGGCGATTCCGTGAACTTGGATTACCTCCTCGAGTCGGAACGTTTTTTGCGGAGCCAGATTTTCTTGAGCGACGCAAGCATCACGATGTCCCAGGAAGACGGCAAGAATATCGCGACGGTACACACGAGTGACAACTGGACGCTGACGCCTACCGTTGGCGGCGGCTTCGAGGGCAAGGAATTTACCTATGACAACCTGAATTACATTGTCGGTATCCGCGAGAGTAACTTCCTGGGGTTCGGGCAACAGCTGGGTTTTTATTACGGGCACGACAGGTTCCGCAACAAGTGGCTGGTGGAGTACGGCGACCCGCATTTCCTGATTCGTTACAACCGTCTGGACTTCGTGTATAGTTATAACAGCGATGGCTACTTGGCTTACTGGAAAATGTACCGGCCGTTTCTCAGCAGGAGCGTGAACCAGTGGGCGTACACGCTCGAGGGCCTGAAGAACGAGCGCACTGCTCTTTTCTACGGGAGTGGTGAACTGCCGACATCAAAAATGACGAGGCTGTTTTTTCCCAGCTATCGCTATGGGACAGGGAATTTGCCCCCCGCATCGGTCGTGATTTCCCGCGATACAACGGGAAAGATTAAATCGTTGCCGGAACTCAATAACGATAAACCTGTCGAACTCATCAAGGTGAAAGACTATATCGATGACTCGCTGAGTTTCCGCCTGAGTCGGTCGTTCGGTGGCATTCAGCGTAAGTTCTACCTTGGCGCAACTTACGATTATCAGCGGAAGACTGCAACTTATGGGCGAGTCATTCCCAATCCATTTATCTACGGAGATGGATACTATGCCATCGATTCCGCTTCGGCGGCTGACGAGTGGGTGCCGGAACGCAAGGATTCCCGCTTGGGTATGTATGTGAAGTATGCCAACTTGCGGTACGAGAAAATCAAGAACTTCCGCAATGTAAAATGGACAGAGGATATTAACAAGGGCGCCGTGCTGGAAGCCCATGTGTCGAAGAATTATGAACAGCTCGGTTCCGCGGACAACGACATTCGTTTGGATTTCTTGACGAACCTGTACCTGGGCCGCGACTGGAACCACTTGAACCTTGCGACGGCGATGAATTTCTACTTGGATCACGGCCGCCGTCGTGACTTCTACAGCGCATTTGCGGGAGAGTACATATTCCATCCGAACAATACGTTCTCTACGGTGCTGAAGGGTCGAGTTGATTTCTATAAGGATGCTCGCTATGGTTACCAGCTTTCGCTGGGTGGAACAGAAGGGGGCTTTGTTGGGTTCCCTGTTGGGTTCTATGCTGGACAGGCCCGCGTATTTGGTAATCTGGAACAGCGCTACTTTACGGATTTCGAAATCGCGACGCTTATGCCTGTGTTCGTTGTATTCGGCGATGTCGGCGAGACGGCGTGGGAT
>JAEERM010000110.1 GCA_016285835.1 Fibrobacter sp.
ACGCCGGTCAGTATGCCTACGCTCACCGCCGCGACAAGAAGGGTGACTTCCGCTCTCTGTGGATTGTCCGCCTCAATGCCGCTGTTCGTGAATTCGGCATCAGCTACAGCCAGTTCATTTACAAGCTCTCCAAGGCTGGTATCAAGATGAACCGCAAGGTTCTCGCCGATATGGCCGTCGCCGACCCCGAGGCTTTCGCCAAGGTCGTGGAAGTTGTGAAGGCTGCCTAATTTGGACGAAAGTTCAGGTTAGCTGTAACTGCATCTTAAACGCGAGAAATTGCACCCTGCTTTGCAGGGTGCTTTTTTGTTGTCATCCCCGCCTCCGGGCGGGGATCTCCCTTACAGGGGATTAGAAAAAGTCCGTGGACAGTTCGGTCTTTTTGCGGCCGGCCGGCTCGATGACGGCGGCGGAGAACTTCGCTACCTTGAACAGGCTGCTCGTTGTCGCGACGACTTCGTCTTCGGTCATGGAGAGGATGGTCTTCTCGGATTGTTCCATGGTGCGGAATTCGCCCAGGTGGAGCGTCTGCTCGGCCATGCGGATGACGCGCTTTTCGGGGCTGTCGGCGCCGAGGTACATGCTGCCCAGGATGTTTGCCTTGGTGCGCTCGAATTCGCCCTTCTTGAATCCGTGCTTCAAAAAGTTGCGGGTCTCCACAAGCGAAAGGTCTAGTGCCGTCTTGAGTTGGTGCGGGTCGGTGGCCAACGACACACCCCAGTCCACGCAGTCGCAGTAGATGTCGGCGGTGGAATACACGGAGTAGGCGAGGCCCTTGTCTTCGCGGATTCTCTGGAACAGGCGACTTGCCATGCCAGCTCCCATTGCCACGTTGAAAAGCGAGAGCGCGCAGCGGGCACGGTCGTCCATCATGCTGCGGTCAAAACTCAACCCCCAGAAGAGGTTGGACTGTGCGATGTCTTGCTTTTGCACGACCTTCACGCTGTTGTGCGCCTTGTAGGTGTCTGCCGGTGCTGTACTGATTGTTTTCTTTTGTGCGAATTTTTCAGTACAAAGTTTAACAAGTTCTTCGTGGCCTACCTTGCCCGAGGCGCAGATAAGTAACGGAATTTCGCTAATCACCTGCTCCCTGTACTTGAGCATCTGCTTGTGCGTGAGGGCCTTGACCTGCTTGATATTGCCCGTGATGGAGTGTGCGATGCCGCAGCCCTTAAAGTGAATCGCGTTGAATACATCGCCTACGATTTCTTCGGGGATGTCGTCGTAGCTGTGGATTTCCTCGATGATGACGCGGCGTTCTTTTTCCATCTCCTTCTTGTCCATGCGCGGGTGCATGAGCATGTCGGCGATGACGTCGACAGCGGTGGGGAGGTGGCTGCGTTCAATTTGTGCGTAAAAGCCAGTCTCTTGACGGGTGGTGTAGGCCTCGAGGTTTCCTCCATGGTCCTCAATGGCTCGGGCGATTTCAAGTGCGGAGCGGTTCTCGGTTCCCTTGAACACGAGGTGCTCGTAAAAGTGGCTCAGTCCAAATTCATCTTTTGCTTCGTGGCGGCTTCCGCGCGGCACCCAAGCGCCGATGGCGGCGGAATAGGCGTGAGGCATGTAGTCTGTGAGAATTGTAATTCCGTTATCGAGAACAGTCTTTTTAACAATTTGCTTCATAGGGTATTAGGGGCTAGAATCTAGAGGCTAGGATCTAGGGGGTAGATCTCCTCTTTTATGGGCGTACTCGCGATGCTTTGCTTTGATTTCTTCGCTGACGTTTGTGCATTCTTGGAGTTTGTAGTAAAAGTCTTCGATTTGCTTTGGTGTGTAAATCGTCTTGCGGCCCGATATGCGCTTGAGCAGAGTTTCTTGCAGTTCGCTGCAATGGAGGATGCTCCAGAATTCGTTGTTCTTGGGGACCTTGCGGAGTGTGCAACGGTCGCTGAATACGATGATCGAGATAAAGTGCGCCTGCTCGCGGCGGATTTTCAAGAAACGTTGCAGCGAAAGGATGTGGCCGATGTTTTGTCGAATAGGGTTATAGAAAGTGTGCTCGGTATTTGCGTTCAGGTGCTGGTTCCAGCGCTCGCTTTCGAAGTCCCCGGAAATTTCACCGGAGAGGTTCTTGCTTTCGAGAACGTAGATTCCCGACTGGTGTAGCAGCAGTGCGTCCACTTCGGTGTAACCAGTGCGTGCAGGCACGTAGAGGTTGCGAAGCAGTACGTACTTGCGCTTGTCAGTGTCGCAGACGCGGGCCACGAGGGCGGCCATCGCCACTTCACCGAAAATGCCTCGCGGGTCGTTTACAATACGTTCGTCGTTGAATTTCGGGTCGGGCTTGAAAAACGCTTCGGTGCGGGTGGGCGCCTGCGTTACGCCGAAACCGCCCAATTCGTAGGGTCGCCCGAATTCGTGCAGGTTGCTGCCTTGGTGCCGTTCGTGCTCGAAATCGCGGAATGTCTTGCGGCGGCCGTCGCCATGGTACATCTTCGGGTTTTTCCTGGGAGCCTTGCTCTTGATCTTGAAAAAGATAAGGGCGAGCAGCAGGATTAAACCAAGAAGAGTCGTTAGCGAAAAGGACATGCCGTAAGTATAGCAATTCCCCTTCATAACAAAAAACATCCGTCTCAAAAAGACGGATGTTTGAAATTCTTATGAATTGACAGATTACCGCACAACCTTGCGGTCATCAGCGGTCATGTCAAGGAAGGCCTGGACAGTCATGCTGCCCTTGTCACCTTCTTTACGACGGCGCACGGACACAACGCCATCGGCAACTTCCTTCTCGCCGACGATCAGGAGGTAAGGCACCTTCTGCAATTCGCACTGGCGGATCTTGTAGCCGAGTTTCTCATTGCTCTCATCGACTTCCACGCGGACGCCGGCGTTCACGAGTTCCTTCTCGACCTGCTTCGCGTAGTCAACGAACTTCTCGGAAATCGGAAGCACGCGGGCCTGAACCGGAGCGAGCCACAGCGGGAAATCGCCCATGAATTCTTCGATCAGGATGCCGAGGAAGCGTTCGATGGAACCCACGGCAGCGCGGTGCAGCATCACCGGAATGTGCTTCTGGTTGTCCTTACCGACATACTCGGCACCGAGACGCTGCGGGAGGTTGAAGTCAACCTGAATCGTACCGCACTGCCAGTCACGTCCGAGGCTGTCCTTCAGCGTGAATTCGAGCTTCGGGCCATAGAAGGCGCCTTCGCCCGGGTTCAGGATGTAGTCGAGGCCAGCGAGTTTCGTTGCTTCGGCGAGGGCGGCTTCAGCCTTGTCCCAGATTTCGTCGGAACCCACGCGCTTTTCCGGGCGGGTGGAGAACTTCACCACGATATCGTCAAAACCGAAGTCGTGGTAGATTTCCTTGACGAGGGCGCAGAAGTCTGCCACTTCGCTTGCAATCTGGTCTTCGGTACAGAAAATGTGGGCGTCGTCCTGCACAAAGCCGCGCACGCGCATCAGGCCGTGCATGGTACCGGCAGGTTCGTAACGGTGGCACTTACCGAATTCGGCAAGGCGCATCGGCAGGTCGCGCCAGCTGCGGAGACCCGTGTTGAAAATCTGGATGTGGCAGGGGCAGTTCATCGGCTTCACGGCCATTTCCACGTCGCCAGCGAGCGTCTTGAACATGTTCTCGTTGTACTTGTCGGCGTGGCCGGACTTGATCCACAAAGTCTTGTTCACGATTGGGATGCAAGCATCCCAGCTCTTTGGCTCGGCAATGCCCACGCAAGCGTGGTCGCTGCACTCGCCTTGCATCGCTGTCCGGCGTGATTACTTCGAGGTAGCCACGATTTTTGCTGCTTGTTATGGGCGTTCCCCACACTATCGTGTGGGTCGGGCTATATTTTGGGGGCAATCGGCTACGCTTACGCTTGCCGCACACCTCCCAGAACCAAGCCTCGCTCCGCGAGTCTTGTCCCCAAGGGGTCACTATCCCTAACACAATGTAGTTATGCTCTATTTATTGAAATTTTTCACACAGCGGACTGAATGTCCTAATGATTTCACGCCATATTGAGCATAATTCGGCCAGTCACTTTTATTTACAAACGATATATGACTAGCATGCTTACTGAGTCCTTCAGTATCATCTAGCCGAGTGTATTTTGGATCGTATGCAGTATGATATTCAGTCGAAGTCCAAAAGAAAGCATATTCTCCCAAAGCATTAAAATCGTCATGAATCGTTCGAGTTCCAGCCGGAAGTGCGGCAAATCCATATGCATCATCACCATTTCCTGAACGTTTTCCGTTATCATCCCAACCTTCGGCCCAACCACTTGTAGATTTCAACTTTTGGGCAGCTTTTGACTTCACGAAAAGCACATCGTCAATGTTTGTCCCTTCAACAACGCTAAACAAATATTTCCACTCTTTCATTGAAGGCAAATGCCAACCATCAGGACAAGCCTTCATTGCCGCATCATAAGTATATAGTCTACCATATTTTTTACAGCTGACATTTTTGTCATCATAACACCAACTATCTTCTGTCTTGAAATTCAAATTTTCAGCCATCCAAATCAATTTGCCAATAGTGATATACTTGTATGTTTTTTTGTCACGTTCATCAACGAATGTTCCATTTGGAGGATTATCAACAGGCTTTTTTGCAATTTCATTGACTGGTGACTGAACATCTTTTTTTGGCTTTTCTTTTTCAACCATTTGGGCAGTAGATTTATTTGTCGAATTTACATTAGAACTTTTTGTTTCGCTTGGATTGAATTTTCCTTTTAGCAAACAATATTCAGCAGTAAATTTTCCATCTTCCAAGCCACGACCGATACAATACGCTTTTATCTTCAAGCCTGCAGTATATTTTTGCAGTTCATCTTTTTCCGATTGGAAAAAATCTAAACCAACAGATTTAATCGGACCGTTCCCAGAAACTTCAAGTGCAATATCAGCAAAGCCTTCAGTTCCTTTGACAATACCAACAATCGTGTATTTTGAATCCTTGAATTTCTCGATATTCTCATATGGCGTAGCGAAAGCTTTTTCAATTTCATCAATTGAATATACAGCATCAGATTCCGCCATCGTCAAATTACCAAAGCCCTCAATAATCAGCCACAATCCGGCAAGTGCACAAATTCCATACCAAATAATAGAAACTATCGCTGCATTATTTGACTCCTTTTCGCTATTAAAGAACTCACCGTCAAGAATCCTAATAGAATCATAAATTAGCCATCCACATAAACTTGTAAAAAAGAACCAAGTGATTAAATTCAAGCCAAAATTTTCATTATAAATAGCAACCGCTAAAATAAAAATGACAAGTTGAATAAATCCGAACGCTTTTTTACCCCAGACAATATTATGAACGCCAAACCATCCAAATAACAAAGTTATAATTGACACAAGTGTGCGATTGGGAACCTGTTGATTTTTCGGTTTGACACAAGTTTGTCGACTCGTCGCAAAAGAATCCGCAGTCTCAGTCTTTTGCGTTTGATTCAAATTAATGTTTATTGATGGAGCCTTGGGATTATTGACTTGAGAAGTTTCAGTTTTCTTCAATGGCTTTCCGCACTTAGTGCAAAAAGCTGTTCCATCAGGAAGTGAAGTGCCACATTTTGTGCAAAACATATTTTCTCCTTTTAAAAAATCCCATTCAAAAAGAATGGGAACATTTTCTAAAGATCGTCCTTGGTGAATTTGACCTCAAAGCTTTTTTTATTGAGGTCAACAAATTGCATTGTAATACCTCGATTTGTTTCCTTAAGTTGCTTTATCATATTTTTGGTATCTTCATCACTCGCTTGCATTTGCTTCAGATTGACCAAAATTGCTTGAGCTGACGCACCTAGAATAGCCTCTGCATTTTCGCTGAATTCCCCCAGCACTTCGTAGGTAAGCACCATTGCTGTTTCAGTCAAAGAAATGTCTTTCCAATTCATAGTATCGTCAATTTTTTGAGGCAATTCGGATTTTGCCGAAGATACGTAAATTTTTAAAACATCGTCCGTAGAACAAGCAGACAGCATAAGTGCTACAGAGATAAAGATTAACGAGAATATTTTTTTCATAGAGTTTCTCCTTTTTAGTTATGCAGTAAATTTTGGAACCACAATGGCAAAGATGATTGCCAGAACCATTATGCAGCCAATAGCAGGCCAATAAATACCATAAATTTTTTTCGACAAATTGCCTGCATTTAAAGTAAGTCTACGATTATATCCAGCAACATAAGTTCCTTTTATGATAGCATACAAATCACGAAGCATGATAATAAAGGGCACGATTGGGAATACAAACGAGAGAATCAGTTTTAAAACACCTCTTGATTTGTTTCCCGCGAAAAAATCGTGAGCACCAAAAATACCAAGCCAAAAGCACAAATGAAGTGCTGTTGATTGTGATACCGCCATAGGTTGATTCTGTTCCATATTGTTACTCCTTGGTTATGGGTTAAAAATTTGTTGTCCCGCATTATATCCTTGACTGAAGCCCTCTTGAACATTAGGATCTCCAGCCAAAAGAATAACTGTTCCGACAATTAGCAGGATAAATAAAGCAAATGGTAGGAACACCAAAAACTTTGTTAAGGGAGCATTGCCGATGAGTGGTCGTCCCCATCGATCACAATACGAGCCACTTAAAATACAAATCAAATCTATAATCACCCAAATTCCCACAATAAACGAGGAAACAACAAGGCAAGTGAGTATAAGTTTGACAACTCCGAGAGTTGTTTTACCCACATAAAAATCATGTATTCCGAGCCACCCTAGAAATATGCACAGTAAACCCGTAACTTCCTTGCTTTTAAGTTCTTGAGGCGGGTTCGCAAAGGCCATTCCCATAGAAGCATGGTTTTGTTGATTTTGGTTCAAATTAATATTAATTGAGGGAGCTTCTGGATTTGCTATTTGATTGGGAACGGTATTCTGAGGAACGGGTTCAGTTGAAACATCCTTTGCAGGCATAGTCTCTTTTAAAGAATTTCCACAGACACCGCAGAAGGACTCTTCATCATTAACTTCTGATCCACATTTAGAACAAAACATAGTCTAGCCCTCCCGAGAAACAGGATCTTTTTCATTTTCATGTTTGAAGATGAAGGAGTATGCCAAAAAGCACGCTGCAGCTGCGAGCGAAGAAATGAATGCGGCAAGAAAAACTTTTCTCATATTCATCCTTTTTTAAAAAAGATTTTCTGAGTTACCTCTTGTTAAACAAGGATTCTTGCCAATTTTTGTGTGAATACAAAAAAGGCGTAGATCGTTGCATTTATCCACGTGAGGCTGTGCATGCTTAATAGACGATAAACGCAAACGACCCACGCCCCAAACGGGCTGTTGCCCCTGGTCATACGACCAAAGACCGACTAAAAAGTCGGTATAACAAACTGAAGCATACCGCAAAACGGCATACCTGCGTGAGCGTCCGCCTCGTTCTCGTCTATTTGAAATTTGCACATTTCACGTGGAGAACAAGAGCAAAACTCTCTATTTCATTCTAAAAATAACTAATAAATCAGCAAAAAACACATTTCCAGCAAAATTTCTAGCGAAAATGATGCCAAAAGCACAATTTTCCAAGCAAATACATATTCCAACTTGGAATGAACCTCCCTAAAACTTGCCTTTATGGGGCGAAAAAGGTATATTTAGAATGATAAGGATAATGCAACCCAATGGAAATTGACATCCAAATAGATTCCCTAACGAATTGCCTAGTGTGCCGAGAAACAGGAGAACAACTCGATACCGAATTTCGACTTGTCCTAAAAACTATTTCAAAAAAGGATGCAGCAGCACTACAACGAAAAGGATGGAAATTCGATTGGAGCATTCCCCATCAACATGATTATGAGGTTTACGAGCTACTGTTAAAAGGCGACCCACAAGTGCAGGGGATGATTGCCCTAAAGCACATCCGCGATCAATTCTATACACATGTAGATATCGTAGAAGCAGCTCCAGAGAATATCGGACATTTAGGGAAATACAAAGGTGTAGGAGCGCACCTCTTTGCAATAGCCTGCAAACTAAGCTGGGATGTCGGTAACGAGGGCTATGTTCAGTTTACTGCGAAAACGAACCTTGTAGAACATTATCGTGAAACTTTAGGAGCGCGAAACATCGATTCTCAAAAAATGTTCATCGACAGTTATGGAGCATTGAAACTAATCCGGACCTATTTTCCTGAGGAGGCATAATATGATTGTAGCAGAAATTGAACCAGTTGTTGCATCACGCAAGAGCGATATGCTGCGAGAAAAATTCGACCGCTTCGGTGAAGATTTTTCTGATGGTCGTTTAACCGAACAGTCTCCAACCGAGCGTCATTTCCGTTTGCATGAAGCGATCGCCTATTCAAACAGTTTAGGGCGTCCGCTCACAGAGCAGGAAATGAAGCTGTTCGAAATTTAAACGTTGGACATATTTTTCAGAAGGCCATTGCTGATAAAGCAATGGTCTTCTGTTTTGGGCGGGTGGGCGGGTAAGCCCGGGCGTTGCGGGTGCGGCGGCTGAGCACCCGCTAGAAAGGGTGGTGAGCAACGGCGTGCGAACCAGGGGAAGGCTTTCCCCTTCATAAAAAAACATCCGCCTCGTTAAAGACGGATGTTTGAATTTTTATAGATGGCCTGACTAGCGGACGACTTTTCTGTCTTCAGCGGTCATTTCCAAGAACTGAGCGACGGTCATCTGACCCTTATCGCCTTCCTTTCTCTTGTTGACAGCGATGAGACCTTCTGCCTGTTCCTTTTCGCCTACAATAATCTTGTACGGAATCTTCTGGAGTTCGCACTGGCGGATCTTGTAGCCGAGCTTTTCGTTGGATTCGTCGACTTCCACGCGGACGCCGGCGTTCACGAGTTCCTTCTCGACCTTCTTTGCGTAGTCAACGAACTTCTCGGAAATCGGGAGCACGCGGGCCTGCACCGGAGCGAGCCACAGCGGGAAATCGCCCATGAATTCTTCAATCAAAATGCCGAGGAAACGTTCGATGGAACCCACGGCCGCACGGTGCAACATCACCGGAATGTGCTTTTGGTTGTCCTTGCCGACATACTCGGCACCCAGACGCTGCGGGAGGTTGAAGTCCACCTGGATGGTACCGCACTGCCAGTCACGACCGAGGCTGTCCTTCAGCGTGAATTCAAGCTTCGGGCCGTAGAAGGCACCTTCACCCGGGTTCAAAATGTAGTCGAGGCCTGCGAGCTTCGTGGCTTCGGCGAGAGCGGCTTCAGCCTTGTCCCAGATTTCGTCGGAACCCACGCGCTTTTCCGGGCGGGTGGAGAACTTCACCACGATATCGTCGAAACCGAAGTCGTGGTAGATTTCCTTGACGAGGGCGCAGAAGTCGGCCACTTCGCTTGCAATCTGGTCTTCGGTACAGAAGATGTGGGCGTCATCCTGCACAAAGCCGCGCACGCGCATCAGGCCGTGCATCGTACCGGCAGGTTCGTAACGGTGGCACTTACCGAATTCGGCAAGGCGCATCGGAAGGTCACGCCAGCTGCGGAGACCCGTGTTGAAAATCTGAATGTGGCAGGGGCAGTTCATCGGCTTCACAGCCATTTCCACGTCGCCAGCGAGCGTCTTGAACATGTTCTCGTTGTACTTGTCGGCGTGACCGGACTTGATCCACAAAGTCTTGTTCACGATTTCCGGCGTAATCACTTCGAGGTAGCCGCGACGGTCAATCTTTCCGCGGATGTAGTCCTTCAGGGCGTTCACCATCTTGGTGCCCTTCGGGTGCCAGAACACCATGCCCGGAGAATGGTCTTCAATGTGGTAGAGGTCCATTTCCTTACCGATCTTGCGGTGGTCGCGCTTTTCGGCCTCTTCCAGGAACTTCAGGTAAGTTTCGAGACCTTCCTTGTCGGCAAAGCAGGTGCCATAGACGCGGGTCAGTTGGTCGCTGTTCTGGTCGCCATGCCAGTAGGCGCCCGACATCGAGAGCACCTTGAAATTCTTGAGCTTGCCGGTAGAGGGCACGTGGGGGCCGGCGCAGAGGTCTTCAAAGTTCTTGCCCGGTTCGCCAGTCACATAGAAGCTGAGCGTACCATCGCTACCTTCGCGGGCGAGTGCGCGCTGGGCGTTATCGGTCTTGTACTTGTCGCCTTCGGTGCGCTTCAGGCCATCGGCGGCGCTGACTTCGCAACGGGTAAACGGACGGTCTTCCTTGATGATTTCCTTCATGCGCTTTTCGATGCGCTCGAAATCCGACTGCTGGATCGGGGTCGGTGTCATCAAATCGTAGTAGAAACCCTT
>JAEERM010000111.1 GCA_016285835.1 Fibrobacter sp.
TGGCTGAACTCGGCCTCGCCGCTCCGCGTCCGAAGGTTTCCGAGAAGGCTCCGACCATGATCAAGATGCGCATCCCGACCAACAAGATCCGCGACGTCATCGGTTCCGGTGGCTCCGTGATCAAGGGCATGCAGTCTCAGACGGGTTGCACCATCAACATCGACGACGATGGCAACATCGACATTGCCGCTCCGAGTGGCAAGGCCGCTGCAGTTTGCCGCCGCATGATCGAAGAACTCACTGCCGAACCCGAACCGGGCCGCAAGTACAAGGGCAAGGTCAAGACGATCCAGCCGTTTGGCGCCTTCGTCGAAATCCTCCCGGGCCGTGACGGTCTCGTGCACATCTCCGAACTTGCCGACCACCGCGTCGAGAAGGTCGAAGACGTCGTTCACGTCGGTGACGAAGTCGAAGTGCTCTGCCTCGGTGTCGACCCGAAGGGCAAGGTGAAGCTTTCCATGAAGGCTCTGCTTCCTCCGAAGGCCGCCCCGGCTGCCGAAGCTCCGGCTGCCGATGCTTCGACAGGCTCAGCAACCGCCGCTCCTGAAGCACCTGCTGCAGAAGCTGCTCCGGAAGCACCGGCTGAAGCCTAATTTTAGATAAATTAATCTAAAAGAAATTAAAAGACCCTCATCGGTAACGCTCCGGTGAGGGCTTTTTTATTGCTGTTTTTTGATGGGTGGGGGTGTCCGTATTACGAGCCTTTTTCTAAATTTGGGGCATGACCAAGTTTAGCGAATTCCCGTATGTAGCCGACCGCTTCAATGCCGTCCGCAGGGAAACTGTACAAGTCCGCGTTGGCGAGGCTTTGATAGGGGGCAACGCCCCCATTTTAGTTCAGTCCATGACCACCACCAAGCCGAAAGACGTCGAGAAGACGGTAGCCGAGACGCTTGCGCTCGCCAAGGTGGGGTGTGGCCTGGTTCGCATTACCGCTCCGACTTTTGCCGATGCCCAGGGCCTCGAAGAAGTGATGAAACAGGTCCGCGCCGCGGGCTGCAAGGTGCCGGTTTCCGCCGACATCCACTTTCAGCCGAAGGCCGCGTTCGAGGCGCTCAAGTGGGTCGAGAAGGTCCGCATCAATCCGGGTAACTTCGTGGATACGGGCATCCTCACGCTCGAGAACCAGACGGACAAGATGTTCGACGAAGGCAAGGAGAAGGTCGCCGAAGCTTTCACGCCGTTCGTCCAGGAGGCCAAGCGTCTGGGACGCGCCATCCGTATTGGCGTGAACCACGGTTCGCTCTCGGCCCGCATGATTTACCGCTACGGCGACACGGTGGAAGGCATGGTGGAAAGCGCCATGGAATACCTGGCCGTGTGCGAAGCCGAGCATTTTGACCAAGTTGTTTTAAGTTTGAAGAGCAGCAACCCGCGCGTGGCGATTGCCGCCTACCGCATGCTCGCCGCCCGCATCAAGCAGGAAGGCTTCAAGCCGTATCCGTTCCACGTGGGCGTGACCGAGGCCGGAGCCGGTGCCGACGGGCGTTTGAAGTCCGCTGCGGGTATCGGTGCGCTTTTGCTCGATGGCCTTGCCGATACGATTCGTGTGTCGCTCACCGAAGACCCGGTGGCCGAAGTCCCGGTGGCCCAGGAACTCATCAAGGCGTGCGCGCTCCCGGCTAAGCCCGTGAACTACGCGGTGCCGGTTCTTGAGAAGGACCCGTACCATTACGAACGCCGTGCGACTGAAATCGTGAAGGTCTCGGGTGTGGAAATCGGCGGTGCAAATCCGGTGAAGGTCGGCGTGAAGGCCGATGCGATTACGCTTACGGGAGAACGCCGCAATGCGGAGTTCGCTCTCGCTAGTTTGGACGAAAAGCCCGTGGTGCAGTTCAAGGATGCGATGGATATCGCGGGTTTTGCCGCGAACCCCTCTGCCGTGCCCGCAGGTTCCGTGTTCTGCTATACCGGCGCCGAGATGGTCTCCGGCGTGCGCGCCCTTGCTGCCGCATTGGATGCGGCAGGTCGCCAAGACCCGATTTTGCTCTACGCGAAGATTAACGACAACGAAACCGAAACGCTCCGCGTTTCCGCCGACATCGGAAGCCTCGTCACCGACGGTCTTGGCGATGCCGTCGTTATCGACGGCTACAAGGGCGCCAAGGAATCCGTGCTTTTGGCGTTCGACATCTTGCAGGCTGCCTACTGCCGCCGCAGCAAGACGAACTTCATCAGCTGCCCGAGCTGCGGCCGTACCTTGTACGACATCCAGCAGGTGATGGGCAAGATCAAGGCCCGCTTCGGCCACCTCTCCGACATCTCCATCGGCATCATGGGCTGCATCGTGAACGGCCCAGGCGAGATGGCGGACGCCGACTTCGGTTACGTGGGCGGTGGCCCCGGCCGCATTACGCTGTTCGAAGGCAAGACGGCGGTCAAGAAGAACATCCCCGAAGAGGACGCCATCGAGGAACTCGTGAATTTGATAAAAGAAAGTGGTCGCTGGGTGGAACCTTGATTTAGTAGACAGTAGGAAGTAGACAGTGTTAGCAAAAGTCCTTCCTACTTCCTACTTCCTACTTTTTAACATTAAACAAAGGACAATACAATGGCAACTATTAAGACGATGAACAACATTTCCAAGAAAGGCTTGAGCCTGTTTGGCTCGTTCTACCAGGTTTCCGACTCCGTCGAAAATCCGGATGCCATCTTGGTGCGTTCCGCTCAGGTTGATACCGATAACTTCGACGGCCTGCTGGCTGTCGCCCGCGCCGGCGCTGGCGTGAACAACATCACCATCGACAAGGCCTCCGCGAAGGGCATCTGCGTGTTCAACACGCCGGGTGCAAACGCCAACGCTGTTGCCGAGCTCGTGATGACCGTGCTCGGCATGGCCGTCCGTAACGTGGATAAGGCCGCTGCTTGGGTCAAGAGCCTCGACGTGAACGATCCGGACCTCGCCAAGACCGTCGAAAGCGGCAAGAAGAAGTTTGCCGGTATGGAACTCGCTGGCAAGACGCTCGGCGTGATCGGCCTCGGCAAGATCGGCGTGCTCGTCGCCAACTATGCCCGTTGGAAGAACATGCGCGTGCTCGCTTACGAACCGTATCCGAACGCCGCCAACATGCACGAACTTTCGAACAAGGTTGAAACGGCTACGCTTGAAGAAGTCATCGCCAAGTCCGACTTCCTCACCGTTCACGTTCCGTTCATCAAGGGCGTGACCGAAAACCTCCTGAACCGCAAGAACCTCGCCGGCTTCAAGGGCAGCTACATCATGAACTTCGCCCGTGGCGGCATCGTCGAGATGGCCCCGGTCAACGAGATGCTCGCTTCCGGTTCCCTCCAGGGCTACCTCTGCGACTTCCCGGATGCCGACCTCATCAAGAACGACAAGGTGACCTGCTTCCCGCACCTCGGCGCTTCCACCGAAGAAGCCGAAGAGAACTGCGCCGTGATGGCCGTTGAGGAACTGAAGGACTACATCGAATACGGCTGCGTCCGCAACTCGGTGAACTTCCCGGCCCTCGTCGATCACCCGCACGCCGGCGTCAAGAGCCGCGTCGTGGTCATCAACCAGGACGTCCCGAACATGATTTCCGAAATCACGAAGGTGTTCGGCGCCGAAGGTATCAACATCGCCTCGTTCAGCAACAAGAGCAACGGCAAGATCGGCTACAACCTCGTTGACGTCGAAAGCAAGGTCGATGACTCCATCATCGAGAAGCTCGGCAAGCTCGACAAGGTCATCAAGGTCCGCGTGATTCATTTCTAAGGCTGTGCCATCCCCGGCGCATTCCTTTGTCATCCCCGACTTGGTCGGGGATCTCCTTTTAAAAAAGGCCGCTCCTTGTTATTGCGAGGGACGAACAGTCCCGAAGCAATCTATTCAGGTTGACGATGCATTGAAAAAGTGTATATTTTCCGAATGAATGTCGCCAAGGGGGTATCATGACTCGTTTCTGTATAGGTCTTGCTTTGTGGGCCTTGTTGCTTGCGCTTGCGGCCTGCGGTGGCGACAGCAAGGGAACCGACCCCGCCAGGGATGCAGAACTTGCCGAAATGGTCGACACCGTCGTTTCCATCTTCGACGACTTGACCGTTTGTACAGACAAGCGAGAAGGCGCAACCGCCTATGTGGAAGACGAGGATTCTGCCTATGTCTGTAAAAAGGGCCTCTGGGTCGTTGACGATTCGTTGACTAAGGCGGTTCGGCCGGACTCGGAGAAAAAGTCATCGAACGGTAAATCTAGTAGTTCTGGTAAAAATAACCCATCGAGCCCCGTGGCTTCGCCTTGCAAAACCGAGGCTGCGGACAACTGCGAATATGGCACCCTGACGGACGACAGGGACGGACAGACTTACAAGACCGTAAAAATCGGTGAACAGTGGTGGATGGCGGAAAATTTGAACTATAGATATATTCAGCAGACCGCGGAAGAAGACTCTTCCAGCTATTGCTATAATGATGACCCTGCCAATTGCGCTAAATATGGCCGCTTGTACCTGAGGAGCGCGGCAATGATTGTATGTCCTGAAGGCTGGCACCTGCCCGATACCACGGAATGGAGCAAACTGTTTACCGCAGTGGGCGGGGATAGCACTACAGGCAAGAAGCTCAAGTCGCAGTCTGGCTGGAAAGATTACGATGGTACAAGTGGCAACGGTACGGACGCCTACGGTTTCTCGGCGTTGCCTGCTGGCGACAGGAACGGCTATGGGAATTTCAACAACGAGGGCCGCACCGCGTACTTCTGGAGTTCTACGGAGCGCAATAGCAACGTCGCGTACGGCATGGGCTTGTACTACAACCACGATAGTGCGTACCCGATCAACGGTAACAAGTACGACGGGTTATCGGTTCGTTGCCTTAAGGACTATAAATCAAGTAGTTCAGAAAAAAACAGCTCATCGAGTTCCGTTGTTCCTACAAACAGCTCATCGAGTTCCGTTGTTCCTACAAACAGCTCATCGAGTTCTGCGGTCCCTCTAGGTTGCAAAATCGATACAGAAGACAACTGTGAATATGGCTCCTTGACGGACGACAGGGACGGACAGACTTACAAGACGGTGAAAATCGGTGAACAGTGGTGGATGGCTGAAAACCTGAACTACAGGTACATTCAGCAGACTTTTGAAGGTGCCGAAGAAGACTCTTCCAGCTATTGTTATTATAATGACCCCGCTAATTGCGCTAAATATGGCCGCTTGTACCTGTGGAGCGCGGCAATGGATAGCGCTGGTATTATACCTGGTAATTCGGCCAATGGTTGCGGCGATGGGACAATCTGCAACCTCGGCAACGTCAAAGTTCGTGGTGTATGCCCTGAAGGCTGGCACCTGCCCGATATTACGGAATGGAACGCCCTGTTCAATGCGGTAGGCTATGTGGTGAGGATAGGATTAATGCTAAAGTCTACAGAAGGCTGGAATGATAGGAATGATGGGACAAGCGGCAACGGCACGGATGCCTATTCCTTCTCGGCGTTGCCTGCTGGCTTCAGGGACGGCAGTGGGGATTACTACGGCGAGGGCTACGATGCGGGCTTCTGGAGTTCTACGGAGAACGATAGCAGCGGCGCGTACCTCATGGGCTTGAACTACAACCACAACGATGCGATGCTGCACGACTACGGCAAGTACGGCGGGTTCTCTGTTCGGTGCCTTAGGGACTAGGTTGCCAACCGCCAAGCCCCCTCCAAAAATGCCGGCGAAGCCGGCCCGATTTTTTTACTTCGGGCGGCCTTTTGCATTAAGGCTGCCCTTTTCTGTATAAACAGAAAACCACCTGTGAACCTTTTTTTGCTCGACGAAAACATCTTTTTACTGCAAATTCCCGGAAAATTTTCCCCGCAAAAACGTCTATACATACAGACGGGGGACTGTCCCCTGTCCGCCAACAGGGGCGTACCCGCATCCCTTCTTTGTCATCCCCGCGTAGGCGGGGATCTCCTTTTAAAAAAGGCCGCTCCTTGTCATTGCGAGGGACGAACAGTCCCGAAGCAATCTATTCAGGTTGACTATGCATTGAAAAAGTGTATATTTTCCGAAAGAGTGTCACCAAGGGGGTATCATGAGTCGTTTCTTTGTAGGTCTTGCTTTGTGGGCCTTGTCGCTTGCGCTTGCGGCTTGCGGTGGCGACAGCAAGGGTACCGATCCCGCCAGGGATGCAGAACTAGCCGAAATGGTCGACACCGTCGTTTCCACCTACGACGACTTGACCGTCTGTACAGACAAGCGAGAAGGCACGACCGCCTATGTAGAAGACGAGAAGAAGGCTTGTGTCTGCGAAAGCAAGCGTTGGACAGTCAACGATTCCTTGACTGAATTGATTCTGGACAAGGACTCCGACTCTGCCAAGGATGCTGAATCTGGCGAGAATGTCGATACAGTAGTTCCCTCTTTTGACGATTTGCCATCTTGCACGAGGGATCACGAAGGCGCAACTGCTTATGTTGAAGACGAGGATTCTGCCTATGTCTGTAAAAAGGGCCTCTGGGTCGTTGACGATTCGTTGACTAAGGCGGTTCGGCCGGACTCGGAGAAAAAATCATCGAACGGTAAGTCTAGTAGTTCTGGTAAAAATAACCCATCGAGTCCCGTGGATTCACCTTGCAAAACCGAGGCTGGGGACAACTGCGAATATGGCACCCTGACGGATGACAGGGACGGGCAGACATACAAGACTGTGAAAATCGGCGAACAGTGGTGGATGGCGGAAAACTTGAACTATAGATATATTCAGCAGACCGCGGAAGAAGACTCTTCCAGCTATTGTTATGATAATGACCCCGCTAATTGCGCTAAATATGGCCGCTTGTACCTGTGGAGCGCGGCAATGATTGTATGTCCTGAAGGCTGGCATCTGCCCGATATCACGGAATGGAAAGCCCTGTTCACTGCAGTTGGGGGGGGGGCAACCGCAGGAAAGATGCTAAAGTCTACGGAAGGCTGGAAAAACAATGGCAATGGCTCGGATACCTATTTCTTCTCGGCGTTGCCTGCTGGCTTAAGGAACAGCCATGGGGGTTTCCTCAAAGAGGGCTACGACGCGTACTTCTGGAGTTCTACGGAGTACGATAGCTACTACGCGTATCGCATGTACTTGTACTACGGCTACGACAATGCGAACCTGAACTACGGCCCCAAGGACATCGGGTTCTCAGTTCGGTGCCTTAAGGACTATAAATCAAGTAGTTCAGAAAAAAATAGTTCATCGAGTTCCGTGGTTTCTACAGTTTCTGTGGCTTCACCTTGCAAAACCGAGGCTGGGGACAACTGTGAATATGGCACCTTGACGGACGACAGGGACGGACAGACTTACAAGACCGTAAAAATCGGTGAACAGTGGTGGATGGCGGAGAACTTGAACTATCTTGCAGCAGGAAGCTACTGCTACAATGATAGTGCTGAGTATTGTGAAAAATATGGCCGGCTCTATATTCATTCCGCCGCCAAGATTGCGTGCCCTAAAGGCTGGCACCTGCCCGATACCACGGAATGGGACGCCCTGCGCACTGCAGTTGGGGGGTGGGCAACCGCAGGAACAATGCTAAAATCCACGGAAGGCTGGAATGATGATTATGATGGCACAAGTGGCAATGGCTCGGACGCCTATTCCTTCTCGGCGTTGCCTGCTGGCGGCAGGAACGACTACGATGGGGGTTGCGGCGGCGAGGGCTTCAGCGTGGACTTCTGGAGTTCTACGGAGGCCTATAGCTCCAGCGCGTACCACATGGAGTTGGGCTACGGCGACGACCGTGCGCGCCTGAGCTACTACTACAAGGGCTACGGGTTCTCAGTTCGTTGCCTTAAGGACTAGGTTGCCAACCGCCAAGCCCCCTCCAAAAATGCCGGCGAAGCCGGCCCGATTTTTTATACTTCAGGCGGCCTTTTGCATTAAGACTGCCTGTTTCTGTATAAACAGAAAACCACCTGTGAACCTTTTTTTGCTCGACGAAAACATTTTTTTGCCTCAAATTCCCGGAAAATTTTCCCCGCATAAACGTCTATACATGCAGACGGGGGACTGTCCCCTGTCCGCCAACGGGGGCGTACCCGCATCCCTTCCTTGTCATCCCCGCGACCTTTCCGCTATGTCATCCTCGCTATACCCTCACTTTGTCATCCCCGCGACCTTTCCGCTATGTCATCCTCGCTATACCCTCACTTTGTCATCCCCGCGACCTTTCCGCTATGTCATCCTCGCTATACCCTCACTTTGTCATCCCCGCGAAGGCGGGGATCTCCATGTTCTTCTTGAAGGCAAAGTCTTATGAACTACAACTACTATGTCTATATTCTCACGAATAAATACCATACCGTTTTTTATACGGGTGTAACGAATGGACACAATTGCTAGGGAAAAACGCCTTAAGAGATGGAATCGCCTGTGGAAAATGAATTTGATCGAGAAGACGAATGCGGATTGGGATGATCTTGCCGAATCCATTGGCGTGACGGATGAAGTTTTAAAAAATGCATGTGCTTGTTTGGCTGGAAAAGGAGGTCCCCGACCAAGTCGGGGAAGACAAGTATAGCATGTTCGTTTCCCTTGTCATCCCCGCGGAGGCGGGGATCTCCTTACAGATTGCCCCAAGGCGGCTATTGAAATCGCGAAGGGTTTGCTGAAAGATGGCGTCCCGATGGAAATTATTGTGCGGAATACCGGCCTTTCCGAAGAACAGATCCGCAAGTTGTAGTCTGTACTTTTGAGTGAATTCGGGCGGCCTTAAGGCCGTCTATTTTTAGGCCGCATCAAAATGCGGTCTTTTTCTATCCCTTTGGGGGCTTGCCCTTGTTTTTAGCGAATAAAATTATAGATTCATTCCCGAATGAGTGTCGCCAAGGGGGTATCATGAGTCGTTTCTTTGTCGGTCTTGCTTTGTGGGCCTTGTTGCTTGCGCTTGCGGCTTGCGGTGGCGACAGCAAGGGAACCGACCCCGCCAGGGATGCAGAACTTGCCGAAATGGTCGACACCGTCGTTTCCACCTTCGAGGACTTGACCGTCTGTACGGACAAGCGGGAAGGCTCGACCGCTTATGTGGAAGATGAGAAGAAGGCTTATGTCTATAAAAATGGTTTCTGGGTTGTAGACGATTCGTTGACTAAGGAGATTGAGTCGGATTTGGAGAAAAAGTCATCGGACGGCAAGTCCAATAGCTCAGGAAAAAATAATTCGTCGAATCCCGATGTTTCTACAGTTTCTTTGGCTTCACCTTGCAAAACCGCGACTGAGGACAACTGCGAATATGGCACCCTGACTGACGACCGGGACGGGCAGACTTACAAGACTGTGAAAATTGGCGAACAGTGGTGGATGGCGGAAAATTTGAACTATGCTTACACTGGCGTTCCCTTTAAATATGTGTCGTCAACGGATTCGAATTTGGTTTACTACTCCGATTCCACTAGCTGGTGCTATGACAATGATGCTGCCAACTGTGCCAAATACGGTCGCCTCTACACCTGGGCTGCCGCAATGGATAGCGCTGGTATTATACCTGGTAATTCGGCCAATGGTTGCGGCTATGGGGAAATCTGCAACCTCGGCATCGTCAAAGTTCGAGGCGTATGCCCTGAAGGTTGGCACCTGCCCAGCATAGTCGAATGGATTACTTTGCGCGATGCAGCTGGTGGAATAATGCTAAAGTCCACGGAAGGCTGGACGGAAGGCTGGAAAAAAAATGGCAATGGCACGGATAACTTTGGATTCTCGGCGTTGCCTGCTGGCTACAGGTACTACGATGGTTTCGACGACGAGGGCGACCACGCGTACTTCTGGAGTTCTACGGAGATCGCGCACTACATGGACTTGGACTACAGCAGCGACCGTGGGTACCTGGACTACGACAAGAACCTCGGGTTCTCAGTTCGTTGCCTTAGGGACTAGGTTGCCAACCGCCAAGTCCCCTCCAAAAAGGCCGGCGAAGCCGGCCCGATTTTTTTTACTTCGGGCGGCCTTTTGCATTAAGACTGCCTGTTTCTGTATAAACAGAAAACCACCTGTGAACCTTTTTTTGCTCGACGAAAACATTTTTTTGCCTCAAATTCCCGGAAAAATTTCCCCGCATAAACGTCTATACATGCAGACGGGGGACTGTCCCCTGTCCGCCAACGGGGGCGTACCCGCATCCAGGCATGCCCGCATGCGGGCAAAGGGCAACATGGCAA